>QHRU01000015.1 GCA_003220225.1 Candidatus Rokuibacteriota bacterium
TCTTCGTTTTGTTCGGGGGAGCGGGTCTCATGGTGGCCGTCGCGCGGCGAGCGACCGTGGCTCTCCCCGAACGCTGATCGCCTCGCCCCACTCTCGTCTCTCGATGGTTCCAGACCGTCCGACTTTCGTCGGAGGGTAGTCCAGTGAGCGACCGCACGGTCGCGGTCTGGGACGGGAAGGTCCGCATCCGGGTGCAGTCGAAGGGCAGCGGCCCGGCGCTGGTGTTCTTTCACGGCCCGTGGGGGCTGACCTGGGATCCGTTCCTGGACGAGCTGGCGAAGAGCTTCACGGTGCACGCGCCGGAGCATCCGGGCACGACGCCGGAGACGCCCGACGACGTCTACCAGCTCGACGGCCTGTGGGATCTCGTCCTCTGCTACGACGAGCTGCTCCAGGCGCTCGGGCTGGAGGGCGCCGCGCTCGTCGGCCACTCGTTCGGCGGGATGCTCGCGTGCGAGCTCGCCGCCGCGTACCCCGCGCGCGCCCGCCGGCTGGCGCTGATCGCGCCGCTCGGCTTCTGGCGCGACGCCGATCGCGTCGTGAACTGGATGATGCTCGATCCCGCGCGGCTGCCCGAGTACGTCTTCCGCGATCCCAAGGGCGAGGCCGCGCAGCGGCTGTTCGGCAGCACGGAGCCGGAGGCGCGCGTGCGCCTCATGTGGGCGATGGGCGCCACCGGCAAGTTCATCTGGCCGATTCCCGACAAGGGATTGAAGAAGCGCGCCCACCGCGTCACGGCGCCGACGCTGCTCGTGTGGGGCAAGGAGGACCGCCTGGTGCCGCCGGTCTACGCCGACGAGTTCACGCGGCGAATCCCCGGAGCGCGCGTGCAGACCGTGGACGGCGCCGGGCACGTGCCGCACCTCGAGCGCCCCGACGTCGTGGCCCGAATGCTGCGCGAGTTTCTCGTGGGATAGAGGAGCGCCCCGGGTTCCCCGGGGCGCTCCGAACGTCGGGGGGGTGTGGGGGGGCCATTTCGGGGCCCCCCACATCACTAGACGTCCTCGGCGGCCCGCGCGGCGCGGCGAGGGGCGCGGGCCGGAGCCTTCACGGCGGCGTCTTCGTGGCGAGGTCCTTCACCAGCCGAGTCAGCTCTTCGAGCCGGATCGGCTTGATCATGTAGGCGTTGAAGCCCGCCTCGAGCGCCTCGGCCGCCGCGTAGTCCTCGTAGTAGGCCGTGATCGCGATGGCCGGGACCTGACCGCCGCGCTCGGGCGAGACCTGACGCATGCGCCGCATGAACTGCAGGCCGTCGAGGCCCGGCATCGACAGGTCGCTGATGAAGACGGTGGGAAGGAATTCCGGCAGATCGGCCATCACGGCGTCGGCGCTCGAGTAGACGCTGACCACGGCGCCACAATGCTGGAGCGTCTCGTCGAGGAGCGCCCGCGTGTCCTCGTTGTCCTCGATCAGGAAGACATGAATGCCCGCCAGGTTCGGCCAGACGGTGGCCGCCGGCGGCGTTGCCTGTGGCGAGGCTTTGCGCGTATTCCTGCGTTGCTTTGCCGTCGGCACCCGCTCCTTCCCTCGATGGCGCGAGCACAGGGCGTACAAGCTTCGCGCCAAGTCAGTATTCGCGCCAAGTCGGTATTTCTACGTATTCGAGCGTCCCGACTCGAGCGAGAAGGGTGGCCGGGCCACAAGATAGGAAAACTTTTTCCGTTGTGTGCATCAGACGAGCCGCGCCCGCAGGCGTGACGAGACGGCGTCCACGACCATCACCATCAGCACGGTGACCAGCAGCACGGTCGATGCCGCCGGGTAGTCGATCATCCTCAGATACGTCTGCAGATAGAAGCCGATGCCGCCGGCGCCGACGAAGCCCAGCACGGTCGCCGCGCGGATGTTGGTCTCGAGGCGATAGAGCACGTAGGAGAGAAACAGCGGCAACACCTGCGGCAGCACGCCGAATCGCAGGACCTGCAGCCGCGTGGCACCCGTCGCGGTGATCGCGTCGACGGGCCCGCGCTCGATGCCCTCGATCGCCTCGGAATAGAGCTTCGCGAGCGACGTCGTGGTGTAGGCGACGACGGCCAGCACGCCGGGAAACGGCCCTAGGCCGACGGCGGCCACGAACACGAGCGCGTAGACGAGCGTGTCGACGCTGCGGAAGAAGTTGAGCGCGGCGCGCGCGGGGTGAAACACCGGCGGCGCGGCGACGTTGCGCGCCGAGAGAAAGCCGAGGGGCAGCGCGAGGACCGCGGCCACCGCGGTGCCGAGCAGCGCGATCTCCAGCGTCTTGATCGCGCCGACCAGCGCCGCCGGCAAGACGCGCAGGTCCGGGGGCAGCATGCGACGCAGGAAGTCGACGATCCACGGCACGCCGCGCGCAAACCGCGCGGGATCCGCGCCCGTGTCCCACGCGGTCCACGCCAGCACGACCAGCGCGACGAAGACGGCCGCGCGCCTCAGGGATGCCCGCCCTGGGGGGATCGTCGCGGCTCCTCGGCGTAGATCGTCGACGCCACCGCTGGTGAGAGCGCGGCCGGCGGCCCGTCGAACACGACGCGGCCCTGGCGGAAGCCGACGACGCGCGTCGCATAGGCCAGCGCGGTCTCGAGCTGGTGCTGGCTCACGACCAGCGTGAGGCCGCGCCGGGCCCGGATCGTCTTCAGCAGGTCCATGATGCTGCCCGTGAGCGCGGGGTCGAGACTGGCCGTCGGCTCGTCGGCCAGGATCACCGCGGGCGACTGCGCGAGCGCGCGGGCGATGGCCACGCGCTGCTGCTCGCCGCCCGACAGCGTGTCGGCGCGGCGTTGGGCGAAGTCGGCGAGCCCGACCTGGGCGAGGCACTCCAGGGCGATCCGGCGATCCTCGGCAGGGAAGTGTCCGAACAGCGTCGGCAGCGCCGGCGCCCAGCCGAGGCGGCCGGCCAGGACGTTGTCGAGCACCGAGGCGCGCCGCACGAGGTTGAACTGCTGAAACACCATCCCGATCTGCCGGCGCAGCGCCCGCAGCGTCGCGGGGTCGGCGCCGGTGACCGCGCGGCCGCCGACGCGCACGTCCCCCGCGGTCGGCTCGACCAGGCGATTGAGCGCGCGCAGGAACGTGGTCTTGCCGGCGCCGCTGCGGCCGAGGATCACGACGAACTCGCCGGGGCGGATCACGAGATCGACGCCGTCGACGGCGACGACGTCGGGCGGCAGGACGACGCGCAGGCCCGCGACCTCGATCATCGTCGAAGGCCCCGAGACGACGGCGTTCAGCGTGGTCGGACGCCGAGCAGCTCGACGGCCGCGCGCACGGGATCGTAGTCGCGGTCCTCGGCCGGCTCGAAGCCGTCGATGTCGTACATGCGCTTGAGCAGCGACGCGTAGGCGGGGCCACGCATCTGCAGCAGCGCCGCGCGCACCTTCGCGACGGCGGCGGGCGCCAGCCCGTCGCGCGCGGCGATGCCCGCCTCGGGGATCGGCGCCGTCTCCGCGACGAACGCGATCTTCTCGCGCTCGGCGGGGTCGGTCAGGTACTGCTCTCGCGCCATGTCGAACGAGGCGATCGCGTCCACGTGGCCGTTGAGCAGCGCGCGCATCGCCGCGTCGTGCGCACCGGCGAACATGACCTCGCGGAAGAAGGTCTTGGGATCGCGGTTCTTCACGAGGCCCCGCTGGATCAGCAGGACCATCGGATAGGTGTAGCCGGACGACGAGCTGGGATCCACGAAGGCCATCGTCTTGCCGCGCAGGTCCTCGAGCGTCTTGATGCCGCCGTCCTTGCGCACGTAGATGCGCGAGGTGAACGTGCTCTTGCCGTGCCAGAGATTCCTGGCCACGATCCGCGCCTTCGCCTCGCGGCTGGCCAGCACGTAGCCCACGGGATGGACGAACGCGAGGTCGGCGGTGCGATTGCGCAGCGCCTCGATGACGGCCGCGTAGTCGGAGGCGACGGTCACCCGCACCGGCGCGCCGTAGAGGCGGCCGAGCGCCTGGCCGAACTCCTCGCCGGCAGCGAGCAGGTCGGTCGGCTTCTGCGAGGGGGTCAGCACCAGGTGCAGCGGCTGGGCGGCGGCGCGCGCGGGCGCCGCGCAGGCGACCGCGGCGAGCAGCACTCTCAGCAGCGTCTTCATCGCGCGCGAGCATAGCAGCCAAATCTCGTCAGGCCAGAGCTTTACCGCTGGTCAGTAACTCGCCAGACGGCGCCGGCGGGCCACGCGCAAGTGCCCGGAACGACGACAATGTCGAACTATGGCGTGGTCGTTGCTCTACCCATGTGCGGACCTCGCTCCGAGAAAGGCAAACCAGCCGCGAGGCTGGGACGCAAAGCCACGGGTCTGGGAATGGTTCCCAGATCGCCGGGTTGCCGAAGAACGAGGGGATCGGTGCCCTGCGCCGGTCCTCCGGGACGGGTGTCCAGGAGGGCCGGTATCATGCGCTCTTCACCATTGGCCGGAGTCCGCGTGCTGCTCGTCGACGACGACGAGCTGGTGCGCGAGGCCTTGCACGACTACTTCGTCGAATGCGGCGCCGTTGTCGTCGCCGCCGCATCCGCCCGCGCCGCTCTCAAAGCCTTCATGCAAGCACCACCCGACGTGCTCGTTTCCGATCTTCGGATGCCGCCCGGTGAGGACGGTTTCTGGCTGATCGCCGCCATCCGGGCCCTGAAGCCGTCGCAGGGCTGTGAGGTGCCGGCGGTGGCGGTGACCGGCGACGTGATGGCGGCCTCGCAGGCGATGGCAGCCGGGTTCCAGGCCGTGCACGGCAAGCCGCCGAAGCTGCCCGATCTGGCCGCGCTCGTCGGGCGGCTCGCGGGCGTGCCCTAGAAGATGGGGGGCCCCGAGATGGCCCCCCAACCCCCCCAACGCTCGGAGCGTCCCGGGGGACCCGTGACGCTCCTCGATTACCCAGAGCGTAAGATGAGGCCCGGTGGCTTCGATCCTCGACGTCCGGCGCTGGCCGGACGTGCGCGAGACGTTTTCCTGGGACGCGCTGTGGCCGCTGTTCGATGGTGACCGCGCGCGCCTGAACCTCGCCCACGAGTGCGTGGACCGTCACGCCGGCAACGGCGTGGCGCTGCGCCTCGCGAGCGCGGACGGTCGCTTCCTGGAACACTCCTTCGCCGAGCTCACCGCGTGGTCGTCGCGCTTCGCCAATCTCCTCGAGAGCGACGGCATCGGCGCGGGCGAGCGCGTGGCGATCATGCTCGAGCCCTCGCTCGCGTTCTACGGCGCGCTGTTCGGCGCCGTGAAGCGCGGCGCGGTGGCCGTTCCGCTCTTCACCCTGTTCGGCCCCGACGGCGTCGCGCTGCGCGTGGATGACTGTCGACCGCGCCTGCTGGTGGTCGAGCGCGACGCCGAGCGCTGGCAGGCGGCGCTGCCGGCGGTCCGCGTCGTTGCCCTGGACGCGCGCTTCGCGGCACGGCTGCACGAGCAGAGCCCGCGGTACACGCCGCGCACGGCGGCCGACGATCCGGCGGTCTTCCAATACACCTCGGGCACGACGCGCGCGCTGCCCGAGGCGGTGCGCCACACGCACCGCGCCGTCGTCACGCTGATGATGGCGGCGCTCTACGGCGTCGGCCTCGAGCGCGGCGACCGCTACTTCTGCCCGTCGTCGCCGGCGTGGGGCCATGGGCTCTGGCACGGCACGATCGCGCCGCTCGCGCTCGGCATTCCCGTGGGCGCGCTCGCCGGCCGCTTCGATCCGGCGCGCTTCTCGGGGGCGCTCGACGCCTTCGCGATCACGAACGTGGCCGCGGCGCCGACGGTCTATCGCATGGCGCGCGGGGCCGGCTGGGGGCCGAAGCGAGGCCGGATCGCCAAGTGCTCGTTCACCGGCGAGCCGATGGACGCGGCGACGCGCGAGTTCCTCACCGAAACGCTGGGCGTCGCGCCGTGCAGCATGTACGGCAGCACGGAGGTCGGCGTGATCCTCGTGGACTACCCCGGCTTCGAGGGCTACACCGTGCGTCCCGGCGCGCTGGGCTCGGCGGCGCCGGGCCGGGAGGTTGCCGTCGTCGACGAGGCGGGCGCGCCCGTCGCGACCGGCACCGTCGGCGAGATCGCGGTGCGCCGGCGCGACGCGTGGTTCGCCGTGAAGGACCGCGGCTGGATGGACGCGGACGGCTACGTGCACCACGCGGGCCGCTCCGACGACGTCATCATCTCGGCGGGCTGGACGATGAGCGCGGTCGAGATCGAGCAGGTGCTGCTGCGCCACCCCGACGTTCGCGACGCCGCCGTGATCGCGGTGACCGACGCCTCGCGCGGCCAGATTCCGAAGGCCTTCGTCGTCGCCGCGCGCGCGGGCGCCGCCTTCGAGCGCGAGATCCAGGAGTGGGTGAAGACGCGGCTGAGCCTCCACGAGTATCCGCGGGCGGTGCAGGTGGTCGACGCGCTGCCGCGCACGCCGGCGGGCAAGGTGGATCGGCGCGCGCTGCGCGCGCGGGAGGCCTCGTGACGTTCCCGACCATCACCGACGAGGGGCTGGCGTCGCTGCGCGCGCGCGTCGGCAAGGACGTGCCGCGGCCCGAGCCCTACATCGAGGTCGCGACGCGCGACGCGATCCGCCACTGGGCCCACGGCATCGGCGACCGCAACCCGTACTGGGCGACCGCGCGGGTGGCGCCGCCCACGATCCTCTTCGCCATGGATCGTGTCGTCTCCGGGTACGTGGGCGGCCTGCCCGGCATCCACGCCATGTACGGCGGCACCGAGTTCCGCTGGCAGCGGCCGATCCGCGAGGGCGACCGGCTGGTGGGCCGGAGCGTGCTGCAGCCGCTGGAGGAGAAGCCCTCGAAGTTCGCGCGGCGCGCGATCAAGCAGACGTACCGCACGAGGTTCGTGGACGACGCGGGCGCCGTGGCGGCGGAGGCGGACTCGTGGTGCTTTCGTACCGAGCGCGACACCGCGCGCGAGCTGCGCCGGTACGCGCCCGTGGAGCCGCACCGCTACCGCGACGCGGAGATCGCGCGCATTCGCGACGCGTACCGCGACGAGGCGATCCGCGGCATGACGCCGCGCTACTGGGAGAGCGTGACGACCGGCGAGACGCTGCCCGAGGTCGTCAAGGGCCCGCTCACCGTGACCTCGATCATCGCGTTCGTGCAGGGCTGGGGCAGTCTCTACGTGCGCGCCCACGGCCTCGCGTTCGACCTCTTCGAGCGTCATCCCGCGCTCGCCATCCCCAACGCGTTCGCGGTGCCGGAGCCGCCGGAGCGCGTGCACTGGGACGAGGCGCTCGCCCGCGCCGTCGGCGTGCCCGGCGCCTACGACTACGGTCCCGAGCGCGTCGCGTGGCTCGGCCACCTCGTGACCAACTGGATGGGCGACGCCGGGTTTCTCGCGCGGCTCGCCGTGCAGGTGCGCCGCCACAACCTGATCGGCGACACCACGTGGTGCCGCGGGCGCGTGCGCGGGCGCGGCGCGCCCGGCGAGGTCACGCTGGAGCTGGAGGCCGTCAACCAGCGCGAGGAAACGATCGCGGTGGGCGAGGCGCTGGTGATGCTGCCGCGCCGCCCGACGTAGCCCTGGCTGCGACTCCGCGGCGGCTAGCTCTTCTTGTCGCCGCGGACGAGGTCGTAGCCGCGGCCGCGCATGCAGCGCTCGTATTCGCGCTCCTCGGCGGCGACCTGCCACGACAGATCGGAATAGGGTCCCGTCCACGGCTGTCGCCACGTCGAATAGCCAAAGGGGGCGCCGAAGCCGCCGTACGCGTACTGGCTGGTCAGATTGCGCGCTTCGGCGCGGCAGGTCGCCTCGTCGTGCGCCTTGACCTCGGCCGTCACGTTCGGCTTGACCCAGGCGTAGGAGGCGCAGCCGCCCAGCAGCAGCGCGAGCGTCGCGGCGATCCAGGCGCGTCGCATGACGTCCTCCATTATGCGCCCCGCTGCCGCACCGCCTCCGCGAACATCGTCAGGATCTCCTCGCGCGCCGCGAACCCGTCCCCCGGCGCCTGCGGAAACGCGATCACGCGCGCGAGCCCGGCCACGCCGCGCAGCCGCCCCACCTGCGCGGCCACGTCGTCCGGGGTGCCGGCGAGGGCCATGAGGTCCACCAGGCGGTCGGTGACGAGCGTGCGATGGCGCGCCGCCGCCGTCGCGTGCTGGTAAGCGTCGTACGACTCCCGCACCCGGCGCATCGCCGCCTCGTCCTCGTCCGACAGGCGCACGGGCAGCGGGTGCCGGCAGGCCGAGGCCACGCGGCCGCGCGCGTGGTCGCGCGCCCGCTCGCGGTCGCGGCCGATCGACATCGGCGCCCAGAGGGCGATGTCGAGGTCGCCCGGGGCGCGCCCGGCCGCTCGCGCGCCGGCGACCACGCGCTCCAGCGCGACCTTCAGGACATCGGGCGAGACCGTCGCGTAGACGATCGCCCCATCGCCCAGCCGGCCGGCCGTCTCGAGCATCCGCGGGCCCGAGCCCGCGAGGTAGATCGGAATGGCGCGTGGGGCGTCGAGCCACGCCAGGCGGCCCTCGATGCCCGTCTCGAAGCGCGCGGTTTGGCCCTGGAGCAAGCGACGCAGCGCGACCGCCGTTCGCTCCAGCGTCGCCGCTTTGCCGACCTGGGCCAGCGACAGCCCCATCGTCTGGGCGCTCGAGCCGCCGGTGCCCACGCCGATCACGACGCGGCCGGGCGCGAGATCGTGCAGGGTGGCGATGGCGCTCGCGGTGACGGAGACGTGGCGCGAGTGCGGCACCGTCACGCCGGGACCCAGGCGGATGCGCGAGGTCGCCGTCGCGCACGCGGCCAGCGTCACCCACAGCTCGCGGCAGATCAGGTGCGAGTCGGTGATCCACGCGGTGTCGTAGCCGAGGCGCTCGGCGAGCTGCACCTGCCGCACGACGTCTGGCAGCGGCTCGGTGGCGAGGATCGCGACGTCGAACTTCACGCGGACGGGCGGCCGGCCGAGACGCGCTGGACCTCGTTGCGGAAGCTCACGGGATCGTGCACGCGCGCGAAGACCTCGCGGGCGCCGCCGGTGCCGCTGACGGTCAGGTCGCCGTAGTTCAGCATCCGGCCGGGCAGGCTCTGGGTGACGGAGATCGACTCGACCTTCGACAGCAGCATCTCGGTCGTGTTGCGCGCGACGAGGCCGCCCTTGAAGATGAGCCGCACCGACGTCACGGCGAACTCGGAGGTCATCATCTCGAGCCAGCGGATCGCCCACCAGAGCGCGCCCGCCACGGTGACGGCAAGGCCGAGGTACCAGAGCCACGGCGGACCGGGCATCTGCGCGAGCGCCACGGTCAGGCCCACGCCGAACAGGGTGACGAGCAGCGGCTTGAAGTAGAGGATCCAGTGCAGCCGGGTCTTGAAGACGACCCGCTCGTCGGGCAGGAGATGGCGCTCGACGTAACCCACGCGGGCGAGCCTAGTCCCGCCGGGCGCCGCCGTCAACGCGACGACCGCCGTGGACGCGCCGGACTTTATACTAATAATCATTATTGACAGAGCTCGCGGCACCGGTATGATGGCCGCCGTGGAGCGACACACGACGCCGTCGCGCCCGCGCCGAGCCGCGGGCGCCCGGCCCACCCTCGAGGCCGCCGGGCGGCGCTCGACGCCTCAGCGCGAGGCGGTGTACCGCTACCTGGCCGGCGTCGATCATCATCCGACGGCCGAGGAGGTCTACCTCGCCGTCAAGCGGCGCGTGCCGCGCGTCAGCCTGGCCACCGTCTACACCGCCCTCGAGGTTCTCGTCCGCTCCGGGCTCGCGAGCAAGCTGACGTACGGGGACGCGGCGGCGCGCTACGACGTGCGCACCGATGCGCACTCCCACGCGCGCTGCCTCGTGTGCGGTCGTGTGCGCGACCTCGAGATCGTGCCGGAGGCGGGGTGGGTGCGGACACTCCGCACGCCGGGCTTCGAGTTCACCGGCTTTCGGTTCGAGCTGATCGGCCGGTGCGCGACATGCCGGCGCGGCTGATACCGGGCGACACGCGAACCATTCGCGATCGACAGGAGGGACGGCGGAGGGCGAGAGACAGGAAGCCGGCCCAGGTCGGCACGTAGGTGATGTCGGCGACCCACAGACCAAAGGAGAGAAACAGATGTCAACCGAAGCAAAGTGCCCGTTCACGCACACGGCTGGCACCGGCCCGTCGAACCGAGACTGGTGGCCCAATCAGCTGAACCTCAAGATCCTGCCCCAGCCGTCCGATCCTATGGGCAAGGGCTTCAACTACGCCAAAGAGTTCAAGAGCCTCGACCTGACGGCCGTGAAGAAGGACCTCGTGGCGCTGATGACCGACTCGCAGGACTGGTGGCCGGCGGACTTCGGCCACTACGGACCGTTGTTCATTCGCATGGCATGGCACAGCGCCGGCACGTACCGCATCGGCGACGGCCGCGGCGGCGCCGGTGCCGGCCAACAGCGCTTTGCGCCCCTCAACAGTTGGCCCGACAACGTCAGCCTCGACAAGGCGCGCAGACTGCTTTGGCCGATCAAGCAGAAGTATGGCCGGAAAATTTCATGGGCCGACCTCATGATCCTCGCGGGCAACGTGGCGCTGGAATCGATGGGTTTCAAGACCTTCGGTTTCGGCGGCGGGCGTCCGGACGTCTGGGAACCGGAAGAGGCTGTCTACTGGGGCTCTGAGGACAAGTGGCTGGCTGACAAGCGCTACTCCGGCGTCCGGAATCTCGAAACTCCGCTCGCCGCCGTTCAGATGGGGCTGATTTACGTCAACCCGCAAGGCCCGAACGGCAATCCGGATCCGATCGCGGCGGCCAGGGACATCCGCGAGACGTTTGCTCGCATGGCGATGAATGACGAAGAGACGGTTGCGCTCATCGCCGGTGGTCACACCTTTGGCAAGACCCACGGCGCCGGCCCTGAGTCCCATGTGGGACCTGAGCCCGAAGCGGCCGGCATCGAGGAGCAAGGCCTCGGCTGGAAGAGCAGCTTCCGCACGGGCAAAGGCGATGACACGATCACCAGCGGCCTGGAAGTGACGTGGACCACCACGCCCACGAAGTGGAGCAACGATTACTTCAAGAACCTGTTCAGCTACGAATGGGAGCTGACGAAGAGCCCGGCTGGGGCGCATCAGTGGAAGCCGAAGGGTGGCGCAGGCGCCGGCACGATTCCGGATGCCCACGACCCGGGCAAGCGTCACGCGCCAGCCATGCTGACCACGGACCTCTCCCTGCGGTTGGACCCTGTGTACGAAAGAATCTCGAGGCGCTTCTTCGAGAATCCCGATCAATTCGCCGACGCATTCGCGCGGGCGTGGTTCAAGCTCACGCACCGCGATATGGGCCCGCGCGCACGCTACCTCGGCCCGGAGGTTCCGGCCGAAGATCTCATCTGGCAAGACCCCATCCCCGCGGTCAATCACAAGTTGATCGATGAACAGGACATTGCCTCCCTCAAGGGCCAGATCCTGGGTTCGGGGCTGTCCGTCTCGCAACTGGTTTCGACCGCCTGGGCGTCGGCGTCCACCTTCCGTGGCTCCGACAAGCGCGGCGGTGCGAACGGCGCGCGCATTCGCCTCGCGCCGCAGAAGGAATGGGAAGTCAACCGGCCGGATCAACTGGCCAGAGTGCTGACGACTCTCGAGGGCATCCGGAGCAAATTCAACAGTGCGCAGTCTGGCGGCAAGAAGGTCTCGCTCGCCGACCTGATTGTCTTGGCGGGTTGCACAGGCGTCGAGCAAGCCGCGAAGAAGGCCGGCCACGACGTGAAGGTCCCCTTCACGCCGGGACGCATGGACGCCTCGCCGGAGCAAACCGATGCGGACTCCTTCGCCGTGCTCGAACCGATCGCGGATGGCTTCCGCAACTACCTCAAGGGCAAGTACCCGGTATCGGCCGAGGAGTTGCTGGTCGATCGGGCGCAATTGCTGACGCTGACCGCGCCCGAGATGACGGTTCTCGTCGGCGGCATGCGCGTCTTGAACACCAACTTCGGACAGACGAAACACGGCGTCTTCACCAAGCGGCCGGAAGCGCTGACCAACGACTTCTTCGTGAACCTGCTCGACATGGGCACGGAGTGGAAGGGGGCCTCGAACGCCGAGGACGTGTTCGAAGGGCGCGATCGCAAGACGGGCCAAGTCAAGTGGACCGCCACGCGCGTCGATCTCGTCTTCGGTTCGAACTCCCAGCTCCGGGCCCTGGCGGAGGTCTACGGAAGCTCGGATGCGCAAGCGAAGTTCGTCCAGGACTTCGTCGCGGCCTGGACCAAGGTGATGAACCTCGATCGCTTCGACCCTGCGTGATCTCAGAGAATAGGCCTTAAGGATCTCGTGCCGAACAGCCTCGACGTGGCATCGGGTCATCCCGGACCACGTCGAGGTTGAGCGAACCCTACATCGCGTGCCTCGGCTCGCAGGGCGATCTCGCCCAGAAGTCGCCAGGGGTCTGCTCAGCCGTCGCCGTCGCCCTTCTTGTCAGAGTTGATCTCGACGTCGCAACCGATCGCGCGTCGGTGCTTGCGCGGCCGTGGCGCCGGCGCTACCGTACGCGCCACATGCCGAAGGAGGAGGCCATGATCCGAATGGACCGCCGCCAGTTCCTCACCCTCGCCGCCGGCCCGGTCGCGCTGGCGTGGACGCCGCGCATCGCCTACGCTCAGGGCATGATCACCCCGGGCGAGACCGACGTCCTCGCCGTGATCGACGTCCAGAACTGCTTCGTGCCCGGCGGCACGCTGCCCGTTCCCGAGGGCGACAGGATCATTCCGATCATCAACCGCCTCGCGCCCGCGTTCCGCCACGTCGTCATCACCCAGGACTGGCACACGAAGGGCCACATCTCGTTCGCCTCGAGCCACCCCGGCAAGAAGCCGTTCGAGACGACGAGCCTGCCTTACGGCACGCAGGTGCTGTGGCCGGATCACTGCATCCAGGGCACGCCCGACGCCGATCTGCACAAGGATCTGAAGATCCCGCACGCCGAGCTGATCATCCGCAAGGGTTACCGGCAGCACGTGGACTCGTACTCCGCGTTTCTCGAGGCCGACCGGAAGACGAAGACGGGCCTGACGGGCTACCTGAAGGAGCGCGGGCTCGCGCGCGTGTTCTTCGTCGGGCTCGCCACCGATTTCTGCGTGGCGTGGTCGGCGCTCGACGCGCGCAAGGCCGGCTTCGAGGCCCTGGTCATCGAGGACGCCACACGCGGGATCGACGCCGGCGGGTCGCTCGGCAAGGCGTGGGCGGACATGACCGGCGCCGGCGTCAAGCGCATCCAGTCCGCGGACATCCGCGTGTAGCACGCGCGGTCGGCGGCGTCCGGCGGGCGGAACCGTGTTCGGGCACGCAAATCGACGATACGGCGCGCCTGTCATGGGGCCACGATTCATGGCCGGGTCCGACGCAGTACCCAGAAGACACGGCCCTCACACGGTCCCGCCCGCCGGACGCCGCCGGCCACCGAGCGCACTCTGAGGAGGATGGTATGGCGAAGCAGGGACCTCGCGCGGTGTGGAAGGGCGCGGTGACGTTCGGGCTGGTGACCTTGCCGGTCGCGCTGCACGCAGCCACCGAGCGCAAGGACGAGCTGGCCTTCCGCCTGCTCCACGCCAAGGACGAGAGCCCGGTCGACTACAAGCGCGTGTGTCACGAGGAGGGCGTCGAGGTCCCGTGGAGCGAGATCGTCAAGGGATACGCGCTGGCCAAGGACCACTACGTGGTGGTGACCGACGAGGACTTCGAGAAGGCGCGCGTGCCGGCCACGCAGACGTTCGAGATCCGCGACTTCGTGACCGCGACGGCCATCGACGACTTCTACTTCACGCAGCCCTACTACGTGGTGCCGGCGAGCACGGCGGCGGCGAAGCCGTACGCGCTGCTGCGCGACGCGCTCGAGAAGAGCGGGCGCGTGGGCGTCGGCACGATCGTCCTGCGCCAGCGCGAGCACCTCGCCGCGCTGGAGCCCGCCGGCGAGGCGCTCGTGCTCACCACGCTGCGCTGGGCGTACGAGATCCGCTCTGCGTCGAGCCTCGGCCTGCCCGCTCGCACCACGACGCGCGATCGCCGCGAGCTCGAGCTGGCGCTGCGCCTGATCGACACGCTCGCGGCGGACTGGGACCCGAAGCGCTACAAGGACACCTACCGCGACGTGCTGATGGACATCATCGAGCGCAGGGCCGCGGGCAAGGAGATCCGCGCGCCGAAGCCCGAGCGGCCGCCGAAGGTCCGCAGCCTCATGAGCGCGCTCGAGGCGAGCCTGCGCGAGCGGCGTCCCGCCGCCAAAGCCGCCGGCCGCCGTCCTCGCCGCGCCGCCTGAGCGTCACCGCCGCGCCGCGCGACGCCGTGTAGTACGCTGGCGGGCCGATGATCCGGCTCGCCGAACGGACGTGGCCCGAGGCCGCCCGCCTGGCCAGGGATCCCCGCAGCGTGGTGCTGCTGCCGCTCGGCGCCATCGAGCAGCACGGCCCCCA
Organism: Candidatus Rokuibacteriota bacterium; assembly: GCA_003220225.1. Lineage (GTDB taxonomy): Bacteria > Methylomirabilota > Methylomirabilia > Rokubacteriales > CSP1-6 > AR12. The sequence continues at coordinate 14,316 of QHRU01000015.1, forward strand.
CTTGCCGCTGCTCGTGGACTGGCTCGGCGCCGAAGAGCTCGCGCGTCGAGTGGCGCCGCATCTCCGCCGCGGCGGCTTCAGGCCGATCGTGCTGCCCGGCTTGCCGTACGGCGCCAGCCCGCTCGCGCGCGGCTTCGCCGGCACCATCTCGCTCTCCGGCCCACCCTCGTCGCCGTCGCCGCGGAAATCCTCGACGCCCTCGCGGCGCAGGGCTTCCGGCGCTTCGTGCTCGCCAACTACCAGGCCGACCCGGCCCACCTCGCGGCCATGGCGCGCATCAAGCGGCGCGCGGAGCTGCGGCGCGGGGTTCGGGTGCTGTTCGCGGGATTCGCGCCCGCGCCGCGGACGCAGCGCGCGATGACGCACGCGCGGGTCACCGGGCTGCTGAAGAGTCCGACGCCGGAGCGCGAGTGGCATTCGGGCGAGATGGAGACGTCGCTGGTGCTGGCGACGCGGCCGCGGCTGGTGCGCCGCCGCCTGGCCCGGCGCCTGCCGCCGCACTGGATCGATTTCCGCGCCGCGCTCGCCGCCGGCAAGACGTTCCGCGAGATGGACGCGAGCGGGCGCGGCTACTTCGGCTGGCCGGCGGCCGCGCGCGCGGCCACGGGCCGCCGGGGGCTCGCGCTGCGTGCGCGGCTCATCGCGCGCGTCCTGCTCGCGGAGCTCGGCCCGCTCAGGACGCGATGAGCTGGCCGCGCAGCCGCTCCACCTGCTGGTGGAATGGCGTGCCCATGCCCGCCGTCATCGGCGTCGCTTCGGCCAGGCCCGTGTGCAGCTCGACGAAGATCGGGCCCTCCTCCTTCAGCAGCGACGGCAGCCGGCGCTTCAGCTCGCCGAGCTCGCCGATCGCGGACGCGGCGCGGTAGCCGGCCCCCTTCGCCATCTGCACGAAGTCCACGCCGCCGCCGCCGGGAATCTCCTGCGCGCCGGAGGTGTGGTACACGCCGTTCTTGAAGAGGAAGTGGACGAGGTTGCGCGGCGCCGCGCCCGCCACCGTCGCCAGCGAGCCGAGCTGCATCAGCAGCGAGCCGTCGCCGTCGAACACGAGCACGCGGCGGTCGGGACGGGCGAGGGCCAGCCCCAGCCCCAGCGACGAGGCGCCGCCCATGAATCCCACGCAGCCGACCGAGAGGTCGTTCGGCGCGATCGTCCGCCAGGCGGGCGCCGTCGTCATCGTCGGCACGCACAGCGCGTCGCCGCGCGCCGCCGCGATGGCGCGCAGCGCGTCTTCGGGCTTGATGGCCATCAGGCGGTCTCCAGGCCGACGAGCACCGCGGCGGGCCCGCGGCGCTTCTGGGCGAGCCGGTAGTACTCGGGGATGAGGTGCACGTCGTCGGGGCCCTCGAGCCGCGCGTGCGGGACGCCGAAGACGTCGAGCAGCGGCTCGCAGTAGCGCACCATCGAGTGGCGCGACTCGCGCGGGTCCTTGTCCTTCTCGCGGCTGAGGAGCCCGATCATGGAGAAGATCGGCACGCGTCCGTCCATCGCGACGCCGCGCAGCGTGTTGACGGAGGCGTAGAGGCCGGCGTGCTGGATCATCAGCACGAACGGCTCGCCCCCCATCCAGAGTCCGGCCGCCACCGCGTTGGCCTCGTCCTCCGTCGAGCAGGTGAGCACGCGGAGCGCGCGCTCCTTGTCGAGGGCGGCGAGCACGGTCTTCTGGTGCGTGTCCGGCACGCTGAGGATCCAGCCGAGGTGATCGTGACGCGGGCGCACGCCCTCGGCGGCGAGCGCGGCGCGTGCCTCGCGGAAGGTGTCCTTCAGCGTGTCGATGATGAGCGGCGCGGGAATCGATTCGGGCATCGGGGCCTCCGGGATCGAAGTCGCCCGATTTTACCCGAACCGGCGCGCGCCATATAGTGGATGCCGATGGACGTACGAGAGCGCATCGCCGAGTGGGGACGTCGCTCGCGCGGCGACCGGCTGGCGCGCCTGGCCGCGACGCCCTCGGAGCTGGCGGCGGCCCTCACGACGACGCCGGCGACGACGCTGGCGCGCCGGCCCGCGCGCGACGCGTGGGCGCCCGTCGAAGTCGTCTGTCACCTGCGCGATCTCGAGGAATCGTTCCACGACCGGCTCACCGCGATCCTCGCCAGCGACGAGCCGCGTTTCGCGACGACCAACCCGAACCGCTGGGCCGACGAGCGCCAGTACCTGCGTCACGACGCTCACGACGCCCTGCGCGCGTTCGCGCGGCGCCGCACCGAAACGCTGACGCTCCTGCGTGGCCTCGTCCCCGACGCGTGGATGCGCGCGGGCTGGCAGCTCGACTCGCGCGGACGGCGCACGGTGGACGACTTCCTGACGCTCATCGCGTGGCACGACGAGAATCACCTGGCGCAGCTCGCGCGCGCGCTGGAAGGACGCGTGTGAAGGCCTGGCGCCCGCTCGACGCCGCCGCGCTGCGCCCCGGTGAGTTCGTCACCGTGACGCTGCGCGACGACGCGAGCGACGTCGCCACCGTCGTCGAGGTGATTCCTCCGAAGGATTAGCCGACTACGCGGCGACGACGCGGCGGACGCTCAGCCGGTCCACGATCTGGACGTCCGGCCGAAGTCGCGCCGCCTCATCGCGCGCGACGCGCAGCGCCACGTCGCGCACGGTGGGGTCGGGGACCTCGCCGGTGATCTCGATCGTCGCCGGACCGCTGCCCCACGCCGGGACGTGCGCGGTCGGCGTCAGCACGAGGCCCGTCAGCCGCGCGTCGCGCATGAGCGCGTCCGAGACCTGCGCCTGCAGGTGCACGGCCTGCGCGTCACGCTTCCGCTTTCGGTCGTAGACTTTGACCGCAATTCCGACCAGCACCAGGAGTCCGAGGATGACCAGGAATCCCACCGCCGCCGACCCGCCGCTCGTCGCGGTGTCGGCCGGTGGCGCCGTGGCTGGAGTCTGCGCCCAGGCAATGCCGAATGTCATCACGGTGCACCTCCTTGAGAACAGCCTACACAGGGCAGCAACCCCAGTGCCACAGGAGTCGCCGGCATAGGCCTTGCTGAATAGAGACCGCACGATGCGCGTGGTGATCGAAGGACTCGGCGAAGATCGGGCGCTGCGGACGCTCGTGAACGGCAAGGTGGCGGCGTCGCTCGGCCGGCTGCACGTGCCGGCGACGACGGCGCGCGTGCAGTTCGCCAACGAGACGAGCGCCAAGGGCGGGCCGGCCGCGCGCTGCTCGATCACCGTGGACCTGCCGCGCCGGCCCGAGCTTCACGCCGACATCACGGCCGAGAGTTTCCGCCTGGCCTTCGAGCAGGCATTCGCCATGCTCGAGCGCCAGGTCGAGCGCGACCGCGCGCGCCGCCGCGAGGAGCGGCGCCGGCCGAAGAAGTACTACCTCGCCAAGCGGCTGCTCGAGCCGGGGGCCTCCTCGAAGGAGCCGCCGGCGGGGCCCGCTGTAGGCCGTCGCCTCGCCCGCCGCCGCACCGCCTAGCCACGCCGTCATAAGTCACTCGCGGCGCTCGTCGCTCGAAGCCCATCTGTGTGCCCACGCGGTCATTTCGTGCGCTGAGAAAGATTTCGCTTGACGGCCGTCGCCGTGGGCGGTGGCCGCGTGTCGTCAGCGCCTCGCGAGTGCCGCGCCAGCGTTCCGCAATGGCGCGGCGAGCGCGCGATCGGGCATAGACACCGAAAAATCGCCATCGCGTCACGATCGCGCGTTGTGATGGCTCCAGGGCGCCTCCGAAAGTGGGGTATAGAGTCGCCCCAGCGGAAGGGGGACTCGTTCATGGAAATCGGCACGCTCCGCATCGTTCCCACGCCCGAGTCTATCCAGGAGCTGGATCGACTTGGCGACGAGATCGCCGAGCTGGCGGCCCACCTCGACGCCGCCACCGGCCGCCTGCTCGATTTGATCCGCGAGTTCGACGCCCGCGGCGGGTGGGGCAACGGCTTCCGCTCGTGTGCGCACTGGCTGTCGTGGCGCGTGGGGTTCGCCCCGGGCGCGGCCCGCGAGCACGTGCGGGTGGCGCGCGCCCTCGGCACACTGCCCCTGCTCGGCCAGGCCCTGGCCCGCGGCGAGCTTTCGTACGCGAAGCTCCGGGCTCTGACGCGCGTAGCGACTCCGGAAACCGAAGAGCGGCTGCTGGCGGTGGGCCGCGCAGGCACCGCCGAGCATGTCGAGCGGATCGTGCGCGGCTGGCGACGAGTAGACCGGCAGGCCGAGGCCCGGGAGGCTGCCCTGCAGCACACGAGCCGGGCGCTGCAAGTGTATCCAGACAGCGACGGCACGGTGAGAATCAAAGGGCGGCTGACAGCGGAGGTCGGCGTCCTGTTCGTGCAGGCGCTGGCCGCCGCGCGCGAGGCGCTGTATCAACAGAGGCGCGCCAGTGACGCGGCCACCGGTCCGGCGGACGTGCCCGAGGAAACGCCGACGATGGAGCAGCAGCAAGCGGACGCCCTGGCGCTGCTGGCAGAGACGGCGCTCCACCACGGGATCGACCCCGGCGCTCCGGGAGAGCGCTACCAGGTGGTGGTCCACGTCGATGCCGAGGTCCTGGCGGACGCCGACGCGCCCGGCCAGTCGGTGCTCGACGACGGTGCGCGCGTTCCCGCGGGAACGTCCCAGCGGCTGGCGTGCGACGCCAGCCTGGTGGTGATGCGCCACGGCCGGGACGGCCGGGTGGTGGAGGTCGATGCTCGGACCCGGACGATTCCTCCGGCGCTACGACGGGCGCTCCACCATCGAGACCGCGGCTGCCGCTTCCCGGGCTGTGGTCTTCGGCCCGGCCAGGGCCATCACATCCGCCACTGGGCCCACGGTGGCCCCACGACGCTCTCGAACCTGGCCCTGCTCTGTCGCCGGCACCATCGCGCCGTTCACGAGGAGGGTTACCACATCGAGCGACAGCCCAACGGCGAGCTCAGATTCCGGCGCCCGGATGGCCGGCCGCTGCCCGAAGTGCCGTCTTCGCCAAAGCTGGCGTACGACCCCGTCCACGTTCTGCGAGCGCGGCATGAGGCGCAGGGGCTTCGCATTCACGCGCGGACGGCGATGCCAGGTTGGCTGGGGGAACGCCTGGACGTGGGCTGGGCGATCGACGTCTTGCAC
>QHRU01000063.1 GCA_003220225.1 Candidatus Rokuibacteriota bacterium
GAGCGCCTCGAGGATGCGCGCCCGTTCGAGCCGTTCGACCGTTTCCTCGAGCGACATGCCCTCCAGGGCAGCGGCCGGAGTGGCGTCGCGACGCTGCGGCGACGCTGGTCGGCCTGGAGGAGCCGCAAGCTCCAGCCTGTCGGCTGTCAAAACAGGGGCGTCGGTCAGCAGCGCGACTCGCTCCATCACGTTCGCCACTTCCCTCACGTTCCCGGGCCAGCGGTAGGCGACGAGGGCTGCCCGCGCGTCGTCTGTAAGCGTTTTCGGCGCCAACCCATACTCGGTACAGGTGTGCGCCAGGAAGTGTTCGGCGAGAGTGAGGATGTCCTTTCCCCGCTCTCGAAGCGGCGGGAGTCGAAGCGTCACCACTGCAAGCCGGTGGTAGAGCTCCTCGCGAAATCGTGGCCGACGCGCCCCGGCCTTTAAATCCTCGCTCGCGGCCGAGATGACCCAGACGTCCACCGCCTCGGTGCGTGTACTGCCCAGCCTTCGGACCGCACGGTCTTCAAGGACGGTGAGCAGCTTGGCCTGGAGGTTCGCGGGCAGCAGCCCGATCTCGTCGAGGAAGAGCGTGCCCTGATGGGCGGTCTGGAACAGGCCCGCCTTGGCGTGGTGGGCATCGGTGAAGGCGCCCCGTTCGAAGCCGAACAGTTCGGCCTCGAGCAGAGTCTCGGGAATGGCGGCGCAGTTGACCGCGACGAACGGCCCGGCCTTGCGAGATCCGGCTTCGTGGATGGCCCGGGCGAGCAGGCCCTTGCCTGTCCCCGTCTCACCGAGGATCAAGATGGGCGGAAGGTGGCGTGCCTCTGAATGCCGTCGGAGAAGCTGCTCGACTTGCGTTCTGACGGCTACCAGACCAGGACTGTCACCGATCAACTCATCGAGTGACGCCACGGTGCGCGCATTCTACGCCGCGTTGCGCACCACTGGAGGATTTTCGCCACCCGCGTCAGCCGGCCAACCACCAGCGCCAAGTCCCCAATTTCCCGTTCTCCCGACCCTGGCATTACCGTTGCGTTCGCCGCAAGAAGGGTGCGCGGGCGGCCTGGTGACTACAGCAGGTGGAGATCGTCCTCGGGCCGCTAGGTTGGGGCGCAGACGAGAGGAGGAGGCCAATGAAGAGGCGCGTGCCAATCACCGTGGTTCATGCCCTGAGTGCGGCGCACGGGGAGGTCGGAGGCAATTCGCAAGCTGGTCCATACGAAGGAGGCCATCTGGAAAAGCAATTTTTCAGGATCGCTGGAGCGGCGGGGTACACGTGCCTGCTCCTCGTCACGCTAGCGCTCACGTCGGCGCCGCCAGCAGGTGCCCAGCCGGTTTGCGTGTCGCAGTTTTCCAAATGGTCCGAACCGATTAACCTGTGCTACGTCAATAATCCGGCAGGGACTCCGTGCAAGGTCAATTGGGCAGGGACCGACTCAGGTCCTGCCATATCCAAGGACGAGTTAGAACTCTACTTCGTGCGAGAGCTTAACGGCGATGGCGACCCCGACCCCGGGGACCTCTGGGTGTCGACGCGCGAGCACAAGAAAGACCCGTGGGGATCCCCACAAAATCTCGGCCTCAACATCAACACCGTGCCCACTTTGTTCACCAACGACGGCTTGCCCATCAACGGCAGGTAAAATTTGCCCACCCTCTCGCGCGACGGCTTGCGGCTGTATTTCAGCAGTAACCGCCCTCGCCCTCTCCCTGGAGGAGGGGTTACTACTGACTTCGACATGTGGGTTTCGGAGCGGACTGACAGGCGGGATCCCTTGGGTTGGGCACCGCCAGTCAATCTCGGCATTGGGTTCAACACGAACGGGGGGCAGGAACTCGGCCCAGTGCCCTTTGAGGATCCCTTGACCGAGACCTTCACCCTTTACTTCTACGCGATCCGGCCGGGGACGGGTGCCCGTGATCTCTTCACCAGTACACTCGGCGAAGATGGGTTGTTCCACCCTCACCCCATCGCTGAACTCAACACGAAGTGCAACGACGAACAACCATCCATCCGACGAGACGGGCTCGAGCTGTTCTTCACCTCGAATCGCGACGTCGCCGTGAACCCCATGTCGTGTCTTCCTACCAGTGACATATGGGTTTCGACGCGAGCGAGCACGTCGGATCCCTGGTTGCCCCCGGTGAACCTGGGGCCTCCTATCACTCCCATCAATACCGCAGGTCTCGAGGCACGCCCGGCTCTGTCCTTCGACGGCAGGAGTCTCTACTTCTTCTCGGACCGTCCCGGCGGTTCCGGAGCCACCGACCTGTGGGTCTCGACGCGCACCAAGCTCGATGACTGTGACGATGGTGACGACGATGACTGATCTCCCGCGTGGGAGGAGCGACGCAGAACCCGCCCTAGGGCCGAGGAGGGATGGGCATGAGGGGCATGCGCGCATTACGGTTGGTCCTCGCGGTGGTCATCGCCGTCCTCGTGCTGAGGGCTGTACCGGCGTACTCCTCCCACGGCGGAGTCATGATCCCCGCCCTGGCAATCGATCCCCTCACCCCAACCACCCTCTATGCAGGGACGTATGGCGGCGGTGTGTTCAAGAGCACGGACGGCGGTGTGAGCTGGAGCGCGAGCGGTCTGACTAACATTTACACTTCCGTCACGGCGTTGGCGATCGACCCCGTAACGCCGACTACACTATACGCGGGCTCAATTTATTGGCCGGGTGTGTTCAAGAGCACTGACGGGGGCGCGAGTTGGAACGCGACCGGACTAACTCGCGGTGTCTTGTCCCTGGCGATCGATCCCCTAACCCCAACTACCCTCCATGCCGGGGATGATGCCAGCGGTGTGTTCAAGAGCATGGACGGCGGCGCGAATTGGAGCTCTGCCTTGCTCTTTTATTATGGGCTTTGCGGTCCTTGTGGTGCAGTTGGCGCCCTGACGATTGACCCTCTGATCCAGACCACCCTCTTTGGCGGGACGGGCGTAATCACTGCGTATGACTATGACGGATCGTTCTTGTACACGGCATCGGGCCGCGTGTTCAAGAGCACGGACGGGGGTACGGGTTGGGGGATGTCGGCGTGGTTCGACGACGACGAATCAGTTCAAACTCTAGCCATTGAGCCTCGGACCGACCCCCAGACCCCGGCCACCCTCTATGCGGGGACCACTTTGCGCGTGGTCAAGAGCACAGACGGGGGTGTGAGTTGGAACGCGACCGGTCTCACTGGCGTTGCTGTCTCATCCCTGGCGATCGATCCGCTGACCCCAACCACCCTCTATGCCGGGACGAATAGACTGGCGTCGGTGGTGTATTGACCTTGGCAATCGACCCCCTGACCCCAACCACCCTGTATGCCGGGACGGGCATCAGCGGCGTGCACAAGAGCACGAATGGCGGTCTGAGCTGGAACCCCACCGGCCTGATCACGTGGCCTCATAACATCTCCTCGGTGAGCGTGAATCCCACGAGCGTGTTCGGAGGGAGTCCTTCGACCGGAACGGTGACCCTGAGCGCACCGGCGCCGGCGGGCGGCGCGGTGGTCGCGCTCAGCGCTGACCCTTCGAATGTCGCCACGGTTCCTGCCAGCGTGACCGTAACGCCCGGGGCTACGAGCGCCGATTTCACGGTATCCACCAGCCTGGTGACTGGCTCCATTGCGGTGACGATCTCAGGGCTCTACGGTGGCGCTAGCAACTCCGCCGTGCTCACCGTGACCATTCCCAGTCTTTCTTCATTGAGTCTCAATCCCACGAGTGTGACTGGGGGGGGGGCCGCCTCGATCGGAACTGTGACCCTGAGCGTGGCGGCGCCCGCCGGCGGTGCGGTGGTCGCGCTCCTCAGCACTAACCCGGCCGTGGCCACTGTCCCTGCCAACGTGACCGTGCCCGCCGGGGCTACGGGGGCGAACTTCACGGTATCCACCACTGCGGTCACTGCCTCTACTTCGGTGACGATCTGGGCAGCCAACTACTCGACCGTTCTCACCGTGACCCCGGTCCCTACTCTCTCTTCGTTGAGCCTCAATCCCGCCAGTGTGACCGCTGGGACCACCTCAAGCGGAAGAGTGACCTTGACCGCGGTGGCGCCGGCCGGCGGCGCGGTGGTTGCGCTCGCCAGCAACAACACGGCAGTCGCCACGGTCCCGACCAGCGTGACAGTGGCCGCAGGCGACACGAGCGCGACTTTCACGGTATCTACCAACTCGCTGACTGCCTGCGCCTCGTCGGTGGCAACGATCTCGGCGACCTACGGTGGTGTTACGAAATCCGCCGGGCTCACCGTGGCTCCGGCGACGGACACCGTCGCCATTCAGCAGGCCGACTACTTCGCCAACAGGCATGAGCTCCGGGTCGCGGCGACGAGCACCGGTTCAACCGCGACGCTCCAAGTCTACGTGACGTCGACGGGAGAGTTGATCGGTACATTGACGCACTACGACGGAAACAGGTACAGCGGGCGGTTCACATGGCCGGTGAACCCGCAGAACATCACGGTCCGGAGCAGTCTGTGTGGGTCGGCGACGAAGGCAGTGACGTCGAAGTAGCGTCGTCCTGACCGCTTTAAATCGAGACCCCAATCGTAAAGGAGGCGTCTCATGAAAACAGCAGTCGCTCTCAGAGCACTGGCGATCGGACTGACTGGCTTGGCTCTAGTCGGCCAACCTAACGCCTCTGCGGATAAAGCGCAGGTCGAAGAGTTCTATGGAACTGGGTTCAGAGAGGCTAGCGTCTTGAGCGTTCAGCACAACCTCTCGGATTGCGGCGACGCCGACCCCACCACTAACGTTGTCCTTTTCAACAACACCGGCACGGTCACTTACACAGGAATCTTGGAAGGGACCGGTCAGGTGAGGACGACTACGATCTCCAACGCTTGCGTGCCTGGCCAAGCGCACCTCGGCATCAGAGTGCTAGACACCTTCGAAAGCCTCACGGTCGCAGGCAGAACGGGTGGCGCCGTGGTCGAGATCATTGGCAGCGGGCGCGTGCCGGCGACGGGAATCCAGATCAACGACTCCTGGAGTTCCTCGAATCGATTACCGGCCGATGCAGCTCTGGGTCCATTTCGGCCATCGTCATGATGTCGGCTTCGACTTTCTATGCCAAGACCTGCCTGGTCATGACTCGGACGATTGAGTGAAGTTCGGGGCCGCTGCGGGCGAATGAACGCTGTTCAATACGCCGCGGCGGCTCCACGCGTCTCGTCGACCACCACGGTCTGGAGCAAGACGGGGGTAGATTTTCCAGCAACGCGACATCGTCCGAATGGACGAGCTCGTTTGTGCCTTGACGAGTGCTACCCGCGGCGGCGGTCCGTGAAATTGCGGCTGAGGACCCGGCTGATGATACTCGTGTCGAGACGGAGGCAATTCTGCTCGCGGCCCATCCTACAAGGCGAAGACGCAGTTGGTCGGGGCGACGCTGCGCCGGATCGACGAGACCGAGCCGGTGGTCCACGCCTACGTCCATGTGGCAGCGGAGCAGGCGCTGGCCGCGGCGCGAGGCACCGCCAAGGCGGCCGATGGTGCCAGAGAAGATTTCTCTTTGACCGTCTGCGTTCGGTCTGACGACTCCGCGCAAAATCAGCCGGTTGCGATAGCCGCTGCACCGAAGGTTTTTGGCCGTCTTGCCCGTCATCGGCGGTGCGGCGACACTGAGGGCGGCCGAAGCGGACGCACGCCTCGGGAAGGGTTCGGCGAAGGTGTCGACAGACCCCGCCGGGTCATAAGACCTTCTAGGGCTGCCGTGATCGGCGCCTACGGGAGCGAATCGAATGAGCCGAAAGATCAAGACGATCATCACCGAGAGGTATCGGGAGCAGCCGGAGGTGACGCTCGAGGGGCTGTTTCCCGAGGGGGTATGGGAGCACGACAAGGTCGACGACAACGGCGCGGCGCATCTGAAGGCGGCCGTGCTGGGCCCGTCGGAGGCCGTGCCGGTACGCGATGGCCGGCTTCTGCTCGGGACGTGGCAGGGCATCGCGCTGGTCGAGTGACGGAACATGGGCCGAGCGCGTTCGGGTGCCAACCGAAAACGCGATCCCGATCGGCCCGACCGACGGCAACGCCCCGTTCTTCTCACAGCCGCGCATCGCCGAGCTGGCGCGCCGCATCCCGCTCGGGCGCTTCGGACGGCCCGACGAGCTCGTCGGCGCCGCCGTCTTCCCGGCCTCCGACGCCGCGTCCTACATCACCGGCCAGGTCCTCACGGTGGACGCCGGGTTGTCGGTAGCGCTCTAGACGCCGCTCGCGCTATCCGTTCGAGGCAGCCTGTGGCTGGCCGCACTGGTTGTGAAGCCGCGCTTCCACCGCCTCCTGGGGTTCCTGCCCGACCGGGGCGGCCACGCTCACCCGAGTCCCCGCCACCGAGCGGCACTCGACGGTTATCCGGGCGATGACGTTGCCGCCAGGCGCCCGCTCGTACCGGGTGACGCGCTCTTCCGGCCGGCCCGGAGCCGTGGCGTCGCTCAGCACATAACCGTCGGCATTGAGGATGACGCGCCGATGCAGGCCGTCGGGACTGACGAGATCGGTCTGCGCCACCCTTCCGTCGGCGCCCTGCGTATAGGTGAACGTCCACGAACCCCAGCCCGTCACGTCCTGTCTGATCACCCGCCCTGCCACGTCGTACTCGTGGTCGAGCTCGAGGCCCGGCTCTCTGACGCGGCGGAGGCGATGCTTCGCGTCGTACGTGTACTCCGCGTCATATCTGACCGACATGCGGTCGAGCGACGGCAGCTGCATCGTCTCGTAGGCGTAGATGAGCTCGAAGAGCACGGTCCAGACGCTCAGCTGCCGGGACTTGACGCTGGCCAGCCGGCCGCCGGCGTCGTAGGCGTAGTCCACGGTCGTCATCGACAGGCCCCAGCCCGTGTCGGCCCTGACGATCCGGTGAGCCGAGTCGTAGCGGAAGTTGATCCTGCGACGCCAGCCGGCGCTGACACTTCGCAGCTCACCGTTCGGGTCGCGATCCAGGATGATGCTCCGGCCCTGCCCGTCGCGATAGCCGCGGAGCGCGCACTGCTCGGGGCGAACCACCGCGCCGTCACAGGGCGGAAACGAGTAGCGGCTGCCGTTGACGAGATCGAGGTCCCAGCCAGCGCCGTTCCAGCTCAGGCGTGCCCCGTGGAATGCCGACGGAGTGCCCTCGTGCATCAGCATGGCCCCTGTGTGACCGGTACCGGGCGAGGTACGCACGAATGGAAACCGCCAGCCTTTCGGATGAATTAGGTAGATGCGCCTGACCTCTTCCTTTGCCTTCTCGCTCTCGGCGGCCAGGAACAGGTCGTAGGAATGGCTGGCACCGATGCCGAACGCTCCCGCGCGCGGCCAGCCGCCTGCGAACGTGCGATGTAGATCGATCTTCGGCTCCCCGTGCACCACGATGTCGTCGTGCTCGCGGATGTTGATGCCGGTCGCGAGATCCACCGGGTCCCCGGCGGTCGCACGCCCGTCGTCGACGCCGGAGGCGAGCCCGGCCAGCAGCAGGCTCGAGAAGAGCATGACCACGAGCGCGCGGCGACAAGCGGCCATGAATCACTGTCGCACGCGGGCGGCCCTCGCTCCGAGTGAATCAATTGCTGTCGTCGTTTTCTTCGAATATCGTGCCCAATAACGAGGGATAATCCGGGAGCGACCAGAAATACGGGTGCAAATACGGTGGACCCGATTAGACCCGGTGCGCGGAATTTCGTGGCACTTCGCCACGAAATTCCATCGGGCCCACTCGAATTTCGTGGCTGCGCCGAAATTCGTGTCGGTCGCAAAAAGGGGGCGACTTCGGTGGCTCTGGAGGAGTCGGAGCAATATCGGGCGCAAATACGGGCGAGCCCGACGAGCGAATTTCGTGGCCGGGCCACGAAATTCCCGCAGGAATCGTCTCAGAGGTTTCGGGGCGCTCAGATCCCGTGTCCTTCGCCAAAACTCCATCCGGCGCCAAGTGATTGATCTGGCGGGGCGGATCCAGAGAAAATTTCGGCTCGATGGTCACCCTCCTGCTCCGCCTGCTGCGACTGCTTCCCCTCCTCTGCGGCGCTCATCGCCATGTCGCCCTGGAGAACCTGGCCTTGCGCCACCAGCTCGCCGTCTACAAGAAGACGGTGACCCGGCCGAAGATGCGCAGGAGCGACCGACTCTTCTGGGTCGCGCTGTCGAGGGTGTGGGCCGGCTGGAGGCAGGCGCTCGTCATCGTGTCACCCAACACCGTCCTGCGGTGGCAGCGGCGCCGCTTCTGCGAGCACTGGACCAAGCTCTCCGCCCGGCCCATCGCGGGCCGCCCACCCGTCAATGCTGAGATCAAGGCTCTCGTCACACGGATGGCTGCGGCCAATCCGTTGTGGGGCGCCCCGAGAATTCACGGGGAACTTCTCCGGTTGGGGATCGACGTCTCCGAGCGCACCGTCTCTCGGCTCATGCCGAAGCGGCGCCCCCTGCCGTCTCAGACCTGGCGGACGTTCCTCGCCAACCATGTCCGCGATCTGGTCGCCCTCGATTTCTTCACGGTGCCCACCGCGCGCCTGCGCGTCCTCTTTGTTCTCGTCGTGCTCGCTCACCACCGCCGGCGCGTCGTCCACTTTAACGTGACCGAGCACCCCACCGCTGCCTGGACGGCCCAGCAGATCGTGGACGCCTTCCCGGATGACTCCGCGCCGCTCTATCTCCTGCGCGACCGCGACCAGGTCTACGGCGAACAGTTTCGGCACCGAGTGAAGGGCATGCGGATCGAGGAAGTCCTCACGGCGCCGCACAGCCCCTGGCAGAATCCCTTCGCGGAGCGGCTCATCGGCTCGATCCGGCGCGAGTGTCTGGATCACGTTCTGGTTCTCGGCGAAAGCCACCTGCGCCGTATCCTGGCCCGCTACTTCTCCTACTATCACCGGGCTCGCACGCATCTCGCGCTCGACAAGGATGCGCCGGACGTCAGGCCCGTCGAGCTTCCCGAGGCGGGCGGGATCGTGGAAATTCCCGAAGTCGGTGGCCTGCATCACCGCTACGTCCGCCAGGCGGCGTAGTCCAGCACCGGCGGTCCTCACTACCATCGAACACGCGTCACCGGGTCCACCTTAGCCGCCGAGCCCGCCCGCTCCCCGTCCTCCATCGCGACTCCGGTGTGACCGTGCAAGGCCGACGGTCTAACGATGCCGGTCGCCCTACCTCCAACCAGGCTCGGGGTCTTGGGCCTGTGAACGGATTGACGGATCACGGTGCTCCTGAGCGAGTCGGATGAGGTTTTGGCGAGGGACAGGCCTGACGTCGACTTCAACGGTCGATTCATCGAGGTCCGACGCAACCTGGTCGCCGGCCGTGTCACCACACCCAAGAACGGCAAGACGCGCCGCGTCGACATGTCGGCTCAGCTGACGGACGCGCTCCGAGCACTTCAGCGCACGCGGAAAAAGGAGACCCTCAAGAATGGCTGGGGCAGCGTGCCTGACTGGATCTTCTGCACGGAAAGCGGCGGCCCGCTCGACGGCGACAATCTCCGCCACCGAGTCTTCTACAAGCTGCTCGAGAAGGCGGAGCTGCGGCGGGTGAGGTTCCACGACCTGCGGCACACCTTCGCGAGCCTGCTGCTTCAGAACGGCGAGTCGCCGGCATACGTGAAGGAGCAGATGGGCCACTCCTCCATCCAGGTGACCGTCGACATCTACGGGCACCTCATCCCCGGCGCCAACCGCCAGGCGGTCGACCGTCTGGACGACGCGACCAGACGCAACCCCCGCGCAACCAGGACCGAGGCGGCGATCAAGCAGTAGAAACACGAAACCCCCGAAACCGTCTCTGATCTCGGGGGTTTGCCGTGGTTGCGGGGGCTGGATTTGAACCAGCGACCTTTGGGTTATGAGCCCAACGAGCTACCGGGCTGCTCCACCCCGCGGTGACCACGTCACCTTACCGGAGCGGTGCCCGCCAGTCAACCCGTCGCGCGCCACGACCCCCGCTCGCGCGACGTCACGCGGGGCCGGCGCTCACGCGCCGGGCCCCGCGATGCCGCGTCAGGGCTTCTGGGTCTTCGACGGTGGAGCCGGGGCCGCCGACGGCGAGCCGCCCGCAGACGGCGCCGCGGAGGGCTTCTCGGCGGCCGGCGAGGCCGACGGCGTCGTCGCCCCGCTCGAGGCCTGGCCCATCAGGTGCGACTCGGTGTCGGCGTCGAGCCGGCCGGTCACCTTGATGTTCTCGGCCTTCTGGTAGGCTCGAAGGGCCGCCGACGTGCGCGGGCCGTGGATGCCGTCGATCGGGCCCGGATCGTGGCCCTTCTCCTTCAGCGCCATCTGGCCCTGACGGATTTCGGCGCTGCTCTCGGTCTGCGCGGCGATTTTGTCCTTGGTCTCGCGCGCCTTGGCCTTGGTCTTCTCGACGCCGCGGTCGACCTTGGCGCCGACGGTGTCCTTGCCCTCGGCCTTCCGCGCGGCTTCGGCCTGGTCTTCCGCGGACTCCTTCTTGTCGCCGCTGACCTTGGCCTTGATCTTGTCCTTCGCCTCGACCGTCTTCTCCTTGGCCTTGTCCCACGCCTCGGAGGTTGTCTCCTTGGTCTTGTCCCAGGCCTCGGAGGTCTTCTCCTTGACGGTGTCCTTGGCGTCGACCGCCTTGTCCTTCAGCGTCTTGTTGTCGTCCGCGCTCATGGCCGGGATGGCGCTCAGGCTGATGCCGAGCGCGACGGCCAGGGCGGCAGTGGCGAGCTTGTACATGGCTGGTCCTCCTCGAGGCTGGTGGGTTGCAAAACCAACACCAGCGGCGGAGGCGGCGTCAGGCCTTCAACAGCTCCTCGGCAATCTTCTTCACATCGGCCGCGTCGACTTGTCCCTTGTGGGTTTTCATGATGTCGCCGACGAGGCGGCCGACCTGCTTGGCGTCGGTGACGCCGAGCGCCCGCGCACGCTCCTGCACGAGGCTACGCAACGCGGTGACGTCGAGGCCCCTAGGGAGGAACCGCTCGCAGAACTCGATCTCGAAGCGGAGCTGGGCCGCGTGCGCGGCGCCGCGCTCGCCCAGCTTCTCGTACTCGGCCAGCGCCTTCTGGAGCTGCTTGCGGTAGGCGCCGATCACGTCCAGCAGGAGCGCGTCGTCCACCTGGCCCGTGAAGCCCTTGGCGGTGCGGCGCTCCTGGAGCCGCGTCTTGAGCATGCGGACGACGTCCGCGGTGCGCGTGTCCTTGGCGCGGATGGCCTGCGTCAGCGTGTCGGTCAGCTGCTGCTCGATGGCCATCAGTTGATCCGCTTCGCCCGGCCCTTCCACTCCTTGTCGCGCAGGACGAACTTCTGGACCTTGCCCGTCGAGGTCTTGGGCAGGTCGCCGAACTCGACGGCGGCCGGGCACTTGAAGTGCGCGATGTGCTGGCGGCAGAACTCGATGACCTCGGCCTCGGTCGCCTTCATCCCCGGCTTGAGGGTGACGAACGCCTTCGGCCGCTCGCCCCACTTCTCGTCGGGCACGGCGACCACCGCGCACTCCATGACCGCGGGGTGGCGCGCGACGGCCTGCTCCACCTCGATGGTCGAGATGTTCTCGCCGCCTGAGATAATGATGTCCTTCTTGCGGTCACGCAGTTCGATATATCCATCCGGGTGCCACACCGCAATATCACCCGAGTGAAACCATCCTCCCCGGAACGCCTCGGCGCTGGCGTCGGGCTGCTCGAAGTAACCCTTCATGACGTTGTTGCCGCGCATGACCACCTCGCCGAGGGTCTCGCCGTCCATCGGCACGTCCTGCATCGTGTCGTCGACGACGCGCACGAGGTCGAACACGACGTACCCCTGGCCCTGGCGGGCGGCCTTCTTCGCCATCTCGTCGGAAGGCAGGCGGTCCCACTCGGCGTGCCACGCGCAGACGGTGTGAGGGCCGTAGGTCTCGGTGAGGCCGTAGACGTGCACGGGCCGGAAGCCCAGCTCCTTCAGCCTGGCCAGGAGCGTGGGCGACGGCGGGGCGCCGGCGACGGCGCAGGTGACGGGGCGCGGCAGCGGGTGGGCCTTGGGATCGTTCACGATGCCGATCTGCACGGTCGGCGCGCCGCAGTAGTGGGTGACGCCTTCCTTGTCGATGAGGTCCCAGATACGCGCCGACTCCACGCGGCGCAGGCAGACGTGCGTGGCGCTCATCGCCGTCACGCCCCACGTGAAGCACCAGCCGTTGCAGTGGAACATCGGCAGCGTCCACAGGTATGTCGAGTCGAACGACAGCCCCGTCTCGAGCAGCTCGCCGACGGCGTTCAGGTACCCGCCGCGGTGGTGGATCATCACGCCCTTGGGCCGGCCCGTCGTGCCCGACGTGTAGTTGATGGAGAGCGTTTCCATCTCGTCCTCGATCCACGGCTCGCCCGGCTCGGGCGAGGCGGCGGCGAGGAAGTCCTCGTACGGATCGCCCGCCGCGCCGGTGTCATCCACGCGGATCACGCGCACGCCCGCGAGGTCGAGCGGCTTGACGAGTCCTTCCAGCTCGTGGTCCACGAAGACGAACTTCGCGCCCGAGTGCTTGAGGATGTAGCCGATCTCGTCGCTGTTGAGCCGCGTGTTGATCGGCACGAGCACGAGCCCGGCGGCGGGCACGCCGAAGTGCGCCTCGAGCATCGCGGGCGTGTTCGGACAGATGAAGGCGACGCGGTCGAGGTGGCGCAGCCCGGCCGCGCGCAGCCCCGAGGCGAGGCGGTTCGCGCGCTCCTCGAACTGCCGGTAGGTGTAGCGGCGGTCGCCGTGCACGACCGCGATCTTGTCGGGAAACACGTACGCGCTGCGCCGCAGGAACGACACCGGGGTCAGCTCCGTGCGGTACGGCTGCGTCTCCCTGGAGATGCGCAGCACGCGCTTGGCATTCGTTCCGGCCATGGATCGTCGTCCTCCCGTGAGCCGAATTATAGCCTCGGTGGTCCGCGGATTGCTCCGAGGCGCGCGGCGTGGCCGCGGTCAGCGGGTGACGCGATCGGTCTTGGCGGGGTCGAACTGCCGCGTCGTCGCCAGCGCCCACAGCACGCGCCACGCGCCCCGCGTGGCGAGCAGCCAGTAGGTCTGGCAACGGAACGTGCCGAGGAGCTTCTGGCCGAGCGTGGTGCGGCGCACGTCGACGCGCCGCGGAAAGTACGGCGCGAGCCCTTCGATCAGGTCCTGGGTCACGATGCCGCCCACCCAGATCGTGAGCCCGAGCGAGATCGAGGGGAAGGCGATGCCGAGGGCGAACAGCACGGGGTGGCCGCCGAAGCGGTAGGCGAGGTGCCAGCCGAGAAAGCCGACGACGGGATAGACGACGGCGGCGATCGGCCACTCCACCACCTTGTTGCCGACGTGCCGGCAGAGCTGGGCGGCGTTGAACGCGCTCGGCGCCGCCCGCCACGCGCGCCACAGGAACGCCACGTCGTCGAGCACGCCCTTGTACCAGCGCGCGTTCTGCCGGACCATCTTCTCCTTCGTCTCCGGCAGGTCCACCAGCTCCAGCAAGGGCAGCGGCGCCATCAGCAGGCCGCGCGCGCCGAGCGCGTAGCCGAGCGTGGAATCCTCCGTGGCGCCCGAGGTCGGGAAGCCGCCGAGCGCCTGCAGCACGTCGAGGCGCACGAACTGGTTGTGGCCGAGGCAGATCTGCGAGCGGCGAAAGCCGAGCTCGAAGGCGGGCCCGATGGCGCGCGCCAGCCGCGGCGCCCGCGAGGCCAGCGCCGCGAACCAGCGCACGCGGCGTGCCTCGTTGATCAGCCGCGCGATCGACACGCGGATGAAGATCGACGACTGCTGGATCGCGCACACGCGGCCGCGCGCGTCGTGGGCGGCGAAGTTCGCCAGCGAGAGCGTGACGCCCTGGTAGGCGGGGGCCCCCCTGCCGGCCAGGGCTTGCGCGGCGATCCACCGATACACATTCCGATCGGGCAGCGAGTCGGCGTCGCTCACGCCGACGTAGACGCGGCGCGGGTCGTAGCCTTCGCCCAGCGTCGCGCCCAGTGTCTCGGGGCGCAGCGCCCAGTTGAGCTGGTGGGCCTTGCGTCCGGCGCCGGGCATCGCCACCACCGACAGCATCTTTTGCTGCCACGACGGCAGGCCCCCGCGAAAGCGCCGCACCAGCTCCGCCGTCGACGCGGCCATGGCGGGATGCGGCGCCGCCTCCTCGCTGGCCTTCGTCGCCACCACGACGTGCAGCCGGCCGTTCGGATAGCGCGAGGCGAGCAACGCCGCGAGGGTGCCGGCGATGGCCGGCTCCTCCCACGCGGGGACGAGATGCAGAAAGACCGGCGCCGCCGCGCGCTCGAGAGCGGCCTCGTCGGGCAGCGTGTCGAGCGCGGCGTACGCGTCCTCGACGAAGCGGCACGTCGTCAGCATGCCCTTCCAGTCCACGAGCAGCTTGAAGGCGGCGCGGCCGTTGACGAGCATGGCGGCGACGAACACGCCGAACCAGGCCCAGCCGGCCCCCCAGAGCCAGTCCACGGGCTTACTTGTTGGTCTGCGAGGGGAACTTCAGGACGGTCTCGCCCTCGCGCACGTAGCCGAGGTCCTCGCGGGCGAGCTTCTCGATGTAGGCGGGGTCGTTGCGCAGCCGCTCGACCGTCCGCGTCAGCTCGTCGGTGCGCGCGCGCAGCGTGACGAGGTCGCGCTCCATCGTGTCCATCTCGCGGCGCATCTCCGACACCTTCAGCACCGCGCGCATGCCGTAGGCGCCGAGGCCGACGGCGACGAGCAGGACGGCGGCGACGCCGAACGCCCGCGGGCGGCCGCTCACCGGGCGGTGCGGGAGTAGAGGCTGCGCCCGGGCCACGAGGCGGCGTGGCCGAGCTCTTCCTCGATGCGCAGCAGCTGGTTGTACTTGGCGGTGCGCTCGCTGCGCGCGACGGAGCCGGTCTTGATCTGGCCGGCGTTCACGGCGACGGCGAGGTCGGCGACGAAGGTGTCTTCCGTCTCGCCGGAGCGGTGGGAGATGACCGTGCCGTAGCCGGCGCGCTTGGCCAGCTCGATGGCGTCGAGCGTCTCCGTCAGCGTGCCGACCTGGTTGACCTTCACGAGCACGGCGTTGGCGAGCCCCTTCTGGATCCCCTGCTGGATCACGGCGGGGTTGGTGACGAACAGGTCGTCGCCGACCAGCTGCACGCGGCCGCCGAGGCGCCGCGTGAGCATCGCCCAGCCGGCCCAGTCGTCCTCGCCCAGCCCGTCCTCGATCGACACGACCGGATAGCGATCGACGATCGCCTCGTAGCGGGAGATCAATTCGTCGCTGTCGAGGGTGACGCCCTCACGGCGGAGGCGATACCGGCCGTTGTCCTGGGCGAACTCGCTGGCCGCGACGTCCAGCGCCAGCGCGATGTCGTCGCCGGGACGGTAGCCGGCGCGCTCGATGGCCTGCATGAGGAAGTCGAGGGCGGCGGTGTTGCTGCCGAGCGCCGGCGCGAAGCCGCCCTCGTCGCCCAGCCCCGTGCCGAGCTTCTTTTCCTTCAGGGTCTCCTTGAGCGCGTGGAAGACCTCGACGGCCATGCGGAGCGCGTTGCCGAACGAGTCGGCGCCCGCCGGCACCAGCATGAACTCCTGGAAGTCGATGCCGTTGTCGGCGTGGGCGCCGCCGTTGATCACGTTCACGAGCGGCACCGGCAGCAGCCGGCCGCCGACGCCGCCGAGGTACGCGTAGAGCGGCAGCCCCGCGTCGTCGGCGGCCGCGCGCGCCACGGCCAGCGAGACCGCGAGAATCGCGTTCGCACCGAGCGCCGACTTGTTCGGCGTGCCGTCCAGCTCCAGCAGGGCCTGATCGACCGCCGCCTGCTCGCTGGCCTCCATGCCGTCGATCTCCGGCGCGATCGTCTCCTCGACGTTGCTCACGGCCCGACTCACGCCTTTACCGCCGTACCGCTGCGTGTCGCCGTCCCTCAGCTCGACCGCCTCGCGCTTGCCGGTGGAGGCGCCGGAGGGCACGGCCGCGCGGCCCCAGGCGCCCGACTCGAGCTGGACCTCGACCTCGACGGTGGGATTGCCGCGCGAGTCGAGGATCTCGCGTCCGTAGACGCCGGTGATCGCGGACATGGCTCAGGACCTCCGTTCGAACACGAAGTCGGCGAGGGCGCGGATCGGCTCGGCCGGCGGGCCGAGCGGCTCCAGCAAACGCTTCGTCTCGTCGATGAGCCCACGAGCCTTGCGCTTGGAGGCGTCGAGTCCGAGCAGCGCCGGGTACGTCACCTTCTTCTTTCTCACGTCGCTCCCGGCGGTCTTGCCGAGCTCCGCGAGGCTGCCTTCCACGTCGAGGATATCATCCACGATCTGGAAGGCGAGCCCGAGCGACTCGCCCGCCCTCCGCACCGCGTCGATCTGCGCCGGGGTGCCGCCCGCGAGGGTGGCCCCGGCCGTGAGCGAGACGCGGATGAGCGCCGCCGTCTTGTGGCGATGGATGTACTCCAGCGTGTCGGCGCCGACGTCCTTGCCCTCCGACTCGATGTCGATGACCTGGCCGCCCACCATGCCGTCGGTGCCGGCGGCGTCGGCGACGTCGGCCACCACCCGCGCGACCGCGCGCGGGTCGGCGAGGCGCGCCGCGTTGTCGGCGACGAGCCTGAAGGCGAGCGTCAGCAGCGCGTCGCCGGCGAGGATGGCCATGGCCTCGCCGAAGACCTTGTGGTTGGTCAGGCGGCCGCGGCGATAGTCGTCGTCGTCCATGGCCGGCAGGTCGTCGTGGATCAGCGAGTACGCGTGGATCAGCTCGAGCGCGCACGCCGTGTCGAGCACGGCCTCGGCGGCGCCGCCGACGGCCTCGGCGCCGGCGATGACCAGCGTGGGCCGCAGCCGCTTGCCCGGCGCGAGCACGCTGTAGCGCATGGCGCGGTGGAGGTTGACGGGCACGATCTCCTCCGACGGCAGCACGCGGTCGAGGGCGGCGTCCACGATCACGCGATGCGCCTCGAGATACGCCTTGAGGTCGAAGCTCACCGCTCCTCCTCTTCCCAGGTGAGCGGCCTGGTCGTCGTCGCCCCGCTCTCGTCCTTGGCGAGCAGCTCGATGCGGCGCTCGGCGTCGTCGAGGTA
Source organism: Candidatus Rokuibacteriota bacterium (assembly GCA_003220225.1). Classification (GTDB taxonomy): domain Bacteria; phylum Methylomirabilota; class Methylomirabilia; order Rokubacteriales; family CSP1-6; genus AR12. The sequence goes on from QHRU01000063.1 coordinate 16,919, forward strand.
CTTCGCGCAGTGACGCGCCAGCGACACGCCCTCCTCGAACACCTTCAGCGAGTCCTCCAGCGGCAGGTTGCCCGCCTCCAGCGCGGCCACGATCTGCTCGAGCCGGGCGAGGCAGTCCTCAAACTTGAGGTCGGTCATCGCGCTCCTTCCTGGCCGTCACGCGGGCCGCGAGGCGGCCCTCGTGCAGCATCACGCCCACCTCGTCGCCCACCGCCACCTGCCGCGCGCTCCGCACGATCGCTCCCGACGCCGTGAGCGTGAGGCTGTAGCCGCGGCCCAGCACGGCCAGCGGCGAGAGCGAGTCGAGCCGGCCGGCGACGCCGACGAGGCGGTGACGCCGGCGGTCCAGGCCGCGCGCGAGCGCGCGGTCGAGCCGTCCCGCGAGGTCGTCGAGGCGGCGGCGATCCTGCCGCGTGCGCGCGACCGGGCTGCGCCCCCGGAGATCGCGCGTGGCCAGCTCCACGCGGTGAGCGATGCGCTGGATCGTCGCCCTCATCGCCCGCCGCAGACGCTCGGTGGCCTCGTCAACCCGCCGCGACAGCTCACGCAGCGGCCGGCGCGGATCGGTCAGCACGCGGCGCTCGCGGATGGTCTCCAGCCGGTCCCGCTGGGCCGCGAGCCGGCGGCTCATGGCGCGGATCAGGCGCCGGCTCAGCTCGCCGACCGACTCGGCCACCGCCTGCTTCTCGCGCACGACCAGCTCCGCCGCCTGCGACGGCGTGGCCGCCCGCACGTCGGCGACGAAGTCGGCGATCGTGTAGTCGACCTCGTGGCCGACGGCGGAGATCACGGGGATCTTGCTGGCGACGATCGTGCGCGCGAGCATTTCGTCGTTGAACGCCCAGAGGTCCTCGAGCGAGCCGCCGCCGCGTCCGACGATGATGACGTCCACGCCGCCCAGCGCGTTGAGCTCGCGCACGCCCTGGGCGATCTCCTGGGCGGCGCCGTCCCCCTGCACTTTCGCGGGCGCGACCACGACATGGATCTCGCCGAAGCGCCGGCCGATGACACGCAGCATGTCGTGCAGGGCGGCGCCGCTGGGCGAGGTCACGATGCCGATCTTGCGCGGAAAGCGCGGCAGGTGGCGCTTGCGCGCCGGGTCGAACAGGCCTTCGCGTCCCAGGCGCTCCTTGAGCTGCTCGAAGGCGAGCTGCAGCGCGCCGAGCCCGCGCGGCTCGAGCAGCTCGACCACCAGCTGGTACTCGCCGCGCTGGGCGTAGATCTCGACGGCGCCGAACGCGAGCACGTGCAGGCCGTCGGCGGGCTCGAAGCGGATCCGACGGACACGGTTGCGGAACAGGACGGCGCGCAGCTGCGCCCCCTCGTCCTTGAGGGTGAAGTAGGCGTGGCCCGAGCCGTAGACCTTGAAGTTCGAGATCTCGCCCTCGACCCAGACGGCGGGGAAGCGCTCGTCGAGCGTCGCGGCGAGCCGCCGCGACAGCTCCGAGACGCTCCAGACGGCGCGCTCGCTTGTCCCACCGGAGGCAGGGCTCACGCGACCGTCAGCGCGCGGCCTGGCGTTGCGCCGCGGCCAGCGTGTTCTTGAGGAGCATGGCGACGGTGAGGAGGCCGACGCCGCCCGGGACCGGCGTGATCGCGCCGGCGCGGGTGACGACGGAGTCGAAGTCGACGTCGCCCGCGAGCTTGCCGGTGTCCAGCCGATTGACGCCGACGTCGATCACCCACGCGCCTTCCTTGACCATGTCGCCCGTGATCATGCGCGGGCGGCCGGCCGCGACGCAGAGGACGTCGGCGCGGCGCGTGTGCTCGCCGAGGTCGCGCGTCCGCGTGTGGCACGTGGTTACGGTGGCGTGGCGCGCGAGCAGCAGCTGGGCGAGCGGCTTGCCGACGAGGCGCGAGCGGCCGACGACGACGGCCTCGGCGCCCTCGAGCTTGGCGCCGTAATGATCGAGGATCTCCAGGCAGCCGGCCGGCGTGCACGGCACGGTGCCGGCTTCCCCCGCGAGCAGCCGGCCGAGATTCGTCGGGTGCAGGCCGTCGACGTCCTTCTCGGGATCGATGGCCGCCAGCGCGACGGTCTCGTCGAGGCCCTTGGGCAGCGGCAGCTGGAGCAGGATGCCGTGGATGGCGGGATCGGCGCTCAGCGCGCGCAGCAGCGCGTTCAGCTCGCGCTGGGCGATCCCCTGCGGGTACAGGCAGTCGCGCGAGACGATGCCCACCGAGTCGGCCGCGCGCTTCTTGTTCCGGACATAGATCTGCGAGGCGGGGTCCTCGCCGATGAGCACGACCCCGAGGGTCGGAGTCACGCCGCTCGCCTGCTTCAAGCGGTCGACGCCGGCTTTGACCTCCGCGAGGACGCGCTCCTGGACGGGCTTGCCGTGGAGGATCACGCGGCTACGCGCAGGCGGCGGATGTCCGAGGCGCGACCGGTCTCCGGCTCGATTGCGATCACGACGCCGTGCAGCGCGGCCGGGCCCTTGGCGGGCTCGAAGCGCATCGGCATCTGCGTGAGGAAGCGCTGCAGGATGATCTCGCGGTCCACGCCGATGACGCCGTCGGTCGGGCCCGTCATGCCGAGATCGGTGATGTAGGCGGTGCCGCCCGGCAGCACGCGCTCGTCGGCGGTCTGCACGTGGCGGTGGGTGCCGACGACGGCGCTCACGCGGCCGTCGAGGTACCAGCCCATCGCCAGCGACTCGCTCGTCGCCTCGCAGTGCATGTCGACCAGGATGATGGGCGTCTCTTTCCGCAGCTCGGGCAGGATCTCGTCGGCCTTGCGGAACGGGCAGTCGATCGGGCTCATGAACACGCGGCCCATGAGGTTGACCACGGCCACGCGGTGCGGGCCGGCCTTCACGGTCACGTGGCCCACGCCCGGCGTGCCGGCCGGGAAGTTCGCGGGGCGCAGGAGCAGGTTCTCCTTCGTGATGTACTCGATGATCTCTTTTTTGTCCCAGATGTGGTTGCCGGAGGTGAGCACGTCGGCGCCCTGCTCCAGCATCTGTTTGGCCATCGGCCCTGTGATGCCGAAGCCGCCGGCGGCGTTCTCGCAGTTCACCACGCAAAAGTCGATGGCGTGCTGCTCGCGCAGCCGCGGCAGGAGCTTCGCCAGCGCCGCGCGCCCGGGCTCGCCGAAGATGTCGCCGACCATCAGGACATTCATGCTGCTACTTGGCCACCTCGACCGCGCGCGTCTCGCGGATCACCACGACCTTGATGTGGCCGGGGTACTGCATCTCGGCCTCGATGCGCTTGGAGATGTCCTTCGCCAGCTGGTGGGCGTCGAGATCGGAGACGATCTCGGCCCGCGTCATCACGCGCAGCTCGCGGCCGGCCTGGATCGCGTAGCACATGTCGACGCCCTTGTAGGAGAGCGCGATCTCTTCGAGCTGAGCCAGCCGCTTGATGTAGGACTCGAGCACGTCGCGCCGCGCGCCGGGCCGCGCCGCCGAGATCCCGTCGGCGGCCTCGGTGAGCACCGCCTCCACCGTCTCCGCCTTCACGTCCTCGTGGCCGCAGAGCGCGGCGTTGATCACCTGCGGGCTCTCGCTGTACTTCGTCAAGACCTGAAGGCTGAGCTCGGGGTGGCTGCCCTCCTGCTCGTGCGTGAGCGCCTTGCCGATGTCGTGCAGCAGCCCCATGCGCTTGGCCAGCTTGACGTCGGCGCCGATCTCGGCGGCCATCATGCCGGCGAGCCAGGAGACCTCCTTGGAGTGCTGCAGGCAGTTCTGGCCGTACGACGTCCGGAACTTCAGCCGGCCCACCAGCTTCACCAGCTCGGGATGCAGGCCGTGCACGCCCACCTCGAAGCAGGCCTTCTCCCCCTCCTCCTTGAGGTGCACGTCCATCTCCTGCTTGACCTTGTTGACGACCTCCTCGATCCGCGCGGGATGGATGCGCCCGTCGGCGACGAGGCGCTGGAGCGCCAGCCGCGCGATCTCGCGGCGGTACGGATCGTAGGCGGAGATCAGGACGGCCTCGGGCGTGTCGTCCACGATGAGGTCCACACCGGTGTGCTGCTCGAGCGCGCGGATGTTGCGGCCCTCGCGGCCGATGATGCGGCCCTTCATGTCGTCGGAGGGCAGGTCGACCACCGACACCGCGGTCTCCACCGTGTAGTCCGGGGCGAGGCGCTGGATCGTGGTGGCGAGCACCTCGCGCGCCTTGTCGCGCGCGCCCTCGCGGGCCTCTTCCTCCAGGCGCATGCCCAGCAGCGCGGCCTCGCGGCGCGCCTCCTCCTCCATCTGCCCGAGGAGCTGCCGCTTGGCCTCCTCGGCGGTGAGACCGGCGATGGATTCCAGCTTGCGGCGCTGCTCCTCGGCCGCGGCAGCCATACGCTGCTCGCGCTCGCCCAGCGTCCGCTCGCGGCCCACGAGGGCGCGGTCCTTCTCGGCGGACTCCGTCAGCCGGCGATCGAGCTGGTCGAGCTTGCGCGCCAGCTCTTCCTCCTTGGTGACGACGCGCTGCTCGACGTGCTTGAGCTCGCGCTCGCTGCGCCGCGTGTCATCCTCCAGCGCGGCACGCGCCTTGAGCGAGGCCTCCCGCGCCTCCAGCTCGGCGGCCTTGCGGAGGGCGTCGGCCTCGCGCTCGCCGTCCGCGATGATCTTCTTCGCGGCGACGCCGGCGTCGCCGAGCCGGCGGTCGGTGAACCACTTGTGCAGGAGCACGCCGATGAGCAGGGAGAGCAAGCCGACGAGCGAATCGAACCACGCTAGAGAGTCCATCATCCGCCCTCTCGTAAGAGGCCGTTCAGTGTCATCGAAGTACGCGTCAGATTTGATGAGTATAGGTGGGGGGCGCGCGGCGAGTCAAATACCCTGAAACGAAAGTCCCCGCCTCTGCCGTGTGCCGGGGTGTTTCGAACCTGGTATGACCAGGTGGGCGTCTTTGATGGAGAGCTTCAGGCTTCCCCTTCGAAGAGGGGCTTGCACACCACTCTCGGTTCGACACCCGATGTGTAAACGAGGTTGAAACTTCCCTCCGGCATCACCAACAGCGCAGGGACAGGCTAGGTTTACCCGGGGACGGGCCGCAGGTCAAGCCCCTAGGGTCAGGGGCGACGGGGCGGGTCGGGCGCGACGCGGTCGAGCAGCTCGACGAGGGCGCCCAGCCGGGCCTCGACCTCACCCGCATCGCGTGTTTTTTCCTCGCGCGCGCGGTGCAGCTCGTCGGCGATCTCGAGGGCGGCGAGCGTCAGCGCCTTGAGCGGGTCGCGGACGCCGCTGCGCTGCAGCGCGGCCACGCGCTGTTCCACGAACGCGGCCAGCGCCTTCAGATATGCGGGATCGGCCTCGCTGCGCAGGGTCAGCGTCTGGCCGAGCAGGGTCAGCTCGACGCGCGCACGGTTGTCGGTCACGTCTCCGCTCCGAGGTCGAGCTTGGCGATGTCGCGCAGCACGGCGTCGATCTGGCCGAGCACCTGCCGGCGCTCGTCCTCGAGCCGGCGGTTGTCGCGGCGCAGGCGGTCGTTCTCGTCGCGCAGGCGCGCCACGGCCTCGGCGGCGCGACGCACCGCGGCCTCGAGCTCGGTCAGCCGGTCGGCGATGGAGTCGGTCACGGCCCCTTCATAGGCTCGCCTCGAACGGCGGGGCCCCAGCCCCGCGACGTTCTGCGGCTCGCACTACGCCCCCCTCAGCGTGAGCCCGAGCGCGGCGCAGACGCGCTGCGCGACCCGCGCGTGGATCGCGTTCACCTCGTCGTCGGTGAGCGTGCGGTCCTCGGCCTGAAACGTCAGCCGGAAGGCGATGCTGCGCCGGCCGTCGGGCAGCGGGAACACGTCGAAGACGGCGAGCCCGCGCAGCAGCGATCCCGCCTCGCCCCGGATCGCGTCGGCGATCACATCGGCCGTCACCGGCCGCGCGCCCAGCGCGAAGGCCATGTCGCGCTGGACGGCGGGGAACCGCGCCAGTGGCCGGTAGCGGGGCGTGCGGCGCACCGGCGGCACCCCTTCGTCGAGCGTGAGCGCCGCCGCGAATACCGGCACGTCGATGCCGAACGCCTCCCGCGTGGTGGCCGCGACCTCGCCGAACTCGCCCAGCGGCTGGCCGGCGACCAGCAGCGTCGCGTGCGAGTCCGGCTCGAAGCCCGAGAGCTTCCCGCCCGTTCGGGTCTCGGGCGCGAGACCGAATTCCCCCGCCACCAGCTCGGCGAGGCCCTTGGCGTCGTAGACGTCGGCGGCAGCCGGCGGCGTATGCCATGCGGCCTCCGCGCGCGCGCCGGCGAGCGCCAGCGCGACCCAGCGCGGCTCCGTCGTCTCCGTGTCCCCGCCCAGCGCCCGCTTGTAGGTCCGGCAGATCTCGAACACACGTACGCCGGGCTGCTGGCGCCGCAGGTTCGTCGCGATCACGCCGAGGAGGCCTTCGAGCGGGTGGGCGCGCAGCTCGGACGCATCCTGCGACAGCGGGTTGAGCAGCTTCAACGCGCCCGAGGTACCCAGCGCGCCCGCCCGCGCGGGATCGCTGAACGCGTACGTCACGCACTCGGTCAACCCGGCGCCGACGAGCGCCTCGCGCACGATCTGCTCCTGGCGGCCGCTGTCGCTGTCCCGCGCGAGCGCCACCGTCCCGCGCCCGAAGGTGGTCGGGATCCTGTCGTAGCCCCACACCCGGATGACTTCCTCCACGAGGTCGTCCTCGATGGCGAGATCGCGGCGGAAGCTCGGCACCGTGACGTCGAGGTCGGCGCCGCGCGCTCGCACGCCGAGCCCGAGGCCGGCGAGGATCCGCCGCGCCTGCGCGGGCGGCGGGGCGACGCCGAGCACGCGCTTCACACGCGCCATACGCAGGCGCACGCGCACGGGGCGACGCTTGCGAGGATAGACGTCGATCACCCCACGCGCGACGACGCCGCCCGCCAGCTCGGCCATGAGCTGCGCCGTGCGGGCCGAGGCGTCCAGCAGGCCCTCGATGTCGGCCCCGCGCTCGAAGCGATAAGCGGCGTCGGTCTTGAGGTCGAGGGCGCGCGATGTGCGTCGGGTCGTGCCCGGATCGAAGTACGCGCTCTCGAGGAGCACGCGCGTGGTGGCGTCGGTGACCTCGCTGTTCTGGCCCCCCATGACGCCGGCCAGGCCGATCGCGCGCTCCGGGTCGGCGATGACGCACATCGAGGCGTCGAGGGTGCGCGCCTGGCCGTCCAGGGTGATGAAGCGCTCGCCGGGGCGCGCGCGGCGGACGACGATCGTCGCGTCGGCCACGCGCGTGGCGTCGAAGGCGTGCAGCGGATGCCCGAGCTCCCACAGCACGTAGTTCGTCACGTCGACCACGTTGGAGATCGGACGCAACCCGACGGCGCGCAGCCGTGACTGCATCCATGCGGGCGAAGGCGCCACCCGCACGCCGTCGATGATGCGCACGGTATAGCGAGGGCAGAGGTCGGGCGCCTCCACGCGGACGCGCGCGAGGTCGGCGGCGCGCTGCCGGCCCTCGCGCAGCGAGATCGGCGGCGGCCGCAGCGGCGCGCCCGTCAGCGCGGCCAGCTCGCGCGCCACGCCGAGCACCGACAGGCAGTCGGGACGGTTCGGCGTGATCTCGATGTCGAGCACCTGATCGTCGAGGCCGAGCTGTTTCACGACGTCGGCGCCGACGGCGGCGTCGCCGTCGAAGAGCAGCAGGCCCGCCTCGTGCTCCTCGCCAAGACCGAGCTCGCGCTCGGAGCAGAGGATCCCCTGCGATTCGAGGCCGTGCATCTTCTTGGCCGTCACGGCGCCGAGGCCTGGCAGCGTGGCGCCGGGCGGCGCGAAGGCCGCCCGGACCCCGGCGCGCGTGTTGGGCGCGCCGCACACGACGCTGAAGCGCTGCGCGCCGCGGCCGCGCACGCGGCACAGGAACAGCCGGTGGCCGCGGCTCTCGCCGAGCTCCCGCTCGATGGCCTCGACCTCGCCGACGATCACGCCCCGCAGGCCCTCGGGCAGCAGCGGCGTGACGCTCGCCACCTCGACGCCGGCGTTCACGAGACGGTCGGCGGCGTCCTGGGCGGAAAGCTTCACGTCCACGAACTCGCGAACCCAGCCGTACGGGATCTTCACGCGAACTGGCTCAAGAAGCGGAGGTCGTTTTCGAAGAACAGCCGGATGTCGTCGACGCCGTACTTCAGCATCGCGATCCGCTCGACGCCCATGCCGAAGGCCCAGCCGGTGACCTCCTCCGGGTCGTAGCCGACGTTCTTCAGAACTTGGGGATGGACCATGCCGGAGCCCAGGATCTCCAGCCAGCCCGACTGCGTGCACACGCGGCACCCGGCGCCGGCGCAGAGGAAGCACACCACGTCCACCTCGGCCGAGGGCTCGGTGAACGGGAAGAACGAGGGCCGGAAGCGGATCTTGCTGCGCGGGCCGAACATCTCGCGCGCGAACAGGTCGAGCGTGCCCTTGAGATCGGCCATGGTCACGTCACGGTCCACCGCGAGCCCCTCGACCTGGTGGAACATCGGCGAGTGGGTGATGTCGGCGTCGCGACGGTACACCACGCCGGGGCAGATGATCCGCACCGGCGGCTTCTGCAAGCGCATCGCGCGGATCTGCACGGGCGACGTGTGCGTGCGGAGCAAAGTCTCCGGCGACAGGTAGAACGTGTCCTGCATGTCGCGCGCGGGATGGTCGCGCGGGATGTTCAGCGCCTCGAAGTTGTAGGCGTCGGTCTCGATCTCCGGCCCCTCGGCCACCGAGAAGCCGAGGCCGGTGAAGATCGTGACGATCTCGTCGCGCACGCGCGAGAGCGGGTGCACGACGCCGCGCGCCGGGCGGCGGCCGGGCAGGGTGAGATCGGGACGCTCGCGCTCGCGCTGACGCCGGCGCTCGGCCGCGCGCGTCGCCTCGAGGCGGGCGTCCAGCAGCGCCTCCAGCTCGCGCTTGGCCTCGTTGGCGGCGGCGCCCACCTGGGGGCGCTCCTCCGGGGACAGCGCGCCGAGGGACTTGAGGATCTGCGTGAGGTCGCCCGAGCGCCCGAGGTACTTGACCCGGATCCCCTCGAGCTCGGCCGACGAGGCGGCGCGGTCGATGGCAGCGCGCGCCTCGCCCGCCACGGCCTCGACGCGCGGGTGGCTCACGCCGCCCTCAGCGCGCCTGGGCCTTCGCGGTCTCGGTGAGCTTGGCGAACGCGCCGGGATCGCTGACGGCGAGCTCGGCGAGGACCTTGCGGTCCAGCAGCACGCCCGCCTTCTTCAGGGCGGCCATGAAGCGCGAGTAGGACAGCCCGGCCTCGCGGCACGCCGCGTTGATGCGCACGATCCAGAGCGCGCGCGCCGTGCGCTTCTTCTGCTTGCGGTGTCGGTAGGCGAACGCGCCCGCGCGCAGGACCGTCTCGGCCGCCGTGCGGTACAGCTTGCGCCGGCCGCCGACGTAGCCCTTCGCCTGCTTGAGGATCTTCTTGCGCCGCCGGCGCGTCTTCGCTCCACCCTTCGCCCGTGGCATCTGCCCGCTCCTCTTCTTCGTTTACAGGTAGGGAACCAGAACTTTGAGCCGCGCCGCGTCGGCGTGGTCGATCATCTTGGCCTTGCGCAGCCGGCGGCGCCGCTTGGGCGACTTGCCCTCGAGCTTGTGCTGCTTCCAACCCCCGGCCCGCATCAGCTTGCCCGACGCCGTCCGCTTCAGCCGCTTGCGCGCTCCGCGCTTCGTCTTCATCTTCGGCATGTCGCTCGACTCCTGTTCATTTATAGGCTCGTCTCGGACGGTGGGGCCCCAGCCCCACGACGTCCTGCGACTCGCACTTCAATGCTGAGCCTTGGGGCTCAGCATGATATGCAGCATCCGTCCTTCCATGCGCGGGTTGTTCTCGGTCACCGCGATGTCCTGCACCGCCTCCACCATCTTCTGGAGCATCTTCCAGCCCAGCTCGGTGTGGGCCATCTCGCGGCCCTTGAAGCGGACGGTGACCTTGGCCTTGTGGCCCTCCTCGAGGAACCGCCGCACGTGCTTGAGCTTGAAGTCGAAGTCGTGCCGCTCGGTCTTGGGGCCCATCTTCACTTCCTTCACCTGGATCGTCGTCTGCTTCTTGCGCGCCTCCTTGAGCCGGCGCGCCTGCGTGTACTTGTACTTGCCGAAATCCATGATGCGGCAGACGGGCGGCTGCGCCTCGGGCGCGACCTCGACGAGGTCGAGCTCCTGGGTGCGCGCCGTCTCCAGCGCCTGCTGGGTCGGCATGATCCCGAGCTGCTCGCCCTCCGCGCTCACCACGCGGACTTCGCGGGAGCGGATCCCTTCGTTGATACGGATTTCTTGTGCCTTGCTGATGGACGTCTCCTAGACGTACGCGATGGAGGATGCCGCCCGCGCGCGCGAAGCGCGGGCGACGGGCCGCTCGATCACGAACGGCCCACGGTTAGGCTGGATTCGCGCGCGGCGATCTCGCGCGCGAGGTCGCCGACCACGCGGTCGACGGGCACCGCCCCGAGGTCGTCGCCGCTGCGGTGGCGCAGGCTCACGGTGCCGGCCTCCGCCTCGCGGGCGCCGCACACGAGCATGTAGGGCACCCGGCTAAGCTGCGCCTCGCGGATGCGGTAGCCGAGCTTCTCGTTGCGGTCGTCGAGCTCGCTGCGCACGCGCGCGGCCCGCAGGCGCTCGTGCACGGAGCGCGCGTAGTCGGCGAACTTCTCGCTGATGGGGATCACGCGCGCCTGCACGGGAGCCAGCCACGTCGGGAAGGCGCCGGCGTAGTGCTCGGTCAGGATCCCGACGATGCGCTCGAACGAGCCGAAGATCGCGCGGTGGATCATCACCGGGGGCTTGGGCTGGCCGTCGCTATCGACGTACTCGAGACCGAAGCGCTCCGGCTGCTGGAAGTCGATCTGGATGGTCGCCATCTGCCAGCGTCGCGCCAGCGCGTCCTGGATGTCGACGTCGATCTTGGGCCCGTAGAACGTGCCGTCGCCCGGGTTCAGCTCGAAGGCCAGCCCGTTGGCGCGCAGCGCGTCCTCCAGCCCGCGCTCGGCCACCCGCCACTGCTCGTCGGTCCCCAGCGACTTCGGCGGCCGCGTGGAGAGCTTGAAGAACGGCTCGAGCCCGAACGGCTTGTACCAGTCCCGCACCAGCCCGAGCATGGCCGTGATCTCCGCCTGGATCTGATCGAGCCGGCAGTAGACGTGGGCGTCGTCCTGCGTGAACTGCCGCACGCGGAAGAGGCCGGTCAGCGTGCCCGAGCGCTCGTTGCGGTGCAGCCGTCCCATGTCCGAGAAGCGCAGCGGCAGGTCGCGGTACGAGCGCAGGGCGTGGCGGTAGACGATGGTGGACTCGGGGCAGTTCATCGGCTTCAGGCTGAAGATCTGCTCCTCCGACTCCACCAGGAACATGTTCTCCTGGTAATAGTCCCAGTGGCCCGATTGCTCCCACAGCTTCTTGTTGACCAGGATCGGCGTGGAGATTTCCTGGTACCCGCTCGCGTCCAGCTTCTCGCGGACGAACCGCTCCAGCTCCCGCACGATCGTCCAGCCCCCGGGCAGCCAGATCGGCGCCCCCGGCGAGACCTCGTTGAAGATGTAGAGGTCCAGCTCGCGCCCGAGCTTGCGGTGGTCGCGCTTCTTCGCCTCCTCCAGCCGCCAGAGGTGCCTGTCGAGCTCCTCCTGCGTGAGCCACGCCGTGCCATAGATCCGCTGGAGCATCGGGTTCTTCTCGTCGCCGCGCCAGTACGCCCCCGACGAGGACAGCAGCTTGAAGAACCGGATCTGGCCGGTGGAGCCGACGTGCGGGCCACGGCAGAGGTCGATGAAGTCCCCCTGCGTGTACAGCGACACCGTGGGGGCGTCGAGGCCCTCGAGGATCTCGACCTTGAAGCGCTCGCCGCGCTGCCGGAAGAACGCGATGGCCTCCGCGCGCGGCATCTCCCGGCGCTCGAACCGCAAGTCGGCCTTGGCGATCGAGCGCATCTCGTCCTCGATCCGCGCGAGGTCCTCCGGCGTGAACGGCTCCGCTTTGAAGAAGTCGTAGTAGAAGCCGTCCTCGATGGCGGGGCCGATGGCGACCTTCACCTCGGGAAACAGACGCTTCACCGCCTGGGCCATGACGTGCGAGGTGGAGTGACGGAGGGTCGCGAGCGGCGTCGCGTCGCAGTCGAACTCGCCGGTCAGCCGGAGATGACGATCTTCTTCAGAGACGGTCATACACTCCCGAGAACGAGGTGGATGGTAGGCTCGGGCGGTTTCGAACCGCCGACCTCCTCTGCGTCAGAGAGGCGCTCTCCCACTGAGCTACGAGCCTATCCAGAGTACGGCCCATGCTACGCACGACGGCGAGGAGTGTCAAGCAAGCGCTTACTATTGCAAGCCATTTCCGCGACAACTCAACGGAGAAGTAGGTTGGTCAGCGACGAATCGACCAAGACGTAGCTGAAGTGCACGCGGATGGCGAGCCCCGTGCTATTCGGCTTCATACCACCCATCATGACTGGCGGCACCGGCGGGAATGGCGAGGCAAGCTTGATGGCGTTCACCGCCCAGTCGTCGTAGATCTCATACTGCGCCCGCTGCACGATCTCCACGAACTGAAGGCGTCCGTCTTTGAGGATGCCGAAATCCACGTCGAGCGAGGTTGTATGCCCCTCGCAGACGTGTGTGGCCGGATTCTTCACGCACGGATAGCCCCAGTGGGCCTTGATGCGCTGACGTATTTGATCGAGATAGTCGCTGTACTCGGCCTTCGTCGAGTCGAGAGGGATCGGCTCGCCCTCGATACCGCCGCGGCCTTGGCCCGAGCCTCCTGCCCCGCCCTGGCCGCGGCGCAGCGCGGTCAGGATGTTCGGCGCGCCCGGCGCTGCGGGCGCCGACGGCTGGGGCGGTGACGCGACCTGGCGTTCCGCCGGCGGCCGCGGCACCGGCTCGGCGGGCGCGCGCTCGGCGGGCTGCGCGACGTCGGGCTTGGGCGGCGCCGGCGCGGGCGCCGCGCCGTCGGGCGCCTCCGGCAGCGGCGTGCTCGCGAGGCGACGCTCTGGCTCGGCCCGCGGCGTGGGCTCCGGCCGGCGCGCGAGCTCGGGCTGGGGCGCGGGCTTCGCCACGGCCCTGGGCGCGGGCGCGGCGGTGGATGGCGCCGCCGGCGACGACGGCGCGGCTGGCCGAGCCACGGGCACGCCGCCGAGCCCTGGAGGCGGCGAATCCTCCGCCCTGGGCAGCTCCACGATCAGGGGCTCGCCGCGCCTGACGTCGTACCGCGACACCGGCAGACCACCCCACAGGAGCAGCGCCACCAGGGCCAGGTGGATCGCCACCGACGCCGCGACACCCGCAGCGAGGCGGCCCGGCTGCCACTGCCGCAGGAACTCCATCAGGCCCATGCCGCGTCGATTATAGCGAAGACGGCCGCTTACACGTCGCGATCCACGGCGCGCGCCACCCGGGCGATACGCGCCATGACCGCCGCGAAGCGGTCCGGCTTGAGCGACTGCGGCCCGTCCGACAGCGCCTCCTCGGGCCGCGGATGGACCTCGATGAGGAGCCCGTCGGCGCCGGCGGCGACGGCGGCCATGGCCATCGACTCCACGTACTCCCAGTGGCCGGTGCCGTGGCTCGGGTCCACGACCACCGGCAGGTGCGTGAGCTTCTTGAGCACCGGCACCGCGTTGAGGTCGAGCGTGAAGCGCGTGGTCGTCTCGAACGTGCGGATGCCGCGCTCGCACAGGATGACGTTCGGGTTGCCGCCGCTCAACACGTACTCCGCCGACAGCAGCCACTCCTGGATCGAGGTCGACATCCCGCGCTTGAGGAGCACGGGCTTGCCGGCCGCGCCGACCTTGCGCAGGAGCGAGAAGTTCTGCACGTTGCGCGCGCCGATCTGGAGGATGTCGGCGTGCTCGGCCACGACGTCGATCTTGTCGGGCTCCATGACCTCCGTGATGATCGGCAGCCCCGTCTCCCGCCGGGCCTCCGCGAGGAGCTTGAGGCCTTCTTCCTCCAGACCCTGGAACGCGTACGGCGAGGTGCGCGGCTTGAAGGCTCCGCCGCGCAGCACGGTCGCGCCCGCCGCCTTCACGCGCGCCGCGACCTCCAGCACCTGCTCGCGCGACTCCACCGAGCACGGCCCGGCCATGACCACCACCTTGCTGCCACCGATAACGACGCCGCCGACGCGCACGATGCTGTTGGCGCTGCGCACCTCGCGGCTCGCGAGCTTGAAGGGCTGCAGGATCGGCGTGACCGACTCCACGGTCTCCAGCGACTCCAGCGAGCGCAGGCGCTCCTTGCCGCGGTCGTCGCCGATGGCGCCGATCACGGTGCGCAGCTGGCCGCGGATCGTGTGCGGCCGGTAGCCCATGGCCGTGATGCGGCGCTCGACGTCGGCGATCTCGCCGTCCGACGCCCCTGATTTCAACACGATGATCATGACCGTGCTCTCCTCCACTCCGATGGCTGGACAAAAAACGGCCGCGGGCTCGTCGCCCGCGGCCTCGGAGTGGTCATCGCCGCGGGCGTTCGGTCCGCCCGCGGCTCCCTGATGGTTAGATCAGCGCCGGTGGGCGGACCTCCGGAAAATAGAAGGGGGCGAAGTAAACGAGCCCGAAGCCGAACCACCGGATCGCGGTGCTCATGAGCGTTTGCGCATGCTACGGAGCGGGCGGCATCCCTGTCAAGCGCTTTTCCTGCCGCGGAAGCGGGCCAGGATCCGGTCGCGGTGGTAGTAGAGCGGCAGGCACAGGGCGGCGATGACGGCGATGAAGGCGATCGCGTAGAGGTATTGCTTCTCGCCGACGTGGGCGCCGAAGTAGGAGGAAATCCAGGTGCCCGGGAGCCGCCCGACCGTCGAGACCAGCGCGAACACCCAGAAAGGCATCGGGCTCATGCCGAAGAGGTACGAGATGATGTCCTTCGGGAAGCCGGGGATCAGGTAGAGGATGAAGCAGATGATGGCGCCCTCGGCCTCGATGATGAAGTTCATCTTCTCCCAGTGGTGCTCGGAGAGCCACGGCCGGATCAGCGGCTCGCCCCAGAGCCGGCCGAGCGCGAAGCAGATCAGCGTGCCCGCGGTGAGGCCGATCGTGGAGTAGACCACGCCCAAGAACGTCCCGAAGAGCATGCCGCCCACCGGGCCCGTGACCTCGCCGGGAATGGGCGAGATGATGACCTGCAGCGCCTGGATCGCGATGAAGACCAGCGGCGCCCACACGCCCCACGAGCGGACCGTCTCCTTGAGGAAGTGCTTGTCCTGGTAGAGCCGCACGAGGTATCGCACGAGGGGAGCGTCTGACACCACGAGCCACACGACGACGACGAGGCATATCGCGAGCGTGATCGACGCGACCGCCCACCGTTTCGTGTCGCTCCAGGTGGCGGGGCCGCGCTTGGCGTTCGGCTCCGTCACAGAGCCGGCCTCCGCGCGCTCCACGGCCGGGCCGCCTCGTACGCCGCGGCGGCGGCGAGCACCGCGCGGTCGGCGTGGCGGCGGCCGACGATCTGCAGCCCCACCGGCAGGCCGTCGGCCGTGAGGCCGGCGGGAACCGAGGCGGCCGGCTGGCCCGTGAGGTTGAACGGGTAGGTGAACGGCATCCAGCCCAGCACGGAGACGGACTCGCCGTCGATCTCGCGGGGCGGCCGGCCGTCGGCGGGGAACGGGGCCACCGCCGTCGTCGGCGTCAGGAGGAAATCGAAGCGTTCGGAGAACGCGCGCACCTCCTCCCAGTACTCCGCCACGCGGGCGCGCGCGCGGAGGTAGTCTCGGGCGGTGATGCTGCCGCCGCGGCGGATGAACTTCACGAGCGTCGGGTCCAGGCGCTCCTCGGCGGCCGGCAGCTCGTCCGACCACGCGGCGTAGAACTGCGCCGCGATCAGCGTGCTGAACGCCTCCTCGAGGTTCTCCCAGCCGGGGTTGACGACTTCCACGTGGCAGCCGAGCGACTCGAACTCGGCAGCGGCATCGCCGGTGAGCTCGAGCACCTCGGGATCGACGCGCGCGAAGCCGAGGTCCGGCGCCCACGCGACGTTGAGGCCCTTGATGCTGCCCGCGCATGCCTCGACGTAGGAGCCCGGCTCGCGCGGCAGCGACTCGCGGTCGCGGTCGTCGCCGCCCGCGATCACGTCGAGCACCGCCGCCGCGTCGCGCACGGTGCGCGCGAGCGGCCCGACGTGCGAGACGTGGTCCCAGCCCGGGAAGCCGGTGCCGAGCGGCACGCGGCCGTACGAGGGCTTCACGCCGACGAGCCCGCAGAACGCGGCCGGGATGCGCACGGAGCCGCCGCCGTCGCTGCCGAGCGCGATCGGGCCGCAGCCGCTCGCGACGGCCGCCGCCGCGCCGCCGCTGCTGCCGCCGGGCGTGCGCTCGAGGTTCCACGGATTGCGCGTCACGCCGAAGAGCGGGCTCTCGGTCACCGCCTTGTGGCCGAACTCGGACGTCGTCGTCTTGCCGAGGAGCACCGCGCCCGCCGCCTTCAGCCGGCCCACGGACACCGCGTCGTGCTCGGGGATGAGGTCGGCGTAGAGCCTCGAGCCCCCGGTCGTGCGCATGCCGCGCGTGAAGAGCACGTCCTTCACCGACACCGGCACGCCGTGCAGCAGGCCGAGCGGCTCGCCCTTCATCACGGCGATCTCCGCCTCGCGCGCGAGGCGGCGCGCGACGTCGTGCGCGACGAGAGCGAAGGCGTTGAGGCGGGGATTGACGGCGTCGATGCGCGCGAGAACCGCTTCGGTGAGCTCGACCGGCGACAGCTCCTTGCGCCGGATCAAGGCCGCGCACTCGACGGCCGAGCGCCAGACCACGTCGTCCGCGGCCATCGTCACGTCATCACCACCGCGGCATTGTATCATCCGCCCCGTGGCCGCCGACGCGACGCGGATGCGCCGCGACGCCGCCGGGCGCCCGGCCGGCGAGCAGGACCGCCACGGCTCCGCCCTGAGCGCGCTCGAGTGGTCGCCGGACGGGCGCCTGAGCCGCGCCTCCGTGCGGCTGCCCGACGGCGGCTGGGTCTCGATCGAGCCCGGCGCCGGCGCGGCGGGGCCGTGGGGCGCCTCCGATCTCGTGACGCGCGACGGCCGGCCCCTCACCCGCCTGGCCGCGCTCGACTGGGCGCGCGTGGATCGCATCCCTCCGCTTGCCGAGCCCGCGCGGCTGCCCGCCGGCGCGGGGACGGCGATCTTCAATCTGCTCGCGCGCCTCGCCGCCGAGCAGGGCGTGGCCGTGCTCCGCTACGACGCGCCCTACCCGACGGAGGCGCTCTTCCTGGCGCTCCTCGAATCGTTCCGCTACGTCCCCGAGGAGGCGCCGAATCCGATGGACGCGTTCGCGCGCGGCGAGCTCGGATGGGCGCCGGCGCCGCACGACGTCGCGATCGAGGCGGGTGGCGTCTGGGTTCAGCGGCGGGAGCGTGTCGAAAAAGTCGTCGGCGCGGGCCGCGTGTACTACCGGCCGGACTGGCAGGGCGTGCGACGTGTGGCGCCGCGCGCCGTCCGCGACGCCGGCGACACCGTGCGCGCCTCGCTGGTGGCGCTCGGCCGCGTGCTCGAGGACCATGTCGTCCTGAGATCCGACGGCGGCCTCCTCGAGGTCCGGACGCCGCCGTCGGATCCGCCGCAGATCGCGCCGGTGGCGCCCGAGGTCGTCGCCGGGCTCGTCGCGACGGTCGTGGCCACCAGCGCGCCCGCGCTGGCGCCGTGGATCGCGGGCGTGGCGCGCGACGTCGAGTTCCAGTGGGGGCCGGTGCACGCCGATCTCGTGGAGGTGCGCGACGCGCGCGTCAGGCTGTCTCACCGGCTGCGACGCGCGCTGGGAGACGCCGTGCGCGGCCGGTCGCGCGCCGACGCGCTCGCCACGGGCCTCGCCGCGCTTCGCGAGGCGGCCGACCTCGTCGCCGACGGCCTGCGCGCGCGCGCTCAGGGGGCGCTCGCCGCCGAGCCCGCGGACGTGCAAGTCGCCGCGCTGGAGCGCGCCGGGCCGCCGGCGGCCGACGCGCGCGCCATCGCCGCCGCCGCCGAGGCCCTGGCGCGAGAAGCCGCGAGAGGATGACCGCGGCGCGCCCCGATTCATTCGGGGCGCCCCGAGCGTTGGGGGGGTCGAGGCGCGCCCCGATTCATTCGGGGCGCGACGAGCGTTGGGGGGGGGTCGAGGCGCGCCCCGATTCATTCGGGGCGCGACGAGTGTTGGGGGGTTTGGGGGGCCATTTCGGGGCCCCCCAATATCAGGACGCGTGTACGACGAGCCAGACGTTGAAGGTGATGAAGGCGAGCACGGAGACGGTCGAGACCAGGACGTAACCGGCGAACAGCGCCTCCTGCCGCGTGAAGCGGAGCGACGCGCGGCCGCGCAGCAGCGAGCCGGCGTAGGCGATGGCGTCGTGCTTGAGCGTCGGGAGGCCGAGCACGTCCACCAGCACGTGGTAGCCGTCCATCTCGATGAAGCAGAACGGGTAGAGCGCGACCACGAACGCCTGCCACTGGATGATCCCCGAGGCGGCGGCGAACGCTTGCAGGAACGACCCCATCGGCGCGCGGAGCGCGATGAGGAGCCACGCCGAGCCGAAGACGAGGTGCACGAGCGCGCCCGACACCGCCGTCACCACGCGCGCCCGGCGGCTGCCCATGAAGATGTCGGTGACGTCCACGTAGAAGGTCGGCACGAAGCCGTGCAGGAACGTGAAGCCGAACTCGCGCACGCGCCGGCCGTAGTGGATGAGCGCGAGCCCGTGCACGAGCTGGTGGGCGCCGACCGTGAGCAGGAACAGCAGCTTGACGGAGATCACCGCCATCAGCGGGCTCTTGCCGAAGCCCGAGACGACCCGCTCGGCGTCCGGCCAGAGCCGCACGCCGGCCGCGACGCCGACGATGGCGAGCAGCACGCACGCCAGCGCCGCCCCGCGCGTGAAGATGAGGAACCCGCCCCAGCGGTAGATGCCGCGGAAGACCGGCTGCACGTTGCGGCTCGAGATGTTGATGCGCTCGAGCGCGAACAGCGCGGACTCCGCCATCTTGGCGACGGGCTGGCGGCGGTTGCGGGCGAGCGCCTGCCGCAGGCGCGACGTCGGCGTCATGGTCAGCAGCTGCGCGCGTTGCAGCTTGCGGATCAGGTTCGGGATGATCTCGAAGTCGAACTCGCCGTAGCGCAGCACGTACGCCGTCGCGATGTCTTGCAGCGACGTCCGGCCGTTCATCTGCTCCCACAGGAACTTCTCGTGCTCGGACAGGAGCAGGAAGCGGTCGGTCGCCGTGTTCTTGAGGATGAAGGAGCGCTGGCGGTCCACCTTCGAGGCGACCTCGGCCAGCTCGAACGAGCCCGCGGACACGCGCGCGGGCCGCGACTGGATGAAGGCAACGCCGCTGCCGATCTGGCGGACTTCGAACCCGTCGCCCTCCTCGGGTCGGACGAGCAGCTCCAGGCGCGCGCGTCGCGGCGGCGCGGTGGAGCCCTCGCTCATCGCGACTCGACGTCCAGCCCGGTCGCCTCCAGACCCCAGCGAGTGACTTCGGCCACGAGGTCGCCGGAGGCGCGCAGACGCTCGATGAAGATGAGGACGAGCGACTCGAAGAAGGCAGCGGCCGCGCGCGGGCTCACCTCGGTCAGCTTGGCGAGCGCGGCGCGGTCGAGCACGAGGAGCACGGCGTCATTGTCCGCCGAGATGGTGGCGGAGCGCGGCGAGCGGTCGAAGAGCGCCATCTCGCCGAAGAAATCGCCGGGCCCGACGCGCGCCAGCACCTGCTCGACGCGGCCGGTCACGGCCTTGGAGATGACGAGCGAGCCCGAGCGTACGAGGAACATCTCGTCGCCGGCGTCACCCTCGCGCAGCAGGACCTGGCCGCGCTTGAGCGCACGCTCGCGCAGGCTGTCGGCGAGGATCCCGAGCTCGGGCCCTTCGACGTTGCGGAACAGACGCACGCTCCTCAGGAAGACCTGCGTGTCGGCCGAGCTGCCCACCGCGCGGGGATCCCGCGTCGCCTAGGTGGCCACGCGTCGGATCAGGGCGCTGCGCAGCGCCGTGGCGCGCTGACCTGCCGAGGTCTGGCCCAGGCGGGCGAGCGCGGCGAGCACGGTCGCGCGCTCGTCGTCGGTCAGGTCGTACTCGGCGAGGATCGAGTCGGGCGCGCGCTGGAGATCGGCGAGGAACTCGGGATCGATCATCACGCGGCCGACCAACTCGGGGAGTCGCTGAGCCATGGCGCCCGGATCATATCAGAGTGGCCGGGGCCGAGGAAGGTCCCGTCCCCACGCCAGCGCCGTCGCGGCGACGGCGGCCAGGAGCAGCCCCGTCAGCGTCGTCCACGGGCGCGGCGGACGCGCGCCCGGCGGCGCGGTCACGCGGACGGTCGCCAGCGCCGGCTGGTGGGTCCACTCGGCGCGGTCGAGCGGATCCGCGCCCGGACGCACGACCACGAGCGCGAGCGTCACGTCCGCCGGCGGCCCCGCGCGGCTCCAGGCGCCGCGCACGCGCTCCCCCGCCGCCAGCCGCGCGCGGAACGGGACGGGCTGCTGCGCCCACGCGCCATCGGGACCGAGGAACGCGGCGCGCTCGGAGAAGAGCCACACGACGTACACGTCCCACGGCCCGCCCGTCGCCGCGCGCGGCCTGAGGCCGATCTCGACCGTGTCGCCCGCGCTCACCGAGGAGGGCGTCGCCGTCAGCACGAACGGCGGCGCGGGCAGCGCCGCCTCCGCCCGCGTCGACGCGAGCAGCAGCACGGCCGTGGTGATCGCGGCGGCGGCGCGGCGACGCGGCAGAAGGAGGACGCCGAGGATCGCGAGCGCCGCGAGCGAGATCGCCACGCCCGGCCGCAGACCGCGCGGCGTGAACGCGAACTCGACCTCGTGACGCCCTGGCGGCAGCGCGACGGCGCGGAAGGCGTGGTCGGCGCGCTGGACGGCGACGTCGGCGCCGTCGAGCCGCGCGCGCCAGCCCGGGAACCACGTGTCGGTGAGCACGAGCCACGCCGGCGCACCGGTGGACGCGGAGACGACGACGCGCGCGGGCTCGTCGACCATGATGCGCGCCTCCGGCGCAGCCATTGCAGTCCGCGCCTCCGGCCCAGTCATTGCAGTCCGCGCCTCCGGCGCAGTCATTGCAGTCCGCACCTCCGGCGCAGTCGAACGCGGCGGCGAGGCGCAGTCGGCCAGCAGCACCTCCGCCGCTGGCGCGAGAGAGCGCGCGCGCAGCAGCGCCAGCGCGCCGCGATCGTCGACGCAACGGGCGCGCGGGACGACGAACGCGCGCGGCAGCGCCGCCGGGTCCTCGACCACGCGCGCGTCGGCGCCGTCGTAGACCGGCCGCAGCCGCGGCTCCGCCGCCGTCATCCCGGGCGGCAACACGAGGAAGCGCACACCCAGCAGCTCGCGCGTCGGCGCCAGGAGCACGGCGATCGGCGGCAGCGGCTCGCTGCCGTGCAGCGCGATCGTGTTCTCGCGATAGCCGGCGGCGAGCGCGCGGCCGGTGCCGATGGGCCCGGCCAGCTCGGCGATGCGCCGCGGCGAGAGCCCGTCGTAGCCGTGCGCCTGGCGCAGGCCGTAGAGAAGGCCGACCTGATCGGCGATGAGAACACGCGCGGAGCCGGCGTGATCGCGGAGCCACGCGATCGCCGGCGGCGTCGGATAGAGCCAGCGCGCGTCGCGGACCGGCAGGTAGGTCGCCAGCGGCGCCAGCGTCGCCACCTGCACGGCGGCGAGCGCCACGCCCCAGCGCGCGCGGCCGTCGACGAGCCAGCGCCGCAGAAGCCACGCGGCGGCGGTGAGCCCGACGAGCATGCCGACGTACTGCGCGGCGAGCGACGGCCGCACGGCGAGCGTGGCGGGCTCGACCGAGGCGAGCGTCACCGCCACCAGTCCCGCCCCCGCGAGCGCCATGAACCCGCCACGCAGCCACGCGAGCGCGCGCGGGCCCGCGTCGCCGCGCGCCACGGAGTCGACGCCGAGGGCGCCGAGCGTGGCCAGCGCGAAGACGAGGATCGGCATCAGGCGCAGGTTGCTCCCGAACGCGATCACCGGCGCCGGCGCCACCGCGGCGAGCGCGCCGTAGTGGATGAGGCCGGCGATCACGGCGAGGCCGGCGAAGAAGCGCGTCGGCGGCCGGCGCCACGCCAGCGCCGCCAGCGGCAGCGCGGCGAGTGGAACCAGCCCCACGTAGGTGGACGTGATGTTGAACTGCCACGTGGACCACGTGCCCTCGGCGGTGCCGAAGAAGTACGGCATGAGCACGGTCACGAGCGCGCGCGGCGGCACCGAGAGCGGCGGGGTCCACGTGCTGCGAAAGGCGTAGACGGCGCTCTCGCGCGCGTAGTCGAGCGCGGGCAGCGCCTGCACCGCCGTCAGCGCGCCCCCGAGGGTCACGCCGGCGGCGACGCGCGCCAGGAACGGCCCCGCGCCCGCGCGCCAGGGCGCGCGGGCGACCGCCCACGCCACGATGGCGGCGAGCGCCTGGAGCGCCGCCTGCGGGTAGCCGGCCACGAGGTCCAGCGCGACCGCGAGCGCCAGCAGCGCGACGAGGCGGCGGTCCCCGCGCGCGCGCAGGCGGTCGACGAGACCTGCGAGCAGCGGCAGGAACGGCATCGTGCTGGCGAGCGTCCACGGCAGCCAGGCGATCAGCGTCGTCGACAGCATGAAGCCCGCGGCGCCCACGAACGCGGCGAGCGGCAGCAGCGCCAGCCCGCGCAGGAACCAGTACGTCGCCAGCCCCGCGGCGATCAGCTTGAGCAGCGCGGGCACGGTGAGCGCCCACGTCGGCGGCAGCGCCCACGCCAGCCACGTGAGCGGGAACACGCAGGCGGTCTGCGGATTCGAGAAGAACGGCGCGCCGGCGTACGCGTACGGGTTCCAGAGCGGCACGCGCCCCGCGCGGACCTCGTGGGCGGCCCACAGCGTCCACGGATGAAAGACCGACGTGACGTCGCCGAGCGCCTGGTTGGGCCGCACGGGGCCCGGCGCGATCGCGCGCCACGGCGCGCTCGTGAAGAGGTTGTCGAGCGGCGAGAGCGTGTGACCCGGACGCAGCGCCGGGGCCCAGAGCACGAGCGGCAGCACGACGAGAACGGCCACGGCCGCGCGGTCGGGGTGCCGCCGGAGGAGGGCCCCGAGCGCGGTCATGCGGACATGGTACGCTGGGCCCTCGGAGGAGGTGCCACGTTGCGTATGCGTTCGGTGCTGAGCGTCCTCGTCCTGATCCTCGCGTCCACGTCACTCGCGGCCGCGGCGCCACCGCCGCCGCTCGTCGAGTATTCGAAGCCCGCGTTCGCGGCCGCCCAGGCCGAGAACCGGCCGATCGTGGTCTTCGTCCACGCCTCGTGGTGCGTCACCTGCCGGAAGCAGCAGCCGATCGTGCAGGAGCTGGCATCGGACGGCGCGTTCAAGGGCCAGAAGCTCGTCGTGTTCGTCGTGGACTACGCGGACAAGGCGACGCTCAAGGAGCTGAACGTGACGGAGCGCAGCACGCTCGTCGCCTTCCACGGCAAGACCGAGCGCCGCCGCTCGTCGTTCAGCACCGATCCCGGCGAGATCCGCGCGCTCTTTTCGAGCGCGCTCTAGCCGCGCCGGCGCCGCCGCGTGGGCGCCTGCCTCCTCGGCTTCGCCGCCGGCGCGCTCTCGGCGCTGTCGCCCTGCGTGCTGCCGCTGCTGCCGGTCGCCCTCGCCGGCGGCGTAGAGCGCCATCGGCTCGGGCCCCTCGTCCTCGCGGCCGGACTCGCCGTCTCTGCCACCGTCGTCGGCTTCGCCGTCGCACTGCTCGGATTCACGCTGGATCGCGACCTCGTTCGCGTGGTGGCCGGCGCGCTCCTCGTGGTGTTCGGCGTAATCCTATTGACCGCGCGGCTCGACGTCGCCGTGGCGCGCGCGACGGCGCCGATCGCGGCCGGCGCGGCTGCGCTGCTGGCGCGGCTGGGTCCGCGGGGGCTCGCGGGACAGTTCGTGGTGGGGGCGCTGCTCGGCGCGCTGTGGACGCCGTGCGGGGGGCCGACGCTGGGCGCCGCGATCGGTCTGGCCGCCCAGCGGCGCTCGCTCGGCGCGGCGGCGGCGGTGATGGCGGCCTACAGTCTGGGGGCGATGGTGCCGGTGCTGCTGCTCGCCTACGGCTCGCGTCGGCTCGTGGCGCGCCCCGATCGCCTGGCGCTCGTCACGCGTGTCGGCAAGCCCGCGGTCGGCCTGGCGCTCGTGGTGCTCGGCCTGCTGAGCGTCACCGGCGGCGACAAAGCCCTCGAAACGCGGCTGCTCGACGCGATGCCCGCGTGGCTCGTCGACCTCACCACGCGGTTCTGACGCCGGCTAGCCTCGCACCTCGCGCGAGGTGATCCGGTACTTGAAGCTCGTCGGCTCGAGACTGTCCTTGCGCCCCTCCGCCGTCTCCGCCTGCGGGTACATCAGGAACGGCACCGGCCCCGCGGCAGAGTTCGGCAGCCGCACGTCGTGGCCGTAGTTGTACGCGAGCCAGTTCATCTCCCAGGCGCCGAACAGCTTGGCGCGCGCGCGCTGCGCCTTGGGATCCGCCAGCCCGGCCGGCAGCCCGCCGCCTTCTTCCAGGATGACCTTGCGCACGTCGGCGGGGTCCACCGGCACCCAGCCGTAGCCGTTGAGGTAGAACTCGGCGCGGCAGTGCTGGGCCTTGGAGATGTCCCCGCCCTTGCCGAGGCTCTTGAACTCCGCGGAGTCCGCGCAGCGCGCGCCGTACACGTCGCGCGCCGGGATCTTCACGGCACGCGCGAGGCCGACGAAGAGCGCGTTGAGGTCGGCGCACTTGCCGCCGAAGTAGCGCGTCTCGAGCATCGTCTTGATGTCGCCCAGCCCGCAGCCGCGCGTCTTGGGGTCGCGGAACGTGTTCTCCACGATCCACTCGTAGAGCGCGCGCGCCTTGTCGGCGTCGGAGGCGATGCCCTGCGTGATGCCCTGCGCCGTCTCCAGCACGATGCCGTCGGTGGGGATCAGCAGCGTGGGCTCGAGGTAGCGCGCGAGCACCGCGCGGTCCTCGCGGACCGGCTTCGCGGGCGGCTTGTCGAGATCGACGGCGCGGTCGCGCGTGGCGAAGCGACTGGTGATCTCGATCACCGGCGCCTTCTCACTCGCCGGCCACTCGGCATACACGAGGCCGACGTCGTACCTGGCGTCCTTCACCGAGCGCGTCACGGCCGCGTTGCCCGTCCACGTGTCGCCGCCGCGCTTGAAGTAATCGGTGTCGGTCAGCAGAGGCACCGGTG
The DNA here is from genome assembly GCA_003220225.1 of Candidatus Rokuibacteriota bacterium. Classification (GTDB taxonomy): domain Bacteria; phylum Methylomirabilota; class Methylomirabilia; order Rokubacteriales; family CSP1-6; genus AR12. Next base: position 41,938 of record QHRU01000063.1, read on the forward strand.
CCCACACACGCGTGACGCCGCTCGGGTTGGTCACCTCGATCCTCGTCACGGCCTCGAACTTCCGCCACGGGTTCGCCTCGGTCGGCGACTCGGCGGCTCGAACCAAACGCGGAGCGAGCCCCAGCGCGACGACGGCCGACGCCCCGAGACCGGTCTTGATGAAGGTGCGGCGCTCCATGGCAGTCCCCCTCGGAGACATAGATGCGGATCGCATGGTAAAGGTGCGGGCCGAGAGGTCAAATCGAACGTTCCTATACGAGGCCCCCGAGAAGCGGGCGGACGGCGATAGAAGGAGGGCGAGGCCTCAGGCCTCGGGAGCGCTCTCCAGCGGCGGGAGTCCCATCAACTCACGGCTTCTGCGGATCAGCTCCCTCGATCGGCGGCTGAGGATCTTGGAGTCGCGGATCGTGCCGTCGGTCGTCAGCCGCCGCCAGCACCGGCCATGGAACCGGTCGGTGTCGACGACCTCGACCGCCTCCCCCGGGTCGATCGGCTGGCTGCAGTGGGTGCACTTGTCGACCACGACACCGCCCGTTCCGCACGTGAGCGTGGTGGTCTGGCGCCGGCAGCTCGCGCAGGTCGCGGTGCCACGACTGAACGACGCGGTCGTGGCGACCGCGGCCGAGACGGCGTGCATTTCCGTGAGGCTCACCGAACAGGCAAAGGCCAGGCAGGCGTCGCACAAGGGTTCCCCGGGACACTGCTCGAGCAATCTGCGCACGATGCCCGCGAGTTGCGTGGCAAGACTCTAGAACCGTCGGCGGACGGGGTCAAGTTGGTACAACCACGGAGGCTACCGAAGCAGGTGCGGCAGGCGCTCGCTCATCTCCGCCAGCGCCGCCAGCGCCAGCGTCCCCGCCGCGGCCACGAGCCCGCGGACGACGGTGCGCCGCGACGGCGTGCCGAGGGACGCCATCGCCGACCACACGGCCGCGAACGTCGTGAGCGTGACCCGCGGCCACGCGGGCACGCGCGCGCAGTAGTCGATGTACGCGCGCCCGAACCGCTCGGCGAGGCACGCGTCGTCCAGCGGCACGGTGATGCGGTACATCGCCATCAGCGCCGCGGGCAGGACGATCAAGGCTGGCCCGTTCTCCGCGATCAGAGCGACGCCGACGCCCGTCAGCAGATTGGCGAGCGGTACCGGATGGCGCATGAGCGCGTACGGGCCGGTGGTCACCAGCCGCGTGGGCGGGCGCGCCGGGAACACGCGCTGCTCGTCTCGATGGCCGGCCGCCCAGAGGCGAAGCCCGAGCCCCGTCAGCATGCAGACAGCGCCCGCGACGTCGAGCACGCCGTCGAACGGGGTCCCGGCCACGGCCAGCGGCGGGGTGACGAACAGGACGGCGAGCAGGGCGAACGGGAGGACGTTCTGCCAGCGATAGATCCAGCGACGCCAGGTCGGTGGCACGGCCGACGGGACGATGTCCTCCAGCGGATAGCGCTCGTGCCACCACGCGGCGGCCGCGATGACGGCGACGCCGATCGCGGCACCGCCCACCACGTCGAGCGGCCAGTGCACGCGCAGGATCATTCGCGAGAATCCGACCAGCAGGATGAGGAACACCGCGAGACCGTAGAGGGCGTGCTTCACCCACCGCCGGACGACGCCCTCGAAGAAATAGCACGCCATCAGATAGAACGCGGCGGCCGCCGCTGTGTGGCCGCTCGGAAACCCGAGTCGCATGCCGCCCGGTCGGGGCCGCCCGATGCCGATCTTGCCGAGGCCTTCGAGCATGGTGACGGCGAGCATCACGACGACCCAGACCCACCAGCGACGCAGGAACTGTCGCGGCAGCAGCACGACGAGGAAGACCGCGAGGGGCAGCAGCACGCTCACGCTGCCGAGCCGCGTGATTCGACGAAACACCAGCGCGTTCGGCACCGCCGTCGTCAGCGCCTCGTAGAACCCACGCTCGAACGTGGGCACGCCGGCGAGCGACACGGTGGCCGCGGAGGCGATGAAGACCGCCGCCGCGGCGAGAAAGATCCAGGCCCAGCGTCGTCCGGCGTCGGGCACGCGCGATGGTAGCACGAGAGCTTCAGGGTACCGCGCGGCGGGGAGAGAGGAGTGGTGACCCCGGCGTGATCGCGGCGACTCTTACCACTCATGCGAACGTCACGGAGCAGGAGCCGAGGCCAACGACTGGCTTGTCGTTACCTCTGCACCCGCCACTTCGACGTCGCGATGAAGCGGAGATTTTCGGCGGTTATCGGGGCGGCCATGCTGTTGTAGAAGAGCGAGATGACGCTCCGGGCTGCGTCGACGTTGACGCCAGCCGCATGCAGGACCCGGTTCGCTTCAGAGCCTTCGCAGGCCAGCAGACCGAGCAAAAGGTTCTCGGTGCCGATCACATGGTTCGGTTGCAGGCGCGCTTCGAGGGCTGCCTGGAGGACGGCCTTCAGTTCGGGAGAGAAGCCGGGCTCCGAGGGCGTGGACGAGCCTGGCGCTTCGCTCAGGAGGCGTTCGACCTCAGCACGCAGCGTCTCGGGCACCTGGAGCCGCTCAAGCACCTTGACGGCCATGCCCTCGCCGTCGCGCAGGATGCCCATGAGCAGATGTTCGGGCTCGATGCTCTCGTGCCCACGGCTGCGCGCCTCCTCGGTCGCCAGGACGACTGCCCGTCGCGCACGGGGAGTGAATCGCTCCAGCATGCGTCGGGCCCGGGCAGTAAATCCCTCCACCATAGCGACCTCCCGAGGTCCAGCCATCACTCGCTGGCTCGCTCGACCCGGATTCTACAGCCCGGCGCGCTTAACCGCCAGACTGCGCGTGTCGGTCCAGAAGCCGCCCATCGCCGCGCTCGGCCGACTTCGCAAATCGTCGCTGCGCTGAGGAGCGGGAACTCACGCGGCGCCAGCAGCAGCAACTCGATCGCGCACTCAAGCAGGCGCGGGCTGACGAGGGCGAATGGCGTGAGTGTCTGAGAAAGCACGGCCGCTGAGTCACATCCGTATTACAAGGGCCGCCGCGACGGCGCTCTAACCTCCGAGTTCGCGAAGCCTGAGTAAACCTCTCGGCCTATGTGCGTATGATGCGCACGCCCCGCGTGCTCAGCCACTCACGCACACGTGCCCATGACGTGGGATCGTCTCTGTTCCAGCGCGTGATCGCTTTCGCCGAGACCGCCACGACGCTGCGGCGTCGTTGGTGGACTCGCGTCACCAGTTTCGCCAAGTCTGTCGGACTTTGGTGGAGTTCTCGTAACAGTTCGTCGGTCGCCTCGCGCAGCGTCGATTGGGCGAAGGCGATGGTGATGGCAACCTCAACCGCCGGCTGCGGTTGCACGTCGCCGAGCGGATTCATGACTTCAGGCGGCTGCCTTCTTGCACCCTGTGACGGCCACGGCCGTTGGGCGTCGTGACGCTGGAGAGCAGAGGAGCGAGGCTTGCGGTGCTCGGTGCCGACGCCGATGCCGACGATGTGCCGACGACGTCGCTGAATTGCAAGTAAGTCGCGATCGAGGCGACAACGACGCGGGCCTCGATCGTGACCAGGTCGATGCCGACGAGCGAGACGCGGACCCAGGCATCGATGACGATGCCCTTGTCGAGCACCCGATCGAGAACCTCGATGAGGCTATTGCTACCAGCGGCGCGCTCAACCCCCATTCGCAAAAACTCCCCCCGGTGGCCCGGTCGTGCAGCCAGAGAAACGCAGAATTTCTACAAGGTGCGCGCCAATTCAGTATTGATGGCTACTTGCGCGCTTGGGGTAGGCGAAACTGGGCTCCGCGTGGGAAAAACCTTCCCCATCTTTGACGGCAATACATACAAGGTGGCGGTAGGGTGATCAGTGTCGATGGGAGTCGCGGGCGAGCCGCACGACGGCACACAGACAGCCGCCCGCCATGATGAGCGCGCCGAGGAGGCGGATGCTATGGTGACCCGATCGGTCGCCCGAGATGAGGACCAACGCGCCGATCACGATCCCTGCGACGGCACCGATGCTCCAGTACCGTCGCTCCGTCGGCGACATCAACCGCTGTCTCCCGGCCGGAATATCGTCACCACGATCTCGCGGCACTTCCACGCTGAGGTCATTGCCACTAGTCACGACCGCCCGCGCCGGAGGTCCTCCTCGTAGCACTGACGGTGCATCCTCAGGCCGCGTTGACGATATTGCGATCGCGCACGCACACGATCCTTTACTTTATCTCACGGCACGCAATGGGGCTCGCCGGGGCGCCTGTTTGGGCGACTCAGCGAGGGCGTCCGAGTGCGCGAAATATGTCGCGATCGAGGCGACGACGACGCGGGCATCGACCGTCACGAGTTCTATTCCGACCAGTGACATGCGGACCCACGCGTCGATCACGATGCCTTTGTCGAGAACTCGGTCAAGTACATCTACGAGGCTTGGACCCGCTCGAACTACTTCAGGGGGCATGGTCGGCCCTCGTCGGTGTGAGGCGTGTCGCGTAACTAAAGGTCCGCGTAACTCATCGTAGGCCTTCCCCCAGTCGCCAGCAAGACCGGAAAACACTTTCCTGAAACCGGCAACCTTTGCAGGGGGCATCTTCCTCGCGCGTCGCCGCGGGGAGCGAGCCGCCCGATCAGCCGCGCGTACTCGACGCCTCCGTCTCGGTGATGCGCTTCACGGGGCGGTGCTGATCGAGCGGCCAGATCAGCCACTCGTCGCGGTGAGCGACGTGCTCCAACGCCACCTCTAGCGACTTGACCCCTGCGCGCGTGCGCGGCTGGTGCACGACCCGCCAGGCTGAACCGGCGAGTTCGACCACGTCACCCGCGCGGAGTTCGTGCGGCAAGACCATCTCGCTCATCCTGCCGGCGGGACCCCCTGCGGTGGCGCGCCGCGCAGTATACACGAGCCGCCGCAAGGCGTCTACATTCCTGCTATCGGTATGGAGCGGCTGACGCTGCTCGCGTCATCCTGTGGTCGATCGCGCTCGTGTCCTTCGCCAAAACTCTGTCCGGCGCTAAGTGATTGAGCCTGGCCGGCCTGATCCAGAGAAAATTTCGGCTCGATGGTCACAGGTGCGCAGGAGCGACCGACTCTTCTGGGTCGTGCTGTCTCCTACTATCACCGGGCTCGCACGCATCTCGCGCTCGACAAGGATGCGCCGGACGTCGGGCCCGTCGAGACCATGGCGACTCCGGTGTGACCGTGCAAGCCCGACGGTCTAACGATGCCGGTCGCCCTACCTCCAACCAGGCGGGGGGTCTTGGGCCTGTGGGACGGATTGACGGATCTCGGTGCTCCTGAGCGAGTCGGATGAGGTTTTGGCGAGGAACAGGTCCTTCAGCAGCCCTCAATTGACAGCGTTGCGCGTGAAGAACCTGGCTCGCGTCGGCGCGACGTCATCGTTGAGACACGCTGGCCGCCGCGCAGGCAACGATGATCGGCCACTATGGGCAATTGTTCGTGAGCTGGCACCGTCGGCCGACCATATCGATCACGTGCTCGCCTTCGTTCCCGCCGATGAACCCGTGAGTGAGCCCGTCCGGATGGGCGGCGAGCCGGAAATGATCGAAGGGGAACCGCCACACCCGGGGGAGCCCGTTGCCAGACTGCGAGTCCACCGTGGACGGGTCGATGCACTGCCAGTAGATGCTGGCCGGATCCGAAGCATTGTAGTTTGCGCAGTATGATGCGCGGCCCTCCGGGAGCACCTGCGCGATGTACTTCCTCAGCCACGTCGTTGTCACGCGCAGGATATTGCTGGGCGAGGGGCAGGGGCCACTTTGCGGCCCGGGGCTATCGACCACGCACTGCGTGACGAGCACCTTGTTCCCCACGGGCGGCCCGTCGTCGTACGTGTTGCCGAGGATGTTGTAGTCGAGCGTGATTTGAACGTATCCGTTGCCGACGTTGTCGGTGGCGAACGTGGCGCCCGGGTCCGGTCCCATCCCGTTGGTGAACTGGGCATTCATCGAGGCCGTTGGCGCCACCACGCCCGCGTCGACGTAGTACCCAGGAGGTCCGTTGGGGTAATTCGGATCCAAGGGCGGCCTGATGCTTCCCGCGGGCAGCACGATCGGCCAGGCGAGCGGGTAGAACACCGTCCAGATCGTGTAGATCGTGTTCGGACGGGCATTGGTCAGCGTGAACTGCAGGACGGTCTGCCCATTATAGAGATACAGCACCATCGTGCCCATCGCGGCGTCCGGCCACACGGCGGGCTGGGCCCCGTCCGGGGCCGCCCAGAGGTTCGGCGTCGGCTCGAAGTTGAGGACGAACGGGCCGGTCCCGAGCACGGGGGCGGCGAGGCCGGTGACGAGAGCCTTCACCGGAGCGAAAAGCCCCCCGAGCGACTGCGCGGACGCCAGCCCCGGCAATGCGAGTATCAGCAGCATCACGATGATCGCGGACGGGCGCGCGCGCATACGGTTTGTTTTCATCATACCTTTGCTCATAGCTTTGGGCCCTGCGGGAGAGGCTGCATCGCATCGTGTTCAGTGCCCTGAGGCGTGTGCCCTTCGCGACCATTGGTCGTCGCCGTCTCGTTCGTCCCCCCAATCAGCTCCTCGATCACCTCGCCGATGTGGGCCAGCGCCAGCGGCTTGTTGAGGACCGGCCGGCCGGCTTCCCGCAGGAACCGCTGGGAGCCCACTCGTATCGTGTCGCCCGTCATGAATATGACGCGGCTGGCGAGGCCAGGACGATGCGTACGGATCCACTGCCAGACCCCCTGGCCGTCGACGTCGGGAAGCACGAGGTCGAGCAACACCACGTCGTAGGTGTCGCGCTCGAGCAGGCGGATCGCCGCCGTCCCCGTCGGTGCCGCCGCCACCTGATGACCGAGGGTCGCGAGCACCTCCACGAGGACATCGCGCAACGACCTTTCGTCCTCGACGACCAGGATGTGGGCGCTCCGGGTCGCCGCCGGTCGCGTCGCGGGCGCGGCGAGGACCTCGACGCCCTGACCGACGGGCAGCTGGATCGTGAATCGCGCGCCGCCGGTCGGGACGTTCTCGACGGACATCCGCCCGCCATGTGCTTCTACGATGCCGATGGACACGCTCAACCCGAGCCCGGTGCCTTCCCCGGTCGGCTTCGTCGTGAAGAAGGGGTCAAAGACCTGGCCGAGGTGCTCAGGCGCAATGCCGGGACCGTTGTCCTCGACCACGATGGTGATCTCGCCTGCGTGAACGGTCGAGCGCACGGTGAGGACGCCGTCGCGCCCGGCGGACTTCATGGCGTGCGTTGCGTTGGTAAGCAGGTTGAGCAGCACTTGCTGGAGCTGCGGGGGGTCGGCCCAGATCGTCGGCAGTGGATCGAGGGCGGTGATGACGCGAATCTGGTTGAGATCGAATTCCGGAGCCTCCAAGCTGAGCGCGGCCCGCAGGACCTCGTTGGGATCGACCTGGCGCCGCTCGGGCGGCGTGCGCCGGGCGAAGGCGAGTAGCTCGCCCACGATCCGCGCGGCGCGCACGCATTGGCGCTCGATGACGTCCAGGGGCGCCCGCGCGGCGTCGCTCGGCCGGTACTTGAGCTTGAGGAGGCTCGCCGCGACCAGGACCGCCGAGAGCGGATTGTTCAGCTCGTGGGCGACACCGGAGAGCAGCGTGCCGAGGGCCTTCAGCTTGTCGGCCTGGATGAGCTGATGCTGCGTCCGCTGCAGCTCCTCCACCTTGGCCTCGAGCTGCGAATGCAGGCGCGCCTTCTCGAGAGCGAGCGCCGTCTGGTGGGCGATGCTGGTGAGGGCGCGGCGTTCGTCGTCGCTGAGGCGGCGCGGCGCCCGGTAATACGCGGCGAGAACCCCGATCGGCTGCTCGCGCACGCCGAGCGGAGTGGCGATGCCGGCCCGAATGTCGTGGGCCATGAGGTCCGGAGGCAGCGTGAAGCGAGGTTCACTCGACAAATCCTCCACCGACATCGGCGCCTTGAGCAGAAACGCGTAGCCCGTGAACGAATCGGCGGACGCCGCGATGGTGACGGCGCCGGTGGGGCCCGACCCCCAGCCGAGCCCCGCCTCCAGGCGGAGGCAGGCCGCGCGCGCATCGAAGACGAAGAGCCCCACGCAGTCGGCGCCGAGCAACTCCCGCGTGAGCCGCAGCGCATCCTGGCGAATCGCCTCCTCGCCGGTCGCCCCGAGCAACCGCTGCGAAAAGTCGTGCAGGGCCTCGTCGTGGCGCGCTTTCACCGCGAGCTGACCGAAGGCGCGTCCGTTCTCGAGGGCGGCGGATGCCTGGGTGCCGAACGCCTCCAGCAGCTCGACGTCGGTGGCGGCAAACTCGCGTTGACGCCGGTAGAACACGGAGAGCGCGCCGTAGATCGCGCCCGTCGGGCTCGACAGCGGGATCGCCATCACCGACCGCAGCCCTTCGCCGGGCCAGCGCGTCACCATCTCGATCGCCGAGGCCGCTGCCGGATCGTCGTCCAGCCGCGCGCTCACCACCGGGCGCCGCTCGGCGGCCGCGATCCCCGGCGCGCCGACGCCGAGCGGCAACTCGAGCGCCGGCAGCAGCCGATCGCTGATGGCGCCGGCGTGGGCGAGTGCCACCAGCACCCGACTTTGCTCGTCGAACCGGAACAGGATGGCGGCGTCGGCGCTCGACACTTCGAGCGCCCTGGTCACGATCGTGTGGGCGATCTCGGGGAGGTTCAGGCTTTGCACGAGCGCCTGGCCAGCCCGGTGGAGGACGTCGAGGTCGCGCTGTCGCGCGCGGGCGTCGCGATAGAGCCGCACCTGCTCGCGCAGCAAGCCGACAAAGATGACGCCGACACCGAGCGGACGGGCCAGTCCCGCCAGGTACCACGGGATGCTGTACCGGAACGGACACAGCAGGAACCCGAGCAGACCCACCGTCCAAATATAGGCGGCGAGGAGCAGATAGCCTGCGAACGGATCGCGCGCGAGGTAGCGGCGCAGGCCGCCCCAGAGAGCCCACACGCCCGCGGTGCCGATTACGAACCCTGTCGCCGCGAGCCCGAACGGCGTGAACTTCCCGGGCGGCATAACCAGGGAGGGCAGGATGGGGTGCACCTCGAGAACGGAAGCGGCGAGGAGGCCGCTCAGGGCGGCGACGGCAACGGCAATCTTCAACCACGCGCGTTCGGCGAGCGCGAAGGCGCGCTCGCCGAAGTGCCCGGCAAGACCGATGCCGGCGAGGCCGGTCAGGTAGCTCAGAAGGAAGAAGTAGGGCGCGATGCCGGCGTTGACACCGGGGTTCGCGGGATAGTCAGGCTGAGCGAGGATATGGGCCAGCGCGAGCAGCGCCGTCAACCACAGCGTGACTCCCATGCCCGCCGACCGGAAATCCTGCCGCAGCCGGTGACGCTCGAGACAGAGATAGCCGACGCCCACCGCGACCAGCGCGAACGGCGTGTCGAAGATGGGAACGGCGTAGGGGGTGGCAAGCGGGCGCGCGATGCGGCCCCCGGCGAAGACGATACTGAGTTCGTAGACGAGACCGAACACCGCGCCGACGAGAATCGGGAACCACGCCCCGAGCTGAGCCACGCTTGCTTCGAGCGACGACGAGCGCCGCGCGGTTGCCGCGCGTGTGGACTTCAACTCTACGATTTCTGCGCTCCTTGTCGGCACAGTTCGCCCCATGGAATGCAACCGCGATGCCCACTTGATACCCGGTAAGTCGCGGAGTTACAAAGCTGGGTGGGTAAAACTCTGTCCAAGAATTGATGCTGATTTCTCTTTACTGCTCAAAATCCCCCGCAGGACCGCGCCTCATGATTGCCGTTCGCCAAAACCTCATCCAATTCGGTTGACGACGGCCGATGCTCCCGCGACACGCCAAGGCGCGCCAGGAGACGGTAGCCGGTGATCGTCGACGGGCGCCGCGGCTACAGGTTCGTCGGGCGCGGCACCTATGAGGCGCTGGTGCCGGCCCGACTGGCACCCGTCATGGTGGTGACCCCGGCGGGATCTGATCGAATCTGGACGCCGGAATTTCAAGGAGCTGTGGAGACGCGCTGAGATCGCGCGGGTACGATC
>QHRU01000158.1 GCA_003220225.1 Candidatus Rokuibacteriota bacterium
ACGAAGTCCTCCTCGCGCAGCGCCAGGAAGCGTCCCCGCACCACGCGCGCCAGCTCCGTCCATCCCAGGAGCGAGATGATGATCGTGATCGCGAAGTACACCTGGAGGACGGACCACTCGCGCGGCAGCGCCGCCGCCAGCCCCATCCACAACGGGATGGTCGGGATCGAGCGGAGGATCTCGATCACGCGCTGGATCAGCGTGTCGGTGACCCCGCCGTAGAAGCCCGAGAGTCCGCCGAGGACCACGCCCAGCACGAGGCTCGCGGTCACCCCGAACAGGCCGATGGTGAGGGAGATGCGCGTGCCGTACATCAGCCGTGAGAAGAGATCGCGCCCCTGCACGTCGGTGCCCAGCACGAAGATCGTCCGCGCGGCGTCCAGGCCCGGCTCGACGCCGATGAGGTGCCGCGTGGTCGCGATCAGGCCGAGGAATCGGTACTCGAAGCCCTCGGCGAAGAACCGGATCGGGATCTTCTCGGCGGGATCGACGCGATAGACGCGCTTGAAGGTCTGCGGGTCGCGCGCGCCCTTGACGGCGTAGACGTGCGGGCTGAAACGCCGGCCGTCGAACCAGTGGATCGACTGCGGGGGCATCAGCGAGCGCTGCGCCTCGGAGGCGTCGGGGTCGGCGTAGGCGAGGAAGTCCGCGCCGAGGACGAGGCCGTAGAAGCCGACCACGACCACGGCGCTGGCCACGGCCAGGCGATGCTTGCGGAACCGCCACCACATGAGCTGCCACTGCGAGGCGACGAAGACGCGCTGCTCCTCCACGGGCAGGACGAGGGTGGCCATCAGGTGTCCTCGAGCCGGATGCGCGGGTCGATCCAGACGAGCAGGACGTCCGAGATCAGCGTGCCGATGACCGTCATCACGCCGAGGAGGAGCACGATCGTGCCGGCGAGAAACATATCCTGCGCGATGAGAGCCTTGAGGAGCAGCGGTCCGACGGTGGGAAGGCCCAGCACGAGGGACACGATGATGCTGCCCGATACGATATAGGGCAGCGTGTAGCCGATCGTGCTCGCGAACGGGTTGAGGGCCACCCGCACGGGGTATTTCAGGATCACGCGCGCCTCGGACAGGCCCTTGGAGCGCGCCGTCACCACGTAAGGCTTGCGCAGCTCGTCGAGCAGGTTGGCGCGCATGATCCGGATCTGCTGCGCCGTCCCGGCCAGGCCGAGGATCAGGGCCGGGATCGGCAGGTGCGTGGCCAGGTCCCAGGCGCGCGCCGGGCTCCACGGCGCGTCTTGAAAGTCCGGCGAGAACAGCCCGCCGATATGAGCGTTGAAGAGCGTGAAGCCCAGATAGAGGAGCACCAGGGCGAGCAGGAAGTTGGGGACGGCGAGGCCGACGAAGCCGATGAACGTCGCGAGGTAGTCGCCGACGGAGTATTGTCGGACGGCGGAGTAGATGCCGATCGGAAGCGCGAGCACCCAGGTGAGGAACAGCGCGGAGACGGAGACGACCACCGTCAGCCACAGGCGCTCGCCGATCACCTCGGTGACGGGCCGCCGCCACTCCATCGACATGCCGAAGTTGCCCTGCACGATCAGCTTCACCCATTTGTAGTACTGCACGTAGATCGGCTGGCCGAGGCCGTACTGGATGCGGAGGTTCTCGGCCTCCTCGTCGGTGACCACGCTGCCCATCGACGCCATCTGGGCGATGTACGACGTGACGTAGTCACCCGGCGGCAGCTGGATGATCACGAAGGCCAGGACGGAGATCGCCCAGACCGTGAAGATCGCGAGGAGGGCGCGACGTCCGATGTAGCCGAGCAACGCCGCGCCCTCGCCGCCTTATTTCTTCCAGTAGAACGTGACCGGCCGCGAGATCCCCGGCGTCTTGCCGTCCGGACTGTTGTACTGGCGCGACGGAATGTTACCGAGATTCGCCTTGACCACCCGCACGCCCATGGAGGCCGGTCCCATCCCGATCACGCCGATGATGTAGACCTCCTCGGCGGCGATCTTCCAGATCTCCTTGCCGAGCTGGATGCGCTCCTTCTCGGGCACCCCGAAGGCCTTCTTCCACTTGTCCATCAGCTCGCGCATTCTCGGCTCGGGCTCCTTGCCCTGCGTGCCGGCGGAATGGAACCACTTGACGTACAGCGGCCCCGAGGACGCGACGGCGGCGAGCTCGAAGGGAAACACGTGGAGCGGGAAGGTGAACAGGTGCTCGCTGCCGTCGTTGTTCCAGGCGCCGAGCTGCTGCTCGTTGGCGGCGGTGCGCTTGAGGGCCAGGCTGCGCTCGACCTCCTGCACGACGAGGTCGATGCCGATCTTCTTCCACTGCTCGCGGATCATCTCCGAGATCTGCGTGAACTGGACGAACTGGCCGCCGAGCGTCATGATCTCGATCCGCAGTCGACCTTTCCCGTCGCTGCGCAGCCGGTAGCCCTCGGTGTCCTTCTTGGCGAGCCCGATCTTGTCGAGCATCTCGTTGGCCTTCCTGACGTCGAGCGTGGCCCACATCCTCCGGTACTGCGGGCCCGGGTTGTACTTGTTGCTGTCGGCGGGCACCACGGAGCTGGGCGTGCCGGTTCCGAGCCAGAAGGTCTCGTTGATCTGGTCACGGTCGATCCCGAGCGCGAGCGCGCGCCGGAAGTCGGCGGTGTTGAACCACTTGGCGATCTCCGGATCGGCGTCGTAGTTCAGGTTGAACTTGATGATCATGTCGCCGCCGTAGTCGCCGGGGTCGAGATAGACCTTGTAGCCGCCCTTGGCCTGGTTCTCGATGAACACGGGCAGCTTGCCGAGGTCGAGGTGCCGCTGCTGGAAGTCGTACTCGCCCGCGATCGCGCGCAGGTTGAGGACCTCGAGGTTCTCCGCCAGCGTCAGCACCACGCGGTCGATGTAGGGTAGCTGGTTGCCCGCGGTGTCCACGAAGACGCTGTACGGGTTGCGCTCCAGGATCCACGTCGGCGTGTTGATCGGCGTCACGGTCTTCCAGGGCGAGAGCACGGGCAGCTCGGGGTTGAGCGCCCAGTCGTTCTTGAACAGGAACATCCGCACCCAGCTGTCGAACTTCGCCTCCTTCACTTTCCTGTCGAGCTCGGCCTGGCCCACGTACTTCGGGTGGAACTGCTTCAGGTAGTGCGCCGGCGCGAAGCCGCCCATGCCCTTGTACCCGCCCCACTGGCCGGCGAGGTCCGTCGAGCCGGCGAGGACGTCGGGGAGCATGTAGTAGGGCTCGGGGAACCTGAACCTCACCGTCTGAGCGTCGACCTTCTGGATCTCGCCCTGCTTGCCGTTGATGGCCATGGCCGCGGTCGGCGTGGGCACGAGGTCCTTGTTGCGATAGACGTCCTCGAACCAGAACACGAAGTCGTCCGCGGTGAACGGCTTGCCGTCGCTCCACTTCATCCCGCGGCGCAGGTGCACGAGCCACGTGCGCCCGCCGTCCTGCATCTCGAGGCTTCGGGCGAGGTTCGGCATGACCTTGTCGCCCGTGTAGTCCCAGAACATCAGATGGTCCGGTCCCGAGCAGCAGCGGAAGCCGTTCCAGAAGTCGGCCGGGCCGGTGAAGCCGCCACGCCACGTGCCGCCGTACCGGCCGACTTCGTGCAGCGGCTTGATGACCAGCGGATCCTGCC
>QHRU01000016.1 GCA_003220225.1 Candidatus Rokuibacteriota bacterium
CGATAACAGAATTACGCCGACCATCGCGGCCAGCAGGAGCACCGACGTCAGCTCGAACGGAAACAGGTAGTCGGTGAACAGCAGCCGCGCGATCGCCTCCACGCCGTCCGGCGCCGCCGTGGCCGCCGGCGCCCGTCCGCGCGCACCCGCCGCCACCACGGCCACCAGCAGCGCCAGCAGCACCGCGCCGACGGGCAGCGCGAGCACCCGGTACGCCCGTCGCGGATCCGGACCCGTCTCCTCCTTGCCGGGGATCAGCATCCCGATTACCAACACGAAGAGCACCATGATGGCGCCGGCGTAGACGATCACCTGGGCGGCGGCCAGGAACTGCGCGCCGAGCGTCAGGTAGAGCGCGGCCACCGAGCCGAGGTTGACGACGAGGAAGAGCGCGCCGTGGATCGGGTTGCGCTTGAACACGAGGCCGAGGGCGGAGCCGACCGCCACCCCCGCGATGAGCACGAACGCGACGGGGCCCATCACACCGTCCGGTCGGCCGGGATGGGAACGGGCGAGCGCGGCACGCCGTCGGGCCCCGCGGGCTCGAGCGCCAGCAGCATCTCCTTCGTGTAGATCATGCCGAGCCGGCTGTACGAGGAGAATTCCAGGATGCCGGTGTCCATGCGGATGGCGTCCTCGGGGCACGCCTCCACGCAGAAGCCGCAGAATACGCACTTGCCGAGGTCGATGTCGAAGCGCGAGGGCATCTTCTCGATCTCGGGGTTCGGGTGCTCGTCGGCGACGATGTAGATGCAGCGCGCCGGGCACACCGTCTCGCACATCATGCAGGCCACGCAGCGCGGCGAGCCGTCCTCGCGGCGCACGAGCCGGTGCAGCGACCGCAGGCGCGGCGAGTACGGCCGTCGCTCCTCCGGGTACTGGATGGTGACGGCGCCGCGCGCGTCCTTGCGGCCGAGCGCGTGCGCGATGTGCTTGCCCATGTTGGCGAAGAAGTGGTGCCCGGTCAGCACGAGGCCGGCGAGCACCTCTCGCAGGTAGAAGCGCTGGCCGGTCTTCACGGGCGCGACCCCCACGCGAGCAGCACGGCCCCCGTCAGCACGATGTTCAGGATCGAGAGCGGGAAGAGCCCGAGCCAGCCGAGCCGCATCGCCTGGTCGTAGCGGAAGCGCGGCAGCGTCCACCGGATCAGCATCATGATGAAGATCATCACGACGACCTTGAACGAGAACGCGCCGACCTGGAGCAGCGCCACCAGGAGGTGCGGAAGCCCGACGCTGCTCCCCCAGGGGAACCGGAAGCCGGTGTCGTAGAGGTACGGCACCTGCCAGCCGCCGAGGAAGAGCGACGTCGTGAGCCCGGCCACCACCACCGTCTCCAGGAAATCCGCCATCGCGAACATGCCGAACTTCATCCCGCTGTACTCGACGAAATAGCCGATGATCTCCGACTCGCCCTCCGGCATGTCGAAGGGGATCCGCTTGGTGGCCGCGATGCCGGCGGTGAGGAACAGGATGAAGGCGAGCGGCTGCGTGACGATCCCCCACTTCGGGATCCACCCGAAGAGCAGCCCACCCTGCGCGCGGGCGATGTCTTGAAGGTCCAGCGAGCCGTACCACATCACGACGCCCATGATCGAGGCGCCGATGGCGATCTCGGCCGTGATCATCAGCGCGGCGGCGCGCTGGCCGCCGAGCAGCGCGTAGTTGTTGGCCGACGACCAGCCGGCCATCATCACGCCGTACACGCCCAGCGAGAGCATGGCGAACACGTAGAGCACGCCGACGTTGAGCGTGATCGCCTGCAGCGGGATCACGCGGTCGCCCACGCGCAGCGTGTCGCCGAACGGGATCGAGGCGAAGGCGGCCAGACCGAAGAAGACGGAGACGAACGGCGCGAGCTGGAAGAGGAGACGGTCGGCGCGGGCCGGCAGGAAGTCCTCCTTCGTCAGCATCTTGATGGCGTCGGCCAGCGGGTGGAACAGTCCCAGCACGCGCAGCTGTATCCGGGTGAAGGGAATCCGAATCGAGGCGCGGTTGGCGCCGATGCGATCCTGCATGATCGCCGACTGCTTGCGCTCGACCCAGGTGAGGAGCCCGCCGAGGTTGAGGATGAACATCATGACGAAGGCCACGCGTCCGAAGACGATCCCGAAGTCCAGAATCACAGGCTCGTCTCGCCTGCGGCTGCGGCTCGCACTGCCACCACGGCGCTCATGCGGGGGCAGGCGCGCGGCGTCCCGGCGGCTCGGGCGCGGTGGTGGGCGGCGCGCCGGCGAGCATCGCGCCGCCGTCGCCGATGGACTGGTACGTGAGTCCGGCGAACGCGGACACGGTCGTGGCCAGCTCGCGGAACCACAGCTCGGCCCGGGCGCCGGCCGGCGGCACGCCGAGGGGGCCGAGCAGGCGGCCGAGGAGGTCCCAGGCCGCGAGCGCCTCGCCGAGCGGCTCCACGGCGGCGCGGAAGCGCTGGACGCGCCCGAGGAAGTTGGTGAACGTCCCGTCGCGCTCGACCCACGCCGCCAGCGGCAGCACGAGCGTCGCGAGCGCGCTCGTCGCGTTGTCGTTGGTGCCGCTGAAGACCAGCGTGTCGACGCGCTCGAGCGCCTGCCGGGTCTCGGCGGCGGACCAGCCAGCGGCCAGCAGGTCGTGCTGGAACACCCACAGGACCTTGACCCGTCCGGCGCGCGCGGCGGCCAGGATGGCGGCGGCGTCACCGGCGGGAAGGATCGTCTCGGCGCCGCGCGTGTTCGGATGGCGATCGGCGCGGAGCAGGAAGTCGTCCGCGGCCGGCGTCGGCGCCGCCGGCGGCACGCCGAACGCCACCTGGCGGATCCCGAGCGTCTCGGTCAGCCGCCGCAGCGCGAAGAGGTCCTCGTTGGCGAGATCGGGGGAGGCGAGGATCGCGATCTCGGCGGGCGTGTGGCGGCGCAGCGCGTCCAGGAGCGCGTTCAGCGCTTCGTCGAGCTCCACCTCGGCGTCGCCGCGCCGCGCGAACCGGATGCGGCTCGGATCGTCCACGGCGTCGAAGCCGTAGCGACCCACGTCGCAGATCCACCACGCGTTCACGGCGTCGTTGAAGCGGGGCTTCAGTCGGGCCACCCGCCGGCCCTCCGCGTGGTGCGGGCGCTTGCGGTTGACGTGGACCTCCACGTTGCATCCGCGCGCGCAGCCGGGACAGATCGACTTCGTCGTGTCCAGGTACCAGACGCGCACTCGGAAGCGGAAGTCGCGGTCGGTCAGCGCGCCGACGGGGCAGATGTCGACCACGTTGCCCGAGTAGTTGTTCTCGAGGTCCTGCCCGGGAAAGAGACCGATCTCCGAGTGGTCGCCGCGGCCGAAGATGCCCAGCTCGCCCGTGCCCGTGATCTCGTCGCAGAACCGCACGCAGCGCGAGCAGAGGATGCAGCGCTCGGCGTCGAGCATGACGTGGGGTCCCAGCGGAACCGCCTTCGGCTTGTGGACCTTCTCGTCCAGCATCCGCGGATCGTAGAGCCCGTGCTGCATGTAGTAGATCTGCAGCCAGCACTCCCCCGCCTGGTCGCACACGGGACAGTCGAGCGGGTGGTTGATCAGGTGGAATTCCATCATCGACCGGCGCATGTCCTTCACGCGCTCGGTCTGCGTGTGGACCACCATGCCGTCGGCCGCCGGCGTGTTGCAGGCGATCGACGGCCGCGGCGTCTTTTCGATGTCGACCATGCAGAGGCGGCACTGCCCGGCGATCGACAGCCCGGGGTGGTAGCAGTAGTGCGGGACTTCGATGCCGAGACGGCGCGCCGCCTCGATGAGGTTCGTGCCGGCCTCGACCTCGATCTCTTTGCCGTCGATGGTCAGCCTCGGCATAGGGCCAACTCGGAGGGGGGCTTCGCCCCCCTTCCGACGAACCTCGCGCACAGCGCTCGGGGCTGCCTCCCCCCAGAACATCGATTGCGCCGGCAAAGCCGGCGCTCGAGCATCGAAGGGGGCCTCGACGGCCCCCTCCGAGCCGCCCCCAGAACCGGATGGCGCCGGCAAAGCCGGCGCTCGAGCATCGAAGGGGGCCTCGACGGCCCCCTCCGAGCCGCCCCCAGAACCGGATGGCGCCGGCAAAGCCGGCGCTCGAACCGCGATGCCCCGACGATCCGGTTCATGGCCGGCATAGGGCCTCGAATTCCCCGCGGAATTTCTCGACGTAGGAGATGTAGGGGCCGATGGCGCCGTCGTAGAACGCGCAGATCGTGGTGCCGCCGCCACGCTTGGCGACGTCGAGGATGGTGTCGAGGTCGTCCTTGCGGCCGTGGCCGTCGACGATGCGGTGCACCATCTTTTCGATCCAGCCCGTGGACTCGCGGCACGGCGTGCACTGTCCGCACGACTCGTGGGCGTAGAAGCGCGCGAGCACCAGCAGCGCCTCCGGGATCGACACGCTCTCGTCCATCACGATGACGCCGGCGGAGCCGATCATCGTTCCGGCGTTCTTGCAGCCGTCCACGTCCATCGTCACGTCGATCTCGTCGGCGGTGAGGATGGCCGCCGAGCCGCCGCCCGGCACCACCGCCTTGAGCCGCCCCGTTCCGCTCACGCCGCCGGCGAGCTCGATGAGCTGGCGCAGCGTGATCGACACGGACGTCTCGTACACGCCGGGCTTCTTCACGCGCCCCGAGACGGAGTACATCCGCGTGCCGCCCTGCGTCTTGGTCCCCAGCCCGGCGAACCACGCGGCGCCGCGCTCGATGATCGGCGGCACGCAGCAGAGCGTCTCGACGTTGTTGACGATCGTCGGCTGGCCGAAGGCGCCCTTGATGGCGGGGAACGGAGGCTTGATCTTGGGCCAGCCCTTCTTGCCCTCGAGCGACGAGAGCAGGCCCGTCTCTTCGCCGCAGATGTAGGCGCCCGCGCCGCGATGCACGACGACGTCGAATCCGTCGCCCAGCAGCCGGGCCTCGTACGCCTCCTTGACGGCGGCGCTGAAGCGACGCCACGGCTCGACGTACTCGCCGCGGATGTAGACGAAGCCGAGCGCCGAGCGGATGGCGCGCGCGGTGATGAGCATGCCCTCGATGAGCGCGTGCGGGTCGCGCTCGAGCAGGTAGCGGTCCTTGAACGTGCCCGGCTCGCCCTCGTCGGCGTTGACGACGAGGTAGACGGGGCCGGTGTGGGTCTTCGGGATGAAGGACCACTTCATCCCCGTCGGGAAGCCGGCGCCGCCGAGGCCGCGCAGGTTCGACTTCTTGACCTCGTCGGTGATCGCCGCCGGCTCCAGCGTCTTGGCCTTCTCCCAGGCCGCGTAGCCGCCCGCGCTCCGGTACGAGGAAATTGTGTGGGAATTCGAGCGGTCGAAATTTCGCATGAGGACGAGCTCTGCCATCATCGGAGGTCCCGGAGAATCCGATCGCACTTGTCCGGCGTGAGGTTCATCTCGTAGCGATCGTCCACCTGCATCATCGGAGCCGCCTCGCAGGCGCAGAGGCACTCGACGGCCTGCAGCGTCACGCGGCCGTCCTCGGTCGTCTCGCCGCGCTGCACGCCCAGCCGCGCCTCGAGGTGGCGCAGGATGTCCTGGGCGCCCGCGAGGTGGCAGGACAGGTTGTGGCAGACGGCGACGACGTGACGGCCCTTGGGCTGCTGGAAGTAGAGCGTGTAGAACGTGACGACCTCGTGCACGTGCGCCGGCGAGAGCCCGAAGAGGCCGGCCACGTACGCCTCGACCTCGAGCGAGACGTAGCCGAAGGTGTCCTGCGCCATGTGCAGCACGGGCAGGAGCGCGCCGCGCGTGTCCGGATAGAGGCCCTGCAGCCGGCGCACCTCGGCCAGCTGCTCGGAGGAGAACTCCACGCGCGCGATCGTCATCGGTCGAGCTCGCCCCCGATCATGTTCACGGAGCCGAAGGTCGGGATGAGGTCGGCGATCATCCCGCCCTCGATCATCCGGTGCAGCGCGGCCATCGGCGGCAGGCACGGCGGCCGGCAGCGCACGCGGTACGGGCGGTCGCCGCCGTCGGAGACGATGTAGAAGCCGAGCTCGCCGTTGGCGCCCTCGGAGGCGAAGTACGCCTCGCCCTGCGGCGGGCGGATCCCGTAGCCCTCCATGATCAGCATGAAGTGGTTCATGAGCCCTTCGATGGAGCCGTAGGCCGTCTCTTTCGGCGGCAGCACGACGCGCTTGTCGTGGGCGTTGACGCGCTCGAGCGCCTTGCGGTCCTGTCCGCCGAGGTTCGGCGACAGCGTGATGGGCACCAGCAGCAGGCCCTCGGTCTTGCCCTGCTTGCCCTGGTCGACGTACGCGGCGGGATCGATGGGCCGGCCCTCGAAGTCCACGTTGATGGGGCCGCCGGGAATGGCCGCCAGCGCCTGCTCGGCGATGCGCATGGCCTGCTCCATCTCCGCCATGCGCACGAGATAGCGCGCGTAGTTGTCGCCGTCCTTCTGCGTCGGCACCTCGAACTCCACGCGGTCGTACGCCCAGTGCGGCGAGGCCCGGCGCACGTCGAAGCCGACGCCGGCGGCGCGCAGCAGGGGCCCGGTGATCGCGTAGGCGATCGTCTCCTCGCGTGAGATCACGCCGACGCCGACCATGCGGTCCATGAAGATCCGGTTGCCCGTCAGCAGCCGGTGGACCTCGTCGAGCACCTCGCGCGTCTGCTTGAACGCCTCGCGCAGCTTGGCGTCGAAGCCCTCGGGCAGGTCGGCCTTCACGCCGCCCACGCGGCCGTAGGAGATCGTCAGCCGCGCGCCCGTGACGTCCTCGACGAGCTCCCACAGGAACTCGCGCGCCTTGATCATGTAGAGGAAGACGGTGAAGGCGCCGAGCTCCATGGCCGAGGCGCCGATGCACGTGAGGTGATCGCACACCCGGGAGATCTCGGACATGATGGTCCGGATGTATTTGCACCGCTCGGTGACGTCGATCCCCAAGAGCTTCTCGACGGCGTTGGCGTAGGCGAAGTTGTTGATGAGCGGCGAGACGTAGTTCAGCCGGTCCGTGTAGGGGATGGCGTTGTTCCAGCCACCGACTTCACAATCCTTCTCGAAGGCGCGGTGGAGGTAGCCGATCTCGACGTCCGCTTTGCGGATGATCTCGCCGTCCAGGTCGGCCAGGATGCGGATGATCCCGTGCATGGCAGGATGCGCGGGGCCCATGCCGACGGTGAGGTTCTGGCCGGAGCCCGTGCCGCTGCCCTCGCCCAGCATGATCTCGCGGCGCGTCGGCTCGGCCACGCTCAGATCCGCGGGCCGATCAGCGGCTGGCGCCGGTTGATCGGGTAGTCCTTGCGCAGCGGGTGACCGACGAACTCCTCGTACATGAGCAGGCGGCGCGGGTCGGGGTGGCCCTCGAAACGCACGCCGAACATGTCCCACACCTCGCGCTCGAGCCAGTTGGCGATCGGCCACAGCGGCACCGCCGTCGGCACCACGGCGTCGTCCTCGTCGACGCGCACCTTGATCCGCAGCCGGTGGTTCCAGCGCAGCGAGTAGAGGTGGTAGACGACCTCGAAGCGCGGCCCGTCCTCGCGGCCGGGATACTTCTGGTAGTCGACCGCCGTGAGGTCCATGAGGACGTCGAAGGCCAGCTCGGCGGCGTCACGGCAGAGGCTCAGCGCGCCCGGGAGCGCGGCGCGCTCGATCACCGCGGTGTGGTCACCGCACTGGGCGTGCGTCTCGACGATGGCCGAGCCCAGGCGCGCGCGCAGCCGCTCGAGGATCGCGGCGCCGTCCATCCGATCAGTACCTCTGGGCCCCGACCGCGATCCTGTCCTGGAGCTTCATCAGCCCGTCGATCACCGACTCCGGACGCGGCGGGCAGCCCGGGATGTAGACGTCGACGGGGATGATCGTGTCGATGCCCTGCACGGTGGCGTAGTTGTCGTAGAAGCCGCCGGTGCAGGTGCACACGCCGAAGGCCACCACCCACTTCGGCTCCGTCATCTGGTCGTAGATGCGCTTGAGCACCGGCGCCATCTTGTGCGAGATCGTCCCGACCACGAACAGCACGTCGGCCTGCCGGGGCGAGAAACGCGGGAGGCCGGCGCCGAAGCGGTCGACGTCGTAATGCGAGCACGCCGTCGCCATGTACTCCATGCCGCAGCACGCGGTGACGAACGGGTACTGGAAGATGGAGTACTTCCGCGCCCACCCGATGGCCTCGTCGAGCCGTGAGGTGAAAAAGCTGCCTACTCCCACTCGAGCCCTCCCTTACGCCAGATGTACAGGTAGCCGAGCATCAGGATGGCCAGGAACACCAGCATCTCGACGAAGCCGAACCAGCCCAGGCGGCGGAACAGCATCGCCCACAGCCACAGGAAGAACAGCTCGATGTCGAAGATGATGAACAGGATCGCGACCGTCGAGAACTTGATCGGAAAGCGCCCCTCGCTTATCGCGATCGGATCCTTGCCGCACTCGAACGGCGCGAGCTTCACCGGCGACAGCCGCCGGGGCGCGATGAGCAGCGGGATGCCGAGCAGCGCGCCCGCCACGCCCGCCGCGAAGGCGAAAGTCAGCAGGATGGGCAGGTATTCCACTAGCCGCGCGTCTCCGCCGCGTCCGCCTGCTTCTTCGCGTGATACGACGAGCGCACGAGCGGGCCCGCCTCGACGTGCGCGAAGCCGAGCGCGCGTCCCGCCTCCGCCAGCTCGGCGAACTCCTCCGGCCGGTAGTAGCGGGCCACCGGCAGGTGCTGGGCCGAGGGACGCAGGTACTGACCGAGCGTGAGGATGGCGACCCCCACCTCGACGAGATCGCGCATCGTCGCGAGCAGCTCGTCGCGCTCCTCGCCGAGGCCGAGGATGATGCCCGACTTCGTCGGCAGCGCGGGCGCCGTCGCGCGCGCGCGGCGGAACAGCTCGAGGGCGCGCTCGTAGCGCCCGCCGTGCCGCGCGACCCGGTAGAGCCGCGGCACCGTCTCCGTGTTGTGGTTGAGGATGTCGGGGGCGGCGTCGATGACCGTGGCGAGCGCGGCCGCGTCGCCCTGGAAGTCTGGGATCAGCACCTCGACGCGGCAGCGCGGCGCGTGGCGCCGGACCGCTCGCACGGTGGCCGCCCAGTGGGCGGCGCCGCCGTCGGCGAGATCGTCGCGATTCACCGACGTGATCACGACGTACTCGAGACCGAGCTCGCCGATGGCGCGTCCCACGCGCTCGGGCTCCTCGCGGTCCTCCCACGTCGGTCGCCCGTGCGCGATCGCACAGTAGCCGCAGTTCCGCGTGCACACGTCGCCCAGGATCATGAAGGTGGCGGTCGCGTCCTCCCAGCACTCGCCGATATTCGGACAGTGCGCTTCCTCGCACACGGAATGCAGGTTGGCCTCCCGCATGAGCCGCTTGAGCCGGAGGTAATTCGGCCCGCCGGGCGCGCGCACCTTCAGCCACGGCGGCTTGCGCTCGCGCACTTCGATCACGGGAAGCTCCGTCTTTGTGTTCAAAACCGAATCATTATGCCACGCCCCTCAGGCCACCGCAGCCGGGACGCCACGAAGGTCGCGGGGTTCGCCTCTACCGGGCGGCGGGCGGAGTCTCGTTGACCTCGCGGGCAGCGCGGAGGCCCGATTCCAGCGCCCCCTCCATCCACGCCGACCACGGGGACGCGTGCTCCCCCGCGAAATGCACTCGGCCCTCTGGACGGACGATGTGCGGTAGGAGTGACAGCATCTGGCCGGGCCGGAAATACGCGAAGGCACCGCGGGCCCACGGGTCTTCGTCCCAGCTCTTCGACACCCCGCGCTCGAAGTCCCCGCTGAGACCGGGAAAGATCCGCTGCAGTTGGGAAAGCGCAAACTGCACTCTGTCGCTCTCCCCCATCTGGGCCACGCGCCGGCCATCCACGCCGGTCGCCTGAGCCTCGAGAATTCCGCGCGGACCTGGCTGGCTCGCCGTGTGCTCGAACACCCACTTCATCGGAAGGTCGGTGGTCGCCGTGACGTAGGGACGTTCGCTGGTCCACGCCTTTCGCCTGAACTGCAGGTAGACGCGGGTGCTCGAGGTGTACGGCAGCTGGTCGACGGCCCGTGCTTTTTGCGGCGAGAACGACGGGGAGACGTCGATGCTCTTGAGAACGGAGAAGGGAATCGTGCAGACGATGTGGTCCGCGGTGAGCCTCTGATGTTGGCCGTCCCGCCCGATCACGACAGAGGCAGATGTCTCACCTGGCTCGATGCGGACCACGGGGGACTGGTAGCGAATCCGCGCTGCCAGTGTCGTCGCGAAGGCCCTCGGGAGACGGTCGGCCCCGCCCGTGATCGAGAACCTCAGCGACTCCGTCCGTCTCAGGGCGAATCTTCGTAGCATCAGGAGGGCCGAGTAGCTGTCGATGCCATCACCGACGAGGTCGAGAAAGCCGACACGCAGGAGGGCCACGGCGCCCTGTGAAGCGCCCCGTGAGCGGAGGAATTCGGCCACGCTCATCCGGTCGAGCGTCTCGAGTCCGGGATCCGACGGCCACCCCGGTGCCGTGACGTCGCCGAGGCCCTCCAACTCGGCGCCGATATATTTCTCCCACATGCCCCCGACGCCGAGCTTCGTTTCGTCGGCAGTGAGGTCGAATGGCCACTCGACATTCGGCCCCCAGTTGGCGACGACGCGCTGCCCTCGGACGTAGAAGAGACCCGGGGCAGACAGGGGCGGATTCGGCCGGATGGGCAGGCTGAAGAAGTTGGCGTACTGGAGGGTGAGCTGGTGGTTACTCGGAATGAACAGCGCGCCGGCCTCGGCGTGGAGGCCATCCGAAAACGGCTCGCGGAGTGTGTGCACCCTGCCGCCCGGCCGCGCGCGCGCCTCGAGGATCGTCACATCGTGACCGGCCTGCGTCAACTCGTGGGCCGCGACCAGCCCCGCCAGCCCGGCCCCGAGAATGACGACCTTCCTCGGCGCGCGAGCCTGCGCGGGGGGCGAGTCGGGCGTGGTCCGAGTACCGAGTGAAGCGCAACCCGAGAGGCTCGCCGCGGCCAGGGCGACGCGCCCGAGGAACTCCCGGCGGTTCATCCACCTGATATCCCGCAAAAGTGCCGTCACTGCCGGCGCTCGGACGGCTGCCCCAGGGGGTTCGTGGCGAACCCCCTGGGAGCAACCGCCAGGCGCCAGCGACACAGACTGGTTATCGAACCACCCGCCTGCGAGCCACTACAACTGACGTTATATCGCGGCCGGGCACGAGCCGCCGAAGTCCCCCGTGGTCGAATTGTTGGGCTCGTGGAGCTGGATGTTGCCGCCCCCTCCGTCGCCTCCGCCCAAGTTGTGGTGCGTGCCGCCTGAGAAGTCGAAGGTCGAATAGACGATTGTGCCGTTCTGGGTCAGCTGGATGTCGAACTCGTCCGCGGTGCCTGGTTCGCCCGCGTCCGAGACCCTCACCGCGAAGTCGACGTCACCGAACATGTCTGTCCTCGCCGTGCCACAAATCCAACGGGTACCGGTCGGCTGGCCGGTCTGGGGGTCAGCGCCCGTTGCTCCTTCGGGGAAGTACGCCGTGATGTCGATCACGTGGACGTTCAGGTCGAGGCCGTGGTCGTGGTATTCGAGATGGCCCCAGTACGGGACCCCGTTCGTCCCCGAACCTTTTTTGCATCCGCCTCCAACCCCGAAGTTCCCTTTGTCGGCGCCGTTCGGGTAGATGAAGCCGCCACCCGTCAGGAAGTCGCACTTCCCGCTGAACGGCGGCGGCGGCGGCGTGACGTCCGCGATGGCGAAGCTGCCGGCGACGAGCACCAAGGTCGCTATCCCGAGGAGGCTGATCACTGCGCGCAGCGTTACTGGTTGACGCATGCCGATCTCTTTCCATCCGTCAGGCACCGCAGAGTACGTCGACCGAACCGTGACTTCGTTCCTCCGTTCCGATTCGACATGTGCTTGCGCTCAGGCGACTTGACGCTGGGTCTCGAGCACGACGCGGTAGCCCCGGCGCGCGATGCGCAAGGGAATGAGCACGTCGGCGGAGCCGTCGGAGCCGATGACGATCTCGACGCGGTCGCGCGGGTAATGAGGACGGCGAGCCCGGACGAGTCGTACTCGCGGTATTCCAGGCGCTTGAGAGGCTCGATCAGAAGTGGCGCGGCATCCTTGTCGCCCACATCGCCGACGATCCCGAACATTGCTCGATCCCTTCCGGCGGTCCGGGGCGCGACGGACCGCCGCCTTATTGCACGAAGTAGTACTGCACCGCGCGAGCGGCGCCTACAGGCGCGAGGGGGAATTTTCGGCGGCCGTTCGCGGGCGCCGCCGCTCGCGTGTGGAGGCGGCGCGGCGGTGAAGCGGAGGGAGCGCCGACCCCCGATCGGGGGGCGCTCGCGATGACGAGGCCTAGATGAGGCCGGAGCGGAACGCTTCGGCGACGATCTCGGCGCGCGAGCGGACGTCGAAGGCGGCTGCGATCTTCTCCAGGCGGTCCCTGATCGTGTGCGCGCTCAGATCGACGAGCGCGGCGGCGGCGGGATGGCAGCGCCTTGGTGAGCCGCATGGACGTGCGCGAGGCGCGAGCGGAGTCCAAAGAGGGCTGAGCGATACTCCCGAAATACTCCCGCGCGCGTGCGCGCGACGGACGTCGATCAAGCCCGGCGCCCGCTTAGGAAAACATGGTGCCGAAGGGGGGACTCGAACCCCCACGGGTTGCCCCACACGCCCCTCAAACGTGCGCGTCTGCCAGTTCCGCCACTTCGGCCCGGGAACAGTGGCGAAGTATACCCTAACGTCCGCGTCCGCCAAACCGTCCCACGCTCTGACGCAGCCGCGGATCGAGCGCATCGCGAATGCCCTCGCCGAGCAGGTTGTAGGAGAGCACGGTGAAGAGGATGGCGAGACCCGGATAGACCGACAGCCACCACGCGAGCTCGA
>QHRU01000036.1 GCA_003220225.1 Candidatus Rokuibacteriota bacterium
GCCGCCACCACCAGAATCGCCCCGTCCATCTGCGCCGCCCCCGTGATCATGTTCTTGATGTAGTCCGCATGCCCCGGACAGTCGATGTGCGCGTAGTGCCGCTTGTCCGTCTCGTACTCCACGTGCGCCACCGCGATCGTGATCCCCCGCTCCCGCTCTTCCGGCGCGTTGTCGATCGACCCGTACTCCCGCACCGCGATCTGCTTGTTCTTCGTGTGCAGCACCTTCGTGATCGCCGCCGTCAGCGTCGTCTTGCCGTGGTCGATGTGCCCGATCGTCCCCACGTTCACGTGCGGCTTCGTCCGCTCGTACTTCGCCTTCGCCATTCCCCGCTACCTCCCGTGCGCGTCCTTCGTCGGCGAAACGAATCTGGAGCCCATGTCCGGGATTGAACCGGAGACCTCGCCCTTACCAAGGGCGTGCTCTGCCAACTGAGCTACATGGGCGCTGCCGATCTTCATGGGGGCCCCGATACGGCCCCCAAACCCCCATACGCTCGGGGCGCCTCGGGGAACCCGTGGCGCCGCTCGGTGACCGAGATTCGTGGAGCGGGAAACGGGATTCGAACCCGCGACCCCCAGCTTGGAAGGCTGGCGCTCTACCGCTGAGCTATTCCCGCCTGAGTCAGTGGTGGGGAGGGGAGGATTTGAACCCCCGAAGGCGTCCGCCAGCAGATTTACAGTCTGCCCCCTTTGGCCACTTGGGTACCTCCCCGAACCTGCCGGCATGCGATGAGAACCTCTCGTTGGCTAACGCGGCACAAAAGCTGGCGCTGGCGGGAGGATTTGAACCCCCGACCCACTGCTTACAAGGCAGTTGCTCTGCCCCTGAGCTACGCCAGCACGGACAAAGTTCCAATTTAGTTTCGAGAACCTGATAAGTCAAGTACTTTGATGGCGTTGCCGGGCTACCTCGTAGCACAGGACCGCAGCGGCGGCCGCGACATTCAGGGACTCGGTGGCGCCTGCCATCGGAATGGCGAGGACAGCATCGCAAGCGCGGGCGACGAGAGGCCGTAACCCCTCCCCCTCGCTACCCAGCACCAAGCATACAGGACCGTGCAAGTCCGCCGCCCACGGGGCGACCCCCTCGCCGACAGCCGCGCCGTACACCCAACTTCCGGATTCTTTTATCGTTTCGAGGGCGGCCACGAGGTTCGTCGCGCGGGCCACGGGCACGCGTTCTAGCGCGCCCATCGCCGTGCGCGCGGCGGCGTCGGTGAGGCCCACCGCGTGGTGCTTGGGGATCACGACCCCGTGGACCCCGAAGGCCTCGGCCGTCCGGAGGATCGCGCCGAGGTTGCGCGGGTCCTGGACCTGGTCGAGTACCAGGTAAAACGGCGGCTGCCCGCGATCGACGGGCTCGGCCAGGAGGTCCTCGAGGTCGACGTACTCGGCGGACGTGACGCGCGCGACGACGCCCTGGTGCTCGGGCGAGCCGGCCATCGCCGTGAGCTGGTCGCGCGTCCGGAACGACACCTTCACGCCGGCGCGGCGCGCGAGCGCGACGACCTCGCCGAGCGGACCGCGCCCGCCGGCCAGCACCGCGATCTCGTCCGCGCGGCGGCCGCCGCTCCGCAGCAACGCCAGCACGGGGTTGCGGCCGTAGACGCGGCCCTCGGCCATCAGCCGCTCTTGCGTGTCAGCCGCGGACCGCCCGGCGTGTCCTCCACCAGCCAGCCGAGCCGCTGGATCTCCGCGCGCAGCTCGTCGGAGCGTCGGAAGTCGCGCCGCGCGCGCGCCTCCGTGCGCTCGCCGACCAATCGCTCGACCTCCGGCGGCGGCCCGCCCCCCTCGAGGCGGCGCTGGAGCAGGCCCAGCACGCGCGCCAGCCGCACCAGCTCGGCGACGCCGGCCACGAAGTCGGCGCGCGCCTCGGGCGTGCCGAGTCCGCGATCACGCTGCTCGGACAGCGCGCGCGCGAAATCGAACAGCACGCCGAGCGCCTGCGGCGTGTTGAAGTCGTCGTCCATCGCCGCCACGAAGCGCGGGGCGAAGCCCGCGAAGGCCGAGGGCACCGACCCGGCGGCCGCGCCGAGTGCCGAGGCATCGTCGACCAGGCGCGTCAGGCGAGCGAGGGCGCGCGCCGCCTCCTCGACGCGCTCCTCCGACCACTCGAGGAGATGGCGATAGTGGGTGCCGAGGATCCACAGCCGCAGCGCCTCGGGATGGTGCCGCTTGACGATGTCGCGGATCGTCAGTGTGTTGCCGAGCGACTTCGACATCTTGGCCTTGCCCAGGTTGACGAAGCCGTTGTGCACCCAGTAGCGGGCCAACGGCTTGTGCGTCACCGCCTCGGCCTGGGCGATCTCGCACTCGTGGTGCGGGAAGATGAGGTCTTGGCCTCCGCCGTGGATGTCGAAGGACTCCCCGAGATACCGCATGGCCATGGCCGAGCACTCGATGTGCCAGCCGGGGCGGCCCGGGCCCCACGGGCTCGGCCACGACGGCTCGTCCGGCTTGGCCGCCTTCCACAACGCGAAGTCGCGGGGGTCGCGCTTGCGCTCGTCCACGTCGACGCGCGCGCCCGCCAGCAGCTCGTCAAGGTTCTTGCCCGAGAGCTTGCCGTAGGCCGGGAAGCGTCGGACCTCGAAGTACACGTCGCCGTCCATCACGTACGCGTAGCCGCCGGCGACGAGACGCTCGATCAACGCGACCATCTCCGCCACGTGGTCGGTCGCCTTCGGCTCCGCGTCCGGTGCCTCCACGCCCAGGGCCGCGATATCCTCGCGAAACGCCGCGATGTAGCGCTCGGAAATCTCGCGGGCCGGCACGCCCTCCTCGTTGGCTCGCCGGATGATCTTGTCCTCGATGTCCGTGAAGTTCCGCACGAAGGTCACGCGATAGCCCGCGGCCTTCAGATATCGGGCGATCACGTCGAAGACGATCATCATCTTCGCGTGGCCGACGTGCGAGAGGTCGTAGACCGTCACCCCGCACGAGTACATCCGGATCTCGCCCGGGGTCAGCGGCACGAGCTCTTCCTTGGTGCGCGTCATCGTGTTGTAGACCTTCAACCCGCCCACTCAGCCGACCTCCAGGCTCACAGGCTCGCCTCGCCTGCGGCTGCGGCTCGCACTTCCAGGCTCACAGGCTCGCCTCGCCTCCGGCTGCGGCTCGCACTTCCAGGCTCACAGGCTCGCCTCGCCTCCGGCTGCGGCTCGCACTTCCACACTGACCACGGCCATGGCCGCGATGCCTTCGCGGCGCCCGAGCAGCCCGAGCCCCTCCGGGCTTTTTGCTTTGACGCTCACGGCGTCCACACCGATTCCGAGCGTGTCGGCCAGGCGCTTGGCCATCTCCGGCAGGAGCGGCGCCAGCTTCGGCGCCTGCGCCAGCACGCTGGCGTCCACGTTGACGAGCCGCGCGCCGCGCGCGGCGACGAGATCGAGCGCGCCCTTGAGGAGCACCAGGCTCGAGACGCCGCGCCAGCGCGGGTCGGTGTCGGGAAAGTGGCGGCCGAGGTCGCCGAGCGCGAGCGCGCCGAGCAGCGCCTCGGCCACGGCGTGCGAGAGCACGTCGGCGTCGGAGTGGCCGTCGAGCCCCGCCTCCGACGGCACCGTGACGCCTCCGAGCACGAGCGGGCGGCCGGCGACGAGCGGGTGCAGGTCGAAGCCGAAGCCGACCCGCGTCATCGTGGCTTCCGGCGGGTGGGCCGGGCCCCGCGGGCGCGCCGCAGATCGTCGGGCGTGGTGATCTTCACGTTGCCGGGGAGCCCGGGCACGACGCGCACGCCGTGACCGAGCCGCTCGACCAGCATCGCGTCGTCGGTGCCGGCCACCCCGTCGCGACGCGCCTTGTCGTGCGCTTCGCGCAGGATCTCGGTGCGGAAGGCCTGCGGCGTCTGCACCGCCCACAGCCCCGCGCGCTCGACGGTCGCCTCGACGAGGCCGTCGCGCACGCGCTTGACGGTCTCGGCCACGGGCACGGCGCAGATCGCTGCGCCGTCGGCGCGCGCCGCCGCGAGCACGGCATCGACCAGGGAACGCGTGACGAACGGCCGCACGGCGTCGTGCACCAGCGCGATGGGGACGCCGTGCGGCGCCGCCTCGAGCGCGAGCCGCACCGAGTCCTGCCGCGTGGCCCCGCCGGCGACGACGGTGACGCCGGCGCTCAGCAGGCGGCGGGCGCGCGCGACGTGCGCGGCGGGCGCGGCCACGACGATGGCGGCGACGCGCGGATGCCGGCGGAAGTGCCGGATGGTCGCCACGAGGATCGCCTCGCGGCCGAGGCGCAGGAACTGCTTGGGCGTGCGCCCGCCGAGCCGCGCGCCGACGCCGCCGGCCGGGATCAGCACCGCGACGTCACGCATCGCGAGCCTCGTCGTCGCCGCGCGGCCGCGCGAAGACCATGCGGCCCGCCGACGTCTGGAGCGCGCTCGTCACCACCACCGGGACCTCCTGGCCGAGCAGCCGACGTCCCTGCTCGACGACGACCATCGTACCGTCCTCGAGGAATCCCACGCCCTGCCCGGGCTCCTTGCCCTCGCGCAGCACCTGCACGCGCAGGCTCTCGCCCGGGAGCACGACGGGCTTCAGCGCGTTGGCGAGGTCGTTGACGTTGAGGACGCTCACGCCGCTCAGCTCGGCCACGCGGTTCAGATTGTAGTCGGTGGTGACGACGCGCGCGCCGCGCTGGCGCGCCAGCTCCACGAGCTTGGCGTCCACGTCGACCGCGCCCGGCACGTCGGCGTCGAGGATCTCCACGCTCCGGAGATCTTGCAGCCGCTTGAGGATCTCGAAGCCGCGCTTGCCGCGGTTGCGCCGCAGCGGATCGGCGCCGTCGGCCAGACGCTGCAGCTCGCGCAGCACGAAGCGCGGCACGAGCAGCGGTCCCTCGAGGTAGCCGGTGGTGACGACGTCGGCGATCCGGCCGTCGATGATGGCCGACGTGTCGAGCAGCTTCGAGGCGTCGGACGGGCGAACCCGCGCGGCGGAACGCGGCTCGCGCCGCAGGGCGACCGCGAGCTCGAGGCCGACCGCAGCGGCGCCGAGCGCCGCGCCCGCGAGCGCCGCCGCGCCGAGCGGCAGCCGCAGCGCCACCGCCAGCGCCGCTCCCGCGAGGGCCGCGCACACCACCACGAGCAGCCGGACGCTCGCGAGCGTCAGGGCAGCAGCGCCTCGAGGGCCTCGGTCACCGTGGTCACGCCACGGACCCTCAGCGGCGCCGAGCGAAGCTCGGCGGCCCCGCTCTTGGGCACGAGGGCCGCACGAAACCCGAGTTGGGCGGCGCAGCGCAGCCGCGACTCGAGGCCCGCCACCGCGCGCACCTCGCCGGTGAGCCCGACCTCGCCCAGCACCACGACGTCGGCCGGCAGCGGGCGCTCCATGTAGGACGACGCCGCGGCGAGGACGATCGCGAGGTCCGCCGCGGGCTCGACGACGCGGCCGCCGCCCGCGACGTTGACGAAGACGTCCTGGTTGCCGATCGGCAGCTGCGCGCGCTTTTCCAGCACGGCGAGCAGCAGGCAGACGCGGTTGTAGTCGGCGCCCAGCACGGTGCGGCGCGGCGTGCCGAACGAGGCGCGCGCGACGAGCGCCTGCAGCTCCAGGAGCATCGGCCGCGTGCCCTCGAGGCTGGCCACCACCGCCGAGCCCGGCGCGTCGACCGGGCGCTCGGAGAGGAAGAAGCCGGACGGGTTCGCCACCTCGACGAGCCCGCGCTCGGCCATCTCGAAGACGCCGATCTCGTTGGTGGAGCCGAAGCGGTTCTTCACCGCGCGCAGCACGCGGTACGCGTGGTGCTGCTCGCCCTCGAAGTAGAGCACGGTGTCGACCAGGTGCTCGAGCACGCGCGGGCCGGCGATCGCGCCGTCCTTCGTGACGTGGCCGACGAGGAAGGTCGCGAGGCCGCGTCCCTTGGCCTGCGTCATGAGGCGCGCCGCGCACTCGCGCACCTGGGCGACCGAGCCGGGCGCCGACTCGAGGTCGGGCAGGAACACCGTCTGGATGGAGTCCACGATCAGCGCCTGCGGCTTGACGTCGTCGAGCGCGGCCTGCACGGCGATGAGATCCGTCTCCGCCCACAGCAGGAGCCCGTCGCCGGCGATGCCGAGACGGTCGGCGCGCATCTTGACCTGGGCCGCGGACTCCTCGGCGGAGACGTAGAGCACGGGTGGACGCGTTTTCCCGAGCGCGCGCGCGGCCTGAAGCAGTAACGTGGAGTTGTGAATAATGAGGTCGTTGGCGACGAAACTTGGCTCGCCAGCGACCGTGAGATCGAAGACTGGCGCTTCTCCGGCCGGACGCACGTCGACGACTTCGTCCCACCAGACGTCCCCGAGCCCGAGCGCCTCGAGCATTGGATCACGCAGGGTATGCGTCAACGCAGCGACTGTGCGTCGGCAGAGCGGACGGTCGTGACGCCTGTTCAGAATGATGACTCCCGACTCTCGACGCAGTCCTGCGAAGGTCAGAGGCTCTGCGGCACGCCGCACTTGCGCCCAGAACGCGCCACCCGTCGGAACAGTATCCATGCCGGTCGATGGCGTTGTGGCGGGTGGCATCTCGCGTATCGTGTCGCATGCCTTCTCGCGACCGATGATCCCGATCTCGTCGAGAAACGCGGTCACCGCGGCCGGTCCGAACATCTGGAGCTCATACGCGCGGTACGGCTTGCCATTCACGACCTGATGCTTCGTTCGCAACCTCGTCACCAGGCCGAACCTCAGCAGCAGATGCTGGACGTCGGCTGCCAGTCGTTCGCTGATGGTGCTGTAC
Source organism: Candidatus Rokuibacteriota bacterium (assembly GCA_003220225.1). Lineage (GTDB taxonomy): Bacteria > Methylomirabilota > Methylomirabilia > Rokubacteriales > CSP1-6 > AR12. Next base: position 6,719 of record QHRU01000036.1, read on the forward strand.
GACACGCCAGGCACCCCAGCCCTGTTGACGTACACCGACCCATCGCAGCTGAACAGCGTCCTCAAGAACACCACCATGGTTTCGCGAGGCAGCCTGAAAATTGCGGCCGGCACGCGCTTGCTCGCGGCCCGTGTGAAGCGAACGCCGTGTGATTCGAGGAAATCGGCGATCGGCGTCCTGGCGGCGGCCCGGTCTCGAGCGGCTGGGGCGAGGTCATCCAAAGCGACCGAGGCGGCCATCGCGAGACGTTTCAATGCGCCCCGTGAGGGAACCGCCTCGGCGCGCCGCCAGACGTTCAGAAGCGCGAACGAAACTCCCGAGCGCCGTGCCCATTCTTGCCAGCTGATCCCGAGCGCGCGACGCGTGGCATGAAGTGTCGTGGCCAGTTCTCGGCGAGCGCTGACACGGTCGTTGGCGTCATGACGAGTGACGAAGCGATACTGGCGAGCCGCGTTTCCCGGCTTGTCGTATGCGACAAGCCGCATTTCGAAGGCGTCGGCAATCGCCTTGAGGTCTTCTTCGACACCGGGCAGCGCGCTTGTCACGTCGATCGCAGACTGGGCGGATCCGTCCGAGAGGATGTACGCGATCAGTTTGATCGCTTCAGGGCTCATGGCCTCCTGCCCGAAGTAAGGCAGTGCGCGAGCCGACGCGATCCGCGCTCCGCAGGTCAGACGACCGGCCTCCCGCCACCCCTTCTCAGTGAGGAGAGGATGGTCCGGTGTGCAGCGCAGCCTCCGCCCCAACCGCGTAGTGACATCGATGACTGGACGGATGCCTCGCTCGTGAAAGACCTGAACGGACGATGGGTGAAGAAGCAGCGAATTCTCGTTGATGGAGAGCACCGATGCTCGGCGATCGCGTAGCGCCGTGATCGGAAGGTAATCTCCTGTCTCCGGGTCAAAGACTCGGGTGTCACCCGTGACGCATTTGCCGCAGCCAGGCTCCCCGCCGAGCAGCACGAGCGAGCCGCGCACGACGCCACCGCCGAGCACGCGGTCGAGCTCGCCGATGCCCGTCGGCACGCGGTCACCGGCCTCGAGGACGACGTCCTTGAGCGGCTGTGGGCGGCTCGACGACGGAGCGCCGGGGCGACGACTCGCGGTGCGCGCCTCGGAGCGCTCCTCCACCAGCTGCACGTACGCGCCGCCGCCGCGCAGACAATCGGGACACGTGCCGGGCTTGGGGCTGGCGAAGCCGCACTCCTGGCAGCGGTAGACCGAGGTCGCGCGCGGACTCACTCGCCCTCCTTCGGCTTGCCGCCGCCGCCGAGGCTCTTGAGCAGGCCGCGGAGCAGGAAGCTCCGCTGAGCGCCCTCGAGGATCGTGACGAGACGCTCGTAGACCGTCGGATCGGCGATGAGGGCGCCGAGGGTGCCTTCGCCCTCGTTGATCTTCGCGGTGATCTCCCTGAGGTTGGCCAACGCGGCTTGCAAATCTCGCGACGCCTGGCGGATGCTCGCGTCGGCCGGCTCGTCCTTGATGAGGCCGCCGAGCGTGCCCTTGCCGCCCACCAGGCGGTCGGAGACGTCGCGGAAGTTGTGCGCGACGACTTTCAAGTCTTCGAGCACGTTCTTGTACTTGGGATCGAACAGCAGCGCGGGCACCAGGCCCTCGTCGGCGCTGCCCGGCTGCTCGGACATCCGCGCGAGCTTGTCCATCGCGGCCACGAAGCGCCGCGCGGACGCCGTGGACGCGTCGGAGGTGAGCACACCCGCCGCGCCCTCGCCGCGCTCCACGCGGTCGAGCAGCCTCTGCGTGCTCGCGATCACGTCGTTCATCTTCCGCAGCGCCACCGGCTCGTCGTAGATCAGCGCGTGGGCCCAGCCGCGGCCCTTCTCGACCTCGGTCACGATCCGGCCGACCTGGTCGGTGACCTTGCGCGCGGACGCGAGGGTGGCCGAGGCGTCCTCGATCAGCTTCGATTGCTTCAGGCTGTCTGCCGTCCCCCTCAGGCTCTCGGCGAGATCCGCCACGTTCTTCACGGTCTCCGCGCCCTGGCTGACGATCTTGCTGAAGTCGGTGGGGTCGCGCGCGAGGACGACGTCGCCGTCCTTCGTCGGCGGCGCCTCCGTGGTGCCCACGCTCAGCTCGACGATCCGGTCGCCGAGCAGCCCCTGGGTCTCGACGCGCGCCACCGAGTTCTTGCGCACGCGGTTGCTGAATCGCGTGGCGATCGAGAGGTCCACGCGCACCTTGCCGCCGGGCTCGGGCGGGAGGTTCACGCGCTTCACGCGGCCGATCTGCACGCCGGCCAGCCGCACGGTGGCGCCCTCGTTGAGCCCGCCGACCTCCGTGAAATCGGCGTGCACCGTGTAGCGCGACTCGAACAGGCGGGCGCGCGCGCCGAGCGCGTACACCATCCCGAGGCCGGCCAGGAGCGACATCAGGACGAAGACGCCCACGCGGAATTTCTTTGCGACCTCGGTGCGCTCGTCGTTCACGTCGTCACCTCGCTTCGCCGGCCAGGAAGGCCTGCACGGCGGGCTCGCCCGAAGTCATCACCTCGTCGGGACGCCCGACGGTGGCGAACCGGCCATCCATCAGGATGGCGAGCCGGTCGGCCACCGTCCGCGCCAGCTCGACGTCGTGGGTCACCACGATCGACGTATCGCACGGTCCGCGCTTCAGCTCCAGGATCAGCTCGCCGACCACCTTGCTGTTGGTCGGATCGAGCCCGGCCGTCGGCTCGTCGAAGAGCATCAGCTCCGGCTCGATGACCAGCGCCCGCGCGATGCCCACGCGCTTGCGCATCCCGCCCGACAGCTCCGACGGCAGCAGCGGCAGCACGTCCTCGCCGAGCCCCACCAGCGAGAGCACGTGCACGACGCGCTCGTGGATCTCGCCCTCGGACAGGCTCGTGTGCTCGCGCAGCGGGAAGGCGACGTTGTCGTGCACCGACAGCGAGTCGAAGAGGGCGGCGCCCTGGAAGACGTAGCCCATGCGCCGGCGGACGGGCAGCAGCTCCTCCTCCGAGAGCCGCTCGATGTTGCGGCCGAACACGCGCACCTCGCCCGCGTCGGGGCGCAGGAGCCCCGCCGCGTGGCGGAGCAGCACCGTCTTGCCCGAGCCGCTGCCGCCCATCACCACGAGCGTCTCGCCCTTGTCGAGCCGGAACGACACGCCGCGCAGCACCTCGGCGCGATCGAACGACTTGCGGAGATTCACGACCTCGACCGCGAATGTCGCCATGGCTCACCAGAAGATCATCAGGAAGATCTTGGTGAGGAAGAAGTCGGACACGATCACGCCCATCGTGACGTGCACGACGGTGGCGGTGGTGGCGCGGCCCAGCCCCTCGGTGCCGCCGGTCGTCGAGAGGCCGTTGTAGCAGCCGATCAGCGTGACGATGCCGCCGAAGAAGAACGACTTGCCGATGCCGGTCAGGAAGTCGCGCGGCACCACCCAGTAGGTGGTCACGTTCCAGTAGGTGTACATGTCGGCGCCGCGCTCGATGTACATGATCAGCATCCCCCCCAGCACGCCGACCACGTCGGCCAGCACGGTGAGGAGCGGGAACACGACGAGCGCCGCCAGCACGCGGGGGACGATCAGCCGCTTGATGTAGTTCACGCCGAGCGTCCGCAGCGCGTCGATCTGCTCGGTCACGCGCATGGAGCCCAGCTCGGCCGTGATGCCCGACGCCACCTTGCCGCCGACGAGGATCGCGGTGAGGACAGGCCCGAGCTCGCGGAGGATGGCCAGCGCCGCGAGCGGCCCCACGTAGGCCTCGGCGCCGAAGCGCGCCATGTTCACCGCGCTCTGGATCGCGAAGACCATGCCGGTGAAGATCGCGGCGGTCAGCGCGACGCCGAGCGAGCGCACCCCCATCACCTCGATCTCGTTGATGACGAGGCGGAAGTACTTCGGCGGCAGGGCGAGGCTGCGCGCGACCTGCGCGGTGAGCAGGCCGACGCCGCCGTACCAGATCGCCGTGCGCCTGAGATAGGCCTCCATCGCTCACTCCATCACGAAGCTCTGCACGAACCGCCGGAAGTCCCCGCGGCCGCCGTCGAACTCGTCCGGCGGCGCGACGTAGAGCAGGTCGTACACGCAGCGCGCGTCCTTGAGCACGTAGCTCTCGATGCGCATGCGCTCCTCGCCGTCGCGCGGCCGGCCTTCCACCACCCGGTGGGCGGCCCGCCGGCCGCCGAGGTCGGTCTCGTCTTCTTCGAGGGTCGCGCGATCCCGCAGGCCGAGCAAGAGGTGACGCTCCAGCAGGCCGAAGTCCCGGCGCGCCGCCTCCGGCCGGCAGGTCGCGTGGGCCAGCATTCCGGCGCCGCCGTCGGCGCGCCGCAACTCCAGCTCGGCGCGCGAGCCGTTCACCACGTTCCACGCGGGGCCGGGAACGGTCACTCGGAAGCCGTGCGCCGAGCGAAAGACGCCGTCCTGCAGCCGCCGTCCGGCGCAGCCGGCGAGGACGCTGAAGGCGACGGCCGTGACGAGCGCCGCGCGCCGGGCGCCGGCGCTCACGCGCTAGCCTCGCGAAGCCGCGCGCTCCCGGTGTCGGCGCGCCAGCTCCTCGAGGACGTCGCGGAGCGGGATGCCACGCTCCCCGAGCAACACCAGCGTGTGGAACCAGAGATCGGCGACCTCCGAGACGACCCGGGCGTCACCCTCGCCGCCGAGCGCCGCCGTCACGACCTCGATCGCCTCCTCGCCGATCTTGCGGCACACCGCGGCCTCGCCCTTCGCGAGCAGGCCCGCCACGTACGAGCCGGACGCCGGCGCCGACTTGCGCTCCTCCACGATGCGCTCGATGCGTTCGAGCATGTTCGCCGCCGCGCCCGGTCCCGACAGCGCGTTGAAGAAGCACGTACGCGCGCCGGTGTGGCAGGCGACGCCCTCCTGGTGGACCTGGACGACGAGCGTGTCGCCGTCGCAGTCGGCGTAGACGCCCTGGACGTGCTGGACGTGGCCCGACGTCTCGCCCTTCTGCCACGGCGCCTGCCGCGAGCGCGACCAGAAGTGCGTGACGCCGGAGGTCAGCGTCTTCGCCACGGCGTCGCGATCCATCCACGCGACCATCAGCACCTCGCCGGTCTCCGCCTCCTGCACGACGGCCGGGATCAGGCCGCGCGCGTCGTACGTCAGCTCGTCCGGCGTCACCGCCGCACCTGGACGCCGCGCTCGGCGAGATAGCGCTTGGTCTCGGCGATGGTGTGGATGCCGAAGTGGAAGAGCGACGCCGCCAGCGCCGCGTCCGCCCGGCCATCGACCAGCGCCTCGTGGAAGTGCTCGAGCGTTCCCGCGCCGCCGGAGGCGATCACCGGCACCGTTACCGCGTCGGAGACCGCACGCGTCAGCTCGAGGTCGTAGCCGTCCTTGGTCCCGTCGCGGTCCATGCTCGTGAGGAGGATCTCGCCCGCGCCCAGCGCCACCGCTTCCTGCGCCCATGCGACCGCGTCGCGCCCGGCGGGGTTCCGGCCCCCGTGTGTGTACACGTCCCAGTGGTCGTGCTCACGTCGCGCGTCGATCGCGACGACGATGCACTGGCTGCCGAAGCGCTCCGCGGCCTCGCGGATGACCTCGGGGCGCGCCAGCGCCGCCGTGTTGAGCGAGACCTTGTCGGCGCCGGCGCGCAGCAGCCGCCGCACGTCGTCCACCGAGCGGATGCCGCCGCCGACGGTCAGCGGCATGTAGATGCCCTCCGCGGTGCGCTTCACGACGTCGAGCATGATGTCGCGCGCCTCGTGCGAGGCCGTGATGTCGAGGAACACCAGCTCGTCCGCGCCCTGCGCGTCGTAGGCGATCGCCGCCTCGACGGGATCACCGGCGTCGCGCAGGTCCACGAAGCGGACGCCCTTCACCACGCGGCCATCCTTGACGTCGAGGCAGGGGATGATCCGCTTGGCCAGCATGCTAGGCCCCGCGCGCGACGGCGCGCATCGCCTCCGGCAGCGAGACGGCCCCGGTGTAGAGCGCGCGGCCGACGATGACGCCCTCGATGCCCGCGTCGGCGACCGCCGCCAGCGCCGCGATGTGCGCGACGCTGCCAACTCCGCCGGAGGCGAGAATCGGCATGCGCACCGACCGGGCGAGCGCCACCGTGTCCTCGACATTCGGTCCGCGCTCCGTACCGTCGCGCGAGACGTCGGTATAGAGGAGGGCCGCCGCGCCGGCGTCGGAGGCGCGGCGACCGACGTCGACCACGGTGTCGTCGATGACCTCGGTCCAGCCCTTCACCGCCACCCGCGCGCCGCGCGCATCGACCGCGATGATGATCTTGCCGCGGAAGGTCCCGCACACCTGGCGCAGGAACGCGTGATCGAGGGCGGCGCGCGTGCCGACCACGACCCAGCGCGCGCCGGCCTCGAGCACCGACTCGACGGCCGCGACGTCGCGCAGCCCGCCGCCCACCTCCACCGGCACCGGCGCCACCGCCGCGACGATCTTGGCCACGAGCGCCGTCTGGCGCGGGGCACCGAAGGCGCCGTCGAGGTCGACCACGTGCAGGCGCTGAGCTCCGCGCGCCGCCCACTGCGTGGCCATGGCCACCGGGTCCTCCGAGAAGACCGTCTCGGCGTCGGCGCGACCCTCGCGCAGCCGCACGCAGCGGCCGTCCTTGACGTCGACGGCGGGAATGACGATCACGCCGACTCCTTCACGATGGCCGCGAAGTTCTCCAGCAGCCGCAGCCCCCAGCCCTGGCTCTTCTCCGGGTGGAACTGGGTGGCGTGGACGCGCCCCAGCTCGACGGCGGCGGCGAAGCGGACGCCGTAGTCGCACCACGCGTGCTTCAGCGGCCCCGCGCCCGTCGTCGCGCCATCAGCCGTCCGCGTCTCCGGATAATAGGAGTGCACGAAGTAAAAGCGCGCGCCGTCGGGCACGCCCTCGAAGAGGCGCAGCCGCCCGCCGTGCTCGACGCTGTTCCAGCCCATGTGCGGCACCTTGCGTCCCGTCGGGAAGCGCCGCACCACGCCCGGGATCACGTCGAGGCCGTGGCCCTCACCGAACTCCTCGCTGCTCGTGAAGAGCAGCTGGTAGCCGAGACAGATGCCCAGGAACGGCCGCGTGCCGTCGAGGGCGCGACGCAGCGGCGCCAGCAGGCCGAGCGTCTGGAGGTTGGCCATCGCGTCGTGGAAGGCGCCGTCGCCCGGCAGCACGACGGCCGCCGCGTCGTCCACGGCGCGCGGGTCCTGGGTGACCGTCGCCGGCACGCCGAGGCGCGCGAAGGCCTTCTCGACCGAGCCGAGGTTGCCCCGCCCGTAATCCACGATCGCAATCACAGGCTCGCCTCGCCTTCGGCTGCGGCTCGCACTGCCACGATCGCGATCACCTAGAGCGTCCCCTTGGTGGAGGGCAGGATCCCCGCGATGCGCGGGTCGTGGCGCGTGGCCTGCGCGATCGCGCGGCCGACCGCCTTGAACACCGCCTCGGTGATGTGGTGCAGGTTGTGGCCATAGTGCATGGTGACGTGCAGCGTGATCTCCGCGTTGAACGCGAGCGCGCGGAAGAACTCCTGCAGCAGGTCGCAGTCGAAATTCGAGACGCGCCCGCGCGTCACCGGCACGCTGAAGACGAGGAACGGCCGCCCCGAGACGTCCACCGCCGCCGAGACGAGCGTCTCGTCCATCGGAATCGCGGCGGTGCCGAAGCGCACGATGCCTTTCTTGTCACCGAGCGCCTGCTTGAGGGCCTGGCCGAGCACGATGCCGACGTCCTCGACGATGTGGTGCTGATCGACCTCGACGTCGCCCTGCGCGTCGACGGCAAGGTCCACCAGCCCATGCTTGGAGAACGCCTCGAGCATGTGGCTGAAGAACGGGATCTGCGTCTTCACCTTTGACGCGCCGGTGCCGTCCAGCCCCAGCGCGAGCGTGATCTCCGTCTCCTTGGTCTTGCGCTCCACGCGCGCCTGCCGTCCCTCGCTCATGCATGCCCCCCCTGGTCCTTCTTCGTGCGCGCCTCCGCGGCGCTCCCGTGGGCCGTCAGTCCCTCGATCCGCGACAGCGTCGTCAGGTGCGGCAGCGCCGCGGCCAGCCCCGACGGCGAGTACTCGAGCACGCTCGAGCGCTTCACGAAGTCCTCCGTGCCGAGCGGCGACGCGAAGCGCGCCGTCCCCGCCGTCGGCAGGACGTGGTTCGGCCCCGCCACGTAGTCGCCGACGACCTCGGGCGTGTGGGCGCCCAGGAAGATCGCCCCGGCATGGCGCACGCGCGGCAGCAGCGCGGCCGGCACCGCCACCATCAGCTCGAGGTGCTCGGGGGCCAGGCGGTTGGCGATCTCGACGGCGCGCTCGAGGCTCTCGGTCAGGATCAGCGCGCCGTGGTCGCGCAGCGCGGCGGCCGCGATCTCGCGCCGCGGCAGCATGGCGAGCCGCGCTGCCAGCGCCTTCTCGACGCGCGGGGCCAGCGCCGGGGCGTCGGTGATCAGCACGGCACGCGCCATCGGATCGTGCTCGGCCTGCGCGAGCAGGTCGGCCGCGATCCAGTCCGGATCGGCGGCGGCGTCGGCGACGACGACGACCTCGCTCGGCCCCGCCATCATGTCGATGCCGACCTCACCAACGACCCGGGTCTTCGCGAGCGCGACGTAGATGTTGCCCGGGCCGACGATCTTGTCCACGCGACGGATGGTGGCCGTGCCGTACGCGAGGGCGGCCACCGCCTGAGCGCCGCCGATGCGCCAGCCCTCGGTGACGCCGGCCACGCGCGCGGCCGCGAGCACCACCGGGTTCACGCTGCCGTCGGCGCCGGGCGGCGTGACGAGCACGATCTCCTTGACCCCGGCCACGCGCGCCGGCACCGCCGTCATCAGCACCGTCGACGGATAGGCCGCGCGGCCGCCGGGAATGTAGATGCCGACGCGGTCGAGCGGCCGGACTTCCTGGCCCAGGCTCGAGCCGTGCTCGTCGGTCAGCCGCCACGACTTCGGCATCGCGGCCGCGTGGTAGCGCTCGATGCGCTCGGCGGCGTAATCGAGCGCCGCGCGCGCCGCGGGCTCCAGTGCGCGCAGCGCGGCGTCCATGGCGGCGGTGGCGATCGCCAGCGCCGGTGCGGATGGCGCCGCGAAGCCGTCGAGCTTCGCGGTGTACGCGAGCACGGCGGCGTCGCCACGCGCGCGCACGCCCGCGAGGATCTCGTCCACCGCGGCCGACACGCCCGACGGCGCCCGGGAGGGCGGGCGCTCGAGCGCGGTCACGACCGCGTCCACGCCCAGCGCGCGGGCGTCGAGCGTGCGGATCATCGCGACGCCCCCAGGCGCGCGCGCATGTCGTCGATCAGCTGGGTGACCGCGCCGTGCTCGGTCTTCATCGAGGCACGGTTGACGATCACCCGCGCGGTCGAGCGCGTGATCTCCGCGACCTCGACCAGCCCGTTCGCGCGCAGCGTCTCGCCCGACTGCACGAGGTCCACGATGCGGTCGGCGAGCCCGACCAGCGGCGCCAGCTCGATCGAGCCGTCGAGCCGCACGATCTCCACCTGGATGCCGCGCGCCGAGAAGTACGCCTCGGTGAGCCGCGGGTACTTCGTGGCCACGCGGACCCACGACCACTTGGCCGGGTCGTCGCGCTCCCAGAGCGCGCGCGGCTCCGCCACCACGAGGCGGCAGAAGCCGAAGCCGAGGTCGAGCGGCTCGTACACGTCGGGCTCCTGCTCCAGCAGGATGTCCTTGCCGACCACGCCGAGGTCGGCGGCGCCGTAGGTGACGTACGCCGGCACGTCGGCGGGCTTGAGCAGGAGGATCTCGAGGTCGTGGCCCGCGTCGCGGAAGATGAGCTTGCGCGAGTCGGGATCGATCCCGCTCACGCCCAGCTCGCGGAGCAGGTCGAGCGCCGGGTCGAGCAGCCGGCCCTTCGGCAGCGCGAGCGTCAGCCCGTTCTTCATCGCGATGTGCGCTCGATGCGGGCGCCGAGGGCCGCCAGCTTTTGCTCGAGGTGCTCGTAGCCTCGGTCGAGGTGGTAGATACGCGAGACCTCGGTCGTGCCGCGCGCCGCGAGCCCCGCCAGCACGAGCGCGGCCGACGCGCGCAGGTCGGAGGCCATCACCGGCGCGCCCTGGTAGGCGGCGACGCCGCGCACGACGGCGATGGCGCCGTCGGTCTCGATGCGCGCGCCCAGCCGCACGAGCTCCGCCGCGTGCATGAAGCGGTTCTCGAAGATCGTCTCGGTGACGCGTGACTGCCCGTCGGCGAGCCCCAGCAGCGTCATGAGCTGCGCCTGCATGTCCGTGGGGAAGCCCGGGAACGGGCTCGTCGTCACGTCGGCCGCGCCCGGTCGCGCCGGCCCCCGCACCCGCACCCAGGCCGGCCCCACGTCGAGGTCGACCCCGCACTCGTCGAGCTTGGCCAGCACCGCCTCGAGGTGCTCGGGCGCCACGTCCGTCACCGTGACGTCGCCGGCCGTGATCGCGCCGGCCGTGATCAGCGTACCCGCCTCGATGCGGTCGGCGATCACCTGGTGTGTGGCGCCGGCGAGCGCCGGCACGCCCTGGATCTCGAGGTGGCCGGTCCCGACGCCGTCGAGCTTGGCGCCCATCGAGGTCAGCAGCGCGGCGAGGTCGGCCACCTCGGGCTCGCGCGCCGCGTTCTCGATGATGGTGGTCCCATCCGCGAGCACGGCCGCCATCATGAGGTTCTCGGTGCCGGTCACCGTCACGAGGTCCGTCGTGATGCGCGCGCCGCGCAGGCGACGGGCCCGCGCGACGACGTAGCCGTTCTCGATCGCGATGTCGGCGCCGAGCTTGGCCAGCCCCTTGAGGTGCTGGTCGATCGGCCTCACGCCGATCGCGCAGCCGCCGGGCAGCGCGACGCGCGCGGAGCCGTGGCGCGCCACCAGCGGCCCGAGCACCAGCACGGAGGCGCGCATCGTCGAGACCAGCTCGTAGGACGCCTCGTCGTTGGCGACGCGCGGCACGCGCACCTCGACCCGGCGGCCGTCGCGTGCGACGGCGGCGCCGTGGGTCTCGAGCAGCCTCAGCATCGTACGGATGTCGCCGAGGTCGGGCACGTTGGTCAGCGTCACGGGCTCGCTGGTGAGGAGCGCCGCCGCCAGCGCCGGCAGCGTCGCGTTCTTCGCCGCGCCGACCGCGACGCGCCCGCGCAGCGGGACGCCGCCCTCGATCACGAGGCGCGCGGGCATTACAGGATTCTCCCCGCGACGAAGCGCTCGACGCCGGCGAGGTCGCGCCTCGTCTGGACGCCGGTGAAGCTCGCCTTCTCCATGAGGGCGACGACGGCGCGCGCCTGATCGCCCCCCGCGGTCTCCAGCACGAGCGCGCCGCCGGGCAGCAGCCGCTGCGGCGCCTCGGCGACGATGCGCCGGATGACCCTCAGCCCGTCCACGCCGCCGTCGAGCGCTCCGCGCGGGTCGTACTGGCTGACCTCGGGCGCCAGCGTCGCGATCAGCCCCGTCGGCAGATACGGCGGATTGCAGACGATGACGTCGGCGAGGGTCGCCCCCAGCGCCGAGAACAGCTCGGAGACCTCGACCCTGACGCGCCCCGAGAGTCCGAGCGCGGCGACGTTCTCCCGCGCCAGCGTCACGGCGCGGGCCGCCGCCTCGAGCGCGATCACCTCGACGTCCGGACGCTCCGACGCGATCGCGCACGCGATGCAGCCCGTCCCCGTGCCCAGATCGATCGCGAGCGGCCGCCGCGGGCCGCGGGGCAGGAGGTCCAGCGCCCACGCGGCGAGAAGCTCCGTTTCGGGGCGGGGCACCATGGCGTCGGCGGTGACCCTCACCGTGACGTGCCGGAACGGCTGGCTGCCGAGGATGTGCTGCAGCGGCTCGCGCTTCATGCGGCGCCTCAGCGCGGCCACGTACCACCCGGCCTCCGGCGCCTCCAGCGTCCGCCGCGGCTCGGCGCTCAGCGCGCCGTGCGAGACCCGGAGGGCCCCGGCCAGCAGCCACTCGGCATCCACGGGCGCACTCTCCACGCCCGCGCTCCGCAGCGCGTCGGCCCCGAGGGCGAGGGCCGCCTGGACGCTCGGCCGCGAGCCGATCAGCGTGTCCGGATCCACGGCGCGTCTCACGACTCGACCTTCTGCAGCCGCTCGGCCTGCTCGGCCGCCGCCAGCGCGTCGACGATCTCGTCCAGGTCGCCCTCGAGGATCGCGGGCAGGCGGTGCAGCGTGAGCCCGATCCGGTGATCGGTCACGCGGCCCTCGCGGAAATTGTAGGTGCGGATCCGCTCGCTGCGCTCACCGGTGCCGACCTGCGACTTTCGATCGGCGGCCATGGCCGCCTGCTGCTCTTCCTGCGCGCGCTCGAGCAGCCGCGCCTTGAGCACGCGCATCGCCTTCGCGCGGTTCTTGAGCTGCGAGCGCTCGTCCTGGCACGTGACGACGAGCCCCGTCGGGACGTGCGTGATCCGCACCGCGGAGTCGGTGGTGTTGACGCCCTGCCCGCCCGGACCCGACGAGCGGTACACGTCCACGCGCAGGTCCTTTTCCTCCACCCGCACGTCCACGTCCTCCGCCTCCGGCAACACCGCGACGGTGACGGTGGAGGTGTGGATGCGGCCGCTCGCCTCGGTGACGGGCACGCGCTGCACCCGGTGGACGCCGCGCTCGAACTTGAGCCGGCTCCACGCGCCGCGGCCCTGGATGAAGAGGATGACGTCCTTGAGGCCGCCGACGCCGGTGGGGCTCGAGTCCATCACCTCCACCTTCCAGCGCTGCGCCTCCGCGTACTTCGTGTACATGCGCGCGAGGTCGGCGGCGAACAGCGCCGCCTCGTCGCCGCCGGCGCCGGCGCGGATCTCGACGAAGACGTTCTTGTCGTCGTTCGGGTCCTTGGGCAGGACGAGCTTCTTCAGCTCCTCCTCGAGCGCGGCCTGGCGCGCGGAGAGCTCGTCGATCTCGGTCTGGGCCAGCTCGGCCAGCTCGCGGTCGCCGCCCTCGGCCAGGATGTGGCGCGCCTCGCCGAGCCGCTTGAGCACCTCGCGGTACTCGGTGAACTTCTCGACGATCTCGAGGGTGTCGGCGTGCTCCTTGCGCAGACGGGCGTACTCCGCCGGCTGGCCGAAGATGGCGGGATCGGAGAGGACGCGAGCGATCTCGTGCGATCGCTCCTCGATCTGGCGGAGCTTATCGAACAACATGGCTCAACTCCGCACGGCGGAGACGGCGCTGGGGGGGGTGGGGGGCCATGTCGGGGCCCCCCAAGTGATTATTGAGCGGCCGCAGGCTGCCGCTTGTACTTGCGCTGGAAGCGCTCGACGCGGCCGGCCGTGTCCATGAGCTTCTGCTTGCCCGTGAAGAACGGATGGCACTTCGAGCACACCTCGACGTGGATGTTCGGCCGCGTGGAGCGGGTCTTGACAACCTCGCCGCACGCGCAAGTGATCGTGGTGTCGACGTAATCCGGATGAATACCCACCTTCACGGCTCAGCCCTCCCTCAGGAAGCCTAACGATACCAGCGACGCCCCGGAAATGCAAAAAGCGCGGGCGTTTAATCGCCCTTAGGATGTCGATCGCAAGGAACAGGATGCCGGCTCGTTCTCGGCGACCAGGAGCGTTCGCCGCTTTCGAGCGCGGGCTTCGCCCGCGCAATCCGAGTCTGGGAGAGGCAGGGAGGAGCGCGTCTGAGGCGCGCGACGACCGTCGGAAGGGGGGCGAAGCCCCCCTCCGAGGTTCTTACCCCATGGAGTGCATGGAGGCGAGGAACTCCTTGTTGGACTTGGTGAGCTTCAGCTTGTCCAGCAGCAGCTCCATCCCCTCGACGGGGTTGAGCTGCGACAGCGCCTTGCGCAGGAGCCAGACCTTCTGCAGCTCGTCCTTCTCGAGGAGCAGCTCTTCCTTGCGGGTGCCCGACTGCTCGATGTTGATGGTGGGGAAGATGCGCTTGTCCATGAGGCGCCGGTCGAGATGGACTTCCATGTTGCCGGTGCCCTTGAACTCCTCGAAGATCACGTCGTCCATCCGGCTGCCCGTGTCCACGATGGCCGTGGCCACGATGGTCAGCGAGCCCCCCTCCTCGATGTTGCGCGCCTGCGCGAAGAAGCGGCGCGGCCGCTGCAGCGCGTTGGCGTCGAGACCGCCCGAGAGCACCTTGCCGGAGGACGGGATGACGGCGTTGTGGGCGCGCGCGAAGCGCGTCAGCGAGTCGAGCAGGATCACCACGTCGCGCTTGTGCTCGACCAGCCGCTTGGCCTTCTCGATCACCATATCGGCCACCTGGATGTGGCGCTGCGGCGGCTCGTCGAAGGTGGACGAGATGACCTCGCCCTTCACCGAGCGCTGCATGTCGGTGACCTCTTCCGGCCGCTCGTCGATGAGCAGCACGATGAGGTAGACCTCCGGGTGGTTCTTGGCGATGGCGTTGGCCAGCTTCTGCAGCATCATTGTCTTACCGGTGCGCGGCGCGGCCACGATCATGCCGCGCTGCCCCTTGCCGATGGGACAGAGCAGGTCCATCACGCGCGTGGTCAGGTCTTCGGCGTCGTACTCGAGGCGCAGCCGCTCCAGCGGATAGAGCGGTGTGAGGTTGTCGAAGAAGATCTTCTCGCGCGCCTGCTCGGGCGTCTCGAAGTTGATCGCCTCGACCTTGAGGAGCGCGAAGTATCGCTCGGTGTCCTTCGGCGGGCGGACCTGGCCGGAGATCGTATCGCCGGTGCGCAGGTCGAAGCGCCGGATCTGCGACGGCGAGACGTAGATATCATCCGGTCCGGGCAAGTAGTTGTAGTCCGGAGCTCTCAGGAATCCGAATCCATCCGGCAGGACTTCCAGGACGCCTTCCGCGTAGATCAACCCATCTTTCTCGGCCTGCGCCTGGAGGATCTTGAAGATCAGCTCCTGCTTGCGCAGCCCGCCCACGCTCTGCACGTTGAGCTCGCGGGCGATGGTGTTGAGGTCGGAGATCGTCTTTTCCTTGAGCTCTGACAGGTTCATCCCGTTCACGGGGTTCTGCTGCGCGTCCTGCTGGGTCGGGTTTCCTTGACCTCGTTGTTCTCGGCGGGCGCTCATCAACGGGCTCCGGGGGCGGCACTCATGGCCGCATGGCGTTAGAGTTCTGCGCTTTTTGCAGGGTTTCTACGGGGTTGGAGCTACGACGTTGGATGTCATCCTCGCATCGCCAGGGGGGCGCTGTCAATATTTTTCACATACGGATCTCGATGATCGCCCGCTGCTTGATCTCCTTGAGCCAGGCCTCCAGCCGGGCCTCGTACTTCTGGCGGAACAGGATTTCGCGGATTTGCTGCTTGACCCGGGTGAGCCCGTCGCCCTCCAGGGACTCCTTCGACTCCAGCCGGAAGACGTGATACCCGAGCGAGGACCGGTAGGGGGGTGAGACCTGCCCCGGCTCCAGTCCAAGGATCTCGGTCTCGATGTCCTGAGCGAGCTCACCACGCTTCAGGGTGCCCAGGTCGCCGCCGTCCTTGGCGCTGGCATCCCTGGAGTACTCGCGGGCGACGGCCACGAAGTCGCCCCCGTCCAGGACCTGCGCGCGGAGCAGGTCGGCCTTGATCCGGGCACTCTCCCACGCGGCGTCGTCGCTGCCTTCGGGGACGACGAGGAGATGCCGCGCATGATAGGAGAGGCCCGTCTCGAGCTTCTGGCGATTCTCCTCGACGTACTGCACGATCTCGGCGTCGGTCACCGACACGCGCAGCACCACCTTGCGCCGGATCACCTTCTGCACGCGCAGGCCCTCCCGCACGCGCTTCTTGACGGAGTCCATCGTGATGCCCTGCTCTTTGACGAGCTTCTCGAACTCTTCGAGGGTCTTCGCGTTGTAGATCTTGATCCGCTCGGTCAGCTCGTCGGAAACTTCCTGATCATCGACGGTGATCCTCTCGCGGTCCGCCTCCTGCAGCTGCAGGCGACTGTCGATGAGCTTCGGCAGGAATTGCTTGGCCAGCTCGTCGTCGCCGGGACCGGCGCCCCGCTGCTGCCGGTTCTCGGCGCGGTAGGCGACGATGGTTTCCTGCAGCTCGCTCAGCGTGATCGCGTCGTTGTTGACGACGGCCACCACGCGGTCCGCGATGCCCTCGTCGTGCTCGGGCGGGCGAATGCGCACGTCGCCCGGCATCGGCATGTCCGGCGACAACGGCTTGCCGGCCACGGGCGCCGGCGGCGGCGGGCCCTTCGGCTTGCCGATCAGCGGCACCCACGAGGGCACCGCGCAGCCGCCGAGCAGGAGCGCGAGGGCAACGATGCGCAGCGCCGGCGTCATGAGCGCGCGAGGTCGTCGAGGGTACGGAGGATGGAGTCGCGCACCGCGGGCCACGCGCCCTTCGCGATCGAGGCCTCGATCGTGAACTCGCGCTTCATCTTGAGCCGGCCGCGGCTGTCGTGGATGGCGTGCACGAGCCGCGCGGGCTCCAGCCGGGTGGTCGCCGCGAAGGTGATCAACGCGCGGCCCTCGCCGGCCTCGATCTTCTCGACGTGCAGGGCGCGGGCGGCCACGCGGATGCGGACGATGTCGAGCAGGCGCCGCGCGGGCTCCGGCAGCGGGCCGAAGCGATCGATGAGCTCGGCGCGGATGTCCTCCACTTCGGCGTCGTCGGTGGCGCCGGCCAGCCGCTTGTAGAACGCGAGTCGCTGATTGACCTCGGGGACATAGTCTTCGGGGACGAAGCCTTCCTCCGCGACGCTGATCACGGGCTCGACGCTCGCGGCGGCCGGTTCGCCGCCCAATTCTCGCACGGCTTCCGCAAGAAGCTTGGCGTAAAGATCGTAGCCCACGGCGGCGATGTGGCCGTGCTGCTGGGCCCCGAGGAGGTTGCCGGCGCCGCGGATCTCGAGGTCGCGCATGGCCAGCTTGAACCCCGAGCCCAATTCGGTCAGCTCCTGCAGCGCACGCAGGCGCCGCTGGGCCTGATCGTCCACGCGCCCGTCGGCCGGCACCAGGAGATAGGCGTAGGCCTGCTGGCGCTCGCGGCCCACGCGGCCGCGCAGCTGGTAGAGCTGGGCCAGGCCGAAGCGGTCGGCGCGGTTGACGATGATCGTGTTCGACGCGGGAATGTCGAGACCCGATTCCACGATGGCCGTCGAGACGAGCACGTCCGCCTGGCCGTCCACGAAGCGCACCATCGCTCCCTCGAGCTCGCGTTCGTCCATTTGCCCATGCGCCATGATGACGCGAGCGTCTGGAACAAGCTCTCGAACGAAGCGAGCCATCGACGGCAGCGACTGGACTCTGTTGTGCACGAAGAAGACCTGGCCGCCACGCGCCAGCTCGCGCTCGAGCGCCTCCTTGATGACGGCGCGGTTGAAGCGGCGCACGACCGTCTCGATGGGCAGCCGGTCCACCGGCGGCGTCTCGATGACCGACATGTCGCGCACCCCGGAGAGCGACATATACAAGGTGCGCGGGATCGGGGTGGCCGTCATGGCCAGCACGTCCACCGAGGCGCGCAATTGCTTCACGCGCTCCTTGTGGGCGACGCCGAAGCGGTGCTCCTCGTCCACGATCAGCAGGCCGAGGTTCTTGAACTCCACGTCCTTGCCGAGCAGCCGGTGCGTGCCGATGACGACGTCGACGGTGCCGTGCTTCAGCCCCTCGACGATCTTCTTCTGCTCCTTCGGCGAGCGGAAGCGCGAGAGCAGCTCGACCTTGGCCGGGAACGGCGCGAAGCGCTCGGCAAACGTCGACCAGTGCTGCTGGGCCAGCACCGTCGTCGGCACCAGCACCGCGACCTGCATGCCGTCGGCCACCGCCTTGAACGCCGCACGCAGCGCGACTTCCGTCTTGCCGTAGCCGACGTCGCCGGCCACGAGCCGGTCCATCGGCCGCGGGCTCTCCATGTCGCGTTTGACGTCCTTGATCGCGCGCAGCTGGTCCGGCGTCTCCTCGAAGCGGAACGACGCCTCGAACTCCCGCTGCCACGGCGTGTCCGGCTGATAGGTGTGGCCCTGGGCCACCGAGCGCCGCGCGTAGAGCTTCAGCAGCTCCTCGGCCATCTCGCGCAGCGCCGCACGGACCGATTCCTTGACGCGCTGCCACGACGCGCCGCCGAGGCGGTCCAGGCGCGCGGCGCCCGCGTCGGCGCCGAGGTACTTCGAGACGAGGTCGAGGCGGTCGACGGGGACGTAGAGCTGGTTGTTGTCGGCGTACTCGAGCAGCAGGAAGTCGGCGTCCTTGTCGCTGATGCGCATCGTGCGCAGCCCGAGATACTTCCCGATGCCGTGATCTTCGTGGACGACGAGGTCGCCGACGGCGAGATCGGTGAACGCGGTCAGGGCGGCGCCGCGCTGGTACTTGGGCCGCCGCAGCGTGCGCCGGCGCGCGCCGAAGATCTCCGTCTCGGCCAGGACCACCAGTCCCACCGCGGGCACCGCGAAGCCGCTCGACAGCTCGCCCACCACGATGGCGATCGAGTCCGGCGCCTCCAGCCCCTCGACCACGCGCGTGTCGAGATCATGGTCGTGGAGGATCTCGCGCAGGTGCTCGGCCTGGCCCGGATCGGCGGCGACGAGGCGGACGGTGAAGCCCTCGCCGCGCCAGCGGTTGACGTCGTCGACGAGCCGGTCGAACTTGCCCGAGTACGGATCCACGGAGAGCGCCTCGAGCGTGACGTCGGCCTCCCCGGCGGCGAGGATTTCCAGCTCGACGCGCGGACGGCCGGCGATGATCTCGACCAGCGGCCGGCGGCCCGGCGCGTCTTCGGAGGTCTCGTCGAGCAGCCGCGGCGCGTCCACGATGACGGGCGCGCCGGCGGGCAGATACTGGAGGAGGCGCGTGGCGCCCGCGTCAGCCGTCTCCGGCACCGCGACCAGCGGCAGCACGAGCAGCTCGTCGAGCGTCCCCGTCGAGCGCTGCGTCGTCGGATCGAAGAGGCGGATCGACTCGATGTCGTCGCCGTCGAACTCCAGCCGCGCCGGGCTCGGATGCATGGGCGAGAAGACGTCGACGATGCCGCCGCGGGCGCTCCACTGCCCGACCTCGACGACGGTGTCGGCGCGCTCGTAGCCGGCCTTCTCGAGCGCCTCCAGCAGCAGCTCGCGGTCGAGGCTGTCCTTCGTCGCGAGGCGCAGCGTGCCCTCGCGGAACGCGCCCGGCGCCTGCAGCGGCGTGTCCAGCGCCGCCGGCGTCACCACGACCGCGATCGGCTCGCCCGCCGTCAGCCGCCGCACGATCATCGCGCGCTCGGCTTCCGCCTCGCGATGGTGGCCGCCCTTCCAGAGCTGCGGCTCGCGCTCCGGGAACTCGAACGCGGGGGCGCCGAAGAACTTGAGGTCCTGCGCGAAGCGGTGGGCGTCGGCGAGCGACGCGACGACGATGACGACGGGCCGCGGATGGGCGTGCAGAAGCTCGGCGACGGCGAGCGCGCGCGCCGCGCCGGCGAGCCCGGCCACGCGGAGGCAGACGTCTCCCTCGGCGAACCTCTTTGCCAGGTCCCCAAACGCCTGCCAGTCCCTCAACATCTCGACGGCTTACGGTACCACGGGGAGGGCGGACGTCAGCCCTAGCGCGCCCCCTGCGCCAGGTAGAACGACAGCGTCTCCAGCTCGATCGAGAGGTCGACGTTCTTCAGCCGCACCTCGCGCGGCACCTTCAAACGCGCCGGCGCGAAGTTCAGGATCGCGCGGATGCCGGCGCTGACGAGCCGGTCGGTGACGGCCTGCGCCGACTCGGCGGGGACGGCGACGATCGCGATCTGGATGCCGCGCGCCTTCACCTCGCGCGCGAGGTCGCGGCTCGGAACGACGGGCACGGATTCCACCTCGCGCGCGACCTTGGCGGGATCGTCGTCGACGATGGCGGCGATGCGGAAGCCCTGGCGGCCGAAGCCCTTGTAGTGGAAGAGCGCGGAGCCGAGGTTGCCGAAGCCGACCAGCACGACGGGCCACTGGCGGTCGAGCCCCAGGATCTGCTGCAGCTCGGCCTTGAGGCCGGCGACGTAGTAGCCGATGCCACGCACGCCGAACTCGCCGAAGTAGGCGAGGTCCTTGCGCACCTGGGCGGAGTTCAGATTGAAACGGTCCGCCATCTCCTGCGAGGAGATGGTCTTGACGCCGTCCTCCTCGAGCTGGAGCAGGCAGCGCGTGTAGACGGAGAGACGGTGAATCGTCATCTCCGGGATCCTCGACGCGCGGTACGCGGACCGACGTGGCATGTGAAAAAGGCCGGGCGCCGTCGAGACGGACGCCCGGCCGAGTCAGCCTACCCGAGTGACATCACGCGAAGTTGATGCCCTTCCCGAACAGCAGGATCAAGGCGATGACCAGCGTGTAGATGGCCAGCGACTCGATCAGGGCGAGACCGATGACCATGGCCAGCTGGATGCGCGGCGCCGCGCCCGGCTGCCGCGCCATCGCCTCGACGGCCGCGGCCACCGCCCGACCCTGCCCGAGTCCGCACAGGCCGGCGGCGATCGCCATGCCGATGGCGGCGGCGATCACCGTGAACGGGGCGAGCCACCCGCCGGTGGCGGGGGCGTCGGCCGCGAGGGCCAAACCGGGGAACGCCAGAACGAACAGAGCTCCCAGCATCAGTGAACGTCGCACGACCGTCCTCCTCTGTACGTGTGATCTGCGGCTAGTGATGGCCCGCGTCGTGGTGCTCCGCACCGTGACCGTGGTCCGCCTCTTCGATCGCTCCCGAGATGTACAGCATCGTCAGCATGACGAAGATGAACGCCTGGAGGAAGGACACCAGGAGCTTCAAGGGATAGAGAAAGATCACCGTGAACGCGATGGTGACGGCCGCGCCGACGCCGCCGACGAGCGC
This sequence comes from Candidatus Rokuibacteriota bacterium, assembly GCA_003220225.1. Classification (GTDB taxonomy): domain Bacteria; phylum Methylomirabilota; class Methylomirabilia; order Rokubacteriales; family CSP1-6; genus AR12. Next base: position 27,340 of record QHRU01000036.1, read on the forward strand.
GCCGACCACGCTGCCCGACAGCGCCCAGCCGAGCAATCCCTGCAGGCCCATCAGGAAGAAGATGACGGCGAGCAGGATGTGCCCGCCCACCATGTTGCCGAAGAGCCGGAGCGTGAGCGACAGCGGCCGGGCGAGGTGGCTGATGAACTCGATCGGCATGATGAGCCAGGCGAGCCACCACACCGGTCCCATGAAGTGCTTGATGTAGTTGACGACGCCCTGCTTGCGGATGCCGACCGCGTGATAGGTGAAGAAGACGATCAGGGCGCAGGCCGCCGTCGTGTTGAGGTTCGTGGTGGGCCCGGCCAGGCCCGGCACCAGGCTCATGAGGTTCGCGGTGAAGATGAACAGGCCGAGGGTCGCGATCAGCGGCAGGTAGGGACGCCCGGCGGCGCCCATGACGTCCTCGATGGTTTGCTGGAACTGCTCGAGCACGATCTCTAGCGCGTTCTGCGCGCCGCGCGGGACCAGCTCCAGCCGGCGCGTCGCCATGAACGCGACCCCGGCCAGGATGATCATCACCAGCCACGTGTAGGTGACGTGGTCCGGCATGCCGGGCAGATGGAAAATCGGCGGGTGCTCGATGGCCTCCACTCAGGCCTCCGCGCGCGCGCCGCGCAGACCGTGCGCGACGACGGCGACCGGCAGCACGCTCAGCCCGCACACCACCGCGAGCGGATGCGCGTGACCGCTGACGAGCACCAGCCCCACCGCCGCCGCCAGCGCGGCGAGCCGCAGCACGGCGGCGAGCGTCCACAGGGCGCGGATCGTGGACCCGGCGTCGAGCCCTCCCGTGACCCGCGACGCGAGCCAGCGAAAGTTGCCGACGGCGATGACGGCGCCGGCGGCGGCGCCCAGCGCGCCGTCGAGCCCGCCGAGCCACGCGGCGGGGCCGGCCACGGCCATGCCCAGCACGCACGCGTCGCGCGACACGCGCGACGTCAGGTCACTTGGAGTCATCGATCTCCCGTCCGGCTTTGCTGACCGATCGAAAGAACATCACGAACCCCGCGGCGATCCCGAGGCCGAGCCCGATCAGCAGGAGCCACGGCTCGGTGCCGAGCCACGTGTCGGCATAGTAGCCGCCGACGAATCCGATCACGGTCGCGAGCACCATCGCGATGCCGATCGAGGACAGCTCGGCGAGCGCGGTCCAGGGCGATTTCTTCCCGGGCGGCGCCATGTGACGCGAAACACTAGCACAGCCCCCGGGGCTTGTGAAGAGATCGCACAACCGCGGCTCGCTCGGGTAGAGTCGCGCCCGTGAGCAACCCCGTCCGGCTCGTGATCTTCGATTGCGACGGCGTGCTGGTGGACAGCGAGCGGATCACCGTGCGGATCGACGTCGCCGTGCTCGCGCAACTCGGGTGGACGCTGACGGAGGCGGAAGTGCTCGAGCGATTCCTGGGCCGGACGGACGAGTACATGGCGTCGCAGATCGAGGCCCACCTCGGCCGGCCGCTTGCCGCGAACTGGGACGAGCCCTTCCAGCGCTTGTATCGGGACGCGTTCGAAGCCGACCTCAAACCGGTGCCCGGGATTCTCGAGGCGCTCGACGCGATCGTCGTTCCGACCTGCGTCGCGTCGAGCGGGACCCACGAGAGGATTCGCTACACGCTGGGCCTCACCGGGCTCTACAGCCGCTTCGCGGGCCGAATCTTCGGCGCCGGCGATGTCGTCCGGGGCAAGCCGGCGCCCGATCTCTTCCTCCACGCGGCGGATCGCATGGGCGTGCGCCCCGCAGACTGCGCCGTCGTCGAAGACAGCCGCTATGGCATCGAGGCCGCGCGCGCGGCCGGCATGCGCGCGTTCGGTTATGCCGGCGGGTTGACGCCCAGGCACTGGCTCGAGGGACGCGGGACGGTGGTGTTCCAGGACATGCGCGAGCTGCCCCGACTCCTCGGCCCTTAACCGAACATGCCGCCCATGCGCGTGCCCGCGATGCGGTTGATCGCGAGCACGCTGACGGTGGCGACGGCGATCAGGATCACGCCGAGCGCGGCCGCCTCGTTGGCGCTGCCTGCGATGTAGAAGGCGAAGATGCCGACGGGAATCGTCTCCCAGCCGCCCAGCGACAGGAAGAGGACGGCCGAGGCCTCCTGCAGCGACGTCATGAACGAGAACAGCGAGCCGACGAGCACGCCGCGCCAGATCAGCGGCAGCGTCACGTCGCGGAAGGAGCGGACGCCCGTCGCGCCCACGCTGGCCGCCGCTTCTTCCATGGAGCGGTGGACGAGCAGCAGCGACGCGTACGAGCCGCGCACCGTGTACGGCAGCCGGCGCACGGCGAGCACGATCGGCAGGATGATCCACAGGCTCGTGAGCGGCACCCCGAGCCACGGCAGCTCGACGTGGAAGGCGCGGATGTACGCGATGCCGATGGCGGTGCCGGGCACGGCGAGGATCAGCGTGTTGAGCCCGTCGAGCGTGTCGCGCCCGGGCAGCCGGGTGCGCGCGAGGATCCACGCGATCGGCACGCCGACGACGATGCAGATCACCACGGCCAGGACGGAGTACAGCAGGCTGTTCACGATGTACTTCGGTGTCTCGACGATCACGCGCTCGAAGAAGAGCCACGTGTAGCGCACCGGGAACGGCGTCATCGACCAGCCCTTGCCGACCGAGGCGAGGGCGACTCCCAGATACGGGATGAACGAGAACGCCATCACGGCCGACAGGAAGGTCACCGCCGCCGTCGCGCCGAGCGGGCCCAGACGCCGTCGGGCCACGCGCGAGTAGGACAGCGACGAGTAGTCCTTGATCGCGACGTAACGCCGGGCGGCCACCAGAAACACGACCGCGAGCGCGACCATCAGCGCCGAGATGACGAGGCCCATGCGGAAGAGGCGCCGGTCCACGAACTGCACGATGTTGAGATAGGCCTGGGAGGCGAGCAGGTCATGCACGCCCAGCACGAGGGGCGTCGCGAAGTCCGAGAACGTCCAGATGAAGACGAGCAGCGCACCTGCCACGTAGCCCGGCGTCGTCAGCGGCAGCGTGATCGTGCGCAGCTTGCGCCAGCCGCGTGCGCCGACGCTCTCGGCCGCCTCCTCCAGCGAGGGGTCGATCTTGCTCAGCGCGTCCACCACGTTGAGCGTGATCATCGGAAAGAGGTGCAGCGTCTCCACCAGCAGCACGCCGTGCACGCCGTAGACGAAGTTAATCGGCTTCGCCAGCCCGAACCAGTCCTCGAGCAGGATGTTGACGGTGCCCGCCTTGCCCATGATGAAGGTGAAGCCGAGCACGCCCACCAGCGGCGGCGAGATGATCGGGATGAGCGTGAGATAACCGAAGAGCCCGCGGCCCGGGAAGTCGTAGCGCACCAGCAGCAGCGCGATCGCGAAGCCGAGCACGGAGGTCGCCGCCACCGTGCCGGCGCCGAGCACCAGCGAGTTCCAGAGCGAGCGACGATAGAACGCGTCGCCCGCGAACGCCGTGAAGTTCGCGAGCGTCAGCCGTCCGGCCTCGTCGCTGAACGCGTCGTAGAAGACGCGCAGCAGCGGGTAGACGAGAAAGAGGGCCAGGAACGCCCAGATCAGCGCGACGCCCAGCGCGGGCAGCGCCGTCGCCAGGGCCCGGCGCGCGGGTGCGGCCGCGAGGGCGCCGTCGGTCACCGGACGACCAACACCTTCATGACGTCCTCCTCTTCAGTCGTCGCGCAGCACGAGGGTGACCGACGCGGGAAACGCGACGCGCACGGCGCGCCCCGCCGGCAGCACCTCGTGATGCCACGGGTCGCCGACGTCCACCTTGAGCACCAGCCCCGTCGTCGTCTCGACGTCGTAGCGAAGCGTGTTGCCGAGATAGGCGGCCAGCCGCACCCGCCCCTCGACGACGTTCTCGCCGGCGCCGTCCAGCGCGACGTTCTCCGGGCGCACGGCGAGCACGCACGCGGCACCGGGCGCCAGCTCCGCCGCCGGACGGGCGCGCACGGGACCGAGCGCCGTCTGCACGAGCGCGTGGGCACCCGCGCGCTCCTTGACCACGCCCGGAATGAAGTTGTTGGTCCCGACGAAGTCCGCCACGAAGCGGTTCGCGGGGCGCTCGTAGAGCGCCTTGGGCGGCGCCACCTGCTGCACGCGGCCGTCGCGCATGACGGCCACGCGGTCGGACAGCGAGAGCGCTTCCTCCTGATCGTGGGTGACGTACACCGTCGTGATGCCGAGGTCCTTCTGGAGCGCGCGGATCTCGCCGCGCACCTGCACGCGGATCTTCGCATCCAGGTTCGAGAGCGGCTCGTCGAGCAGCAGGATGTCGGGGCTCAGCACCAGCGCGCGCGCCAGCGCCACCCGCTGCTGCTGGCCGCCGGAGAGCTGGCCGGGATAGCGGTCCTCGAGGCCGGTCAGGTTCACCTTGGCCAGCCCCGCCGCCAGCCGCCGTCCGATCTCGGCGGCGGCCAGCTTGCGCAGACGCAGCCCGTACGTCACGTTGCCGCGCACGGTCATGTGGGGCCAGAGCGCGTAGTTCTGGAAGACCATGCCGATGTTGCGCTCGTACGGCGGCAGGCCGTCCACGCGACGCTCGCCGAACCGGATCTCGCCGCCGTCGACGGGATAGAAGCCCGCGATCATCCGCAGCAGCGTCGTCTTGCCGCAGCCGGAGGGGCCGAGCAGCGTGAACAGCTCGCCGTCGCCGACCCCGAGCGAGACGCGGTCGACGGCGGTGGCCGCGCCGAACCGCTTGACGACGTCGCGGAGCTCGATCCTCACGACATGGCTACGGCTTCTTCCACACCGCCTCGATGTCGCTGCGGAACTTCGTCTTGAGCGCCTCCGAGCGCCGGGCGGCCCCCGCGTCGTCGTAGACGTTGGATACCTCGCGGTCGAAGTACGAGCGCACGCCTCCCGTGAACTCCACCGCCATCTCCGCCGTCGAGCCGAGCGGTCCCTGCACCTTGTACCTCGGGGTGATCGGGAAGAGACCACGCTCCATGAACACTTTCTGGCCGCGCTCGGTCAGCAGAAATTCGATGAACGCGCGCGCCGCCTTCGGATTGCGCGCGCCGGCGAGGATGGCCATCGGCTCCGGGGTGACGAACGCGTTCTTCGGCGCCACGAACTTGAGATCGAAGCCCGCGAGCTTCTCCTCGAACGCCATATACGACGGGACCGCGAATCCTGCCGTGTATTCCCCCTTCGCGACCACGGTCGGAACGTCACGGCTTCGCGCGGTGAAGTGCCCGGTGTTGGCGGCGAGCTTCTTGAGCCATTCCCAGCCCTTGTCCTCGCCGTACATCGACAGGATCACCTCGTACGTCGCGTTCGACGACGACGAGCGCGTGGGCGCGCACTGCGCGACCTCGCCCCTGAGCTTGGGGTTCAGCAGGTCGTCCCACTCCCTGGGCTCGGCGATGCCGAGGCGCTGGATCTTCTTGGGGTGATAGACGAGGCCGTACGGCTCCAGCGCGGTGCCGATCCAGTAGCCCTCCTTGTCCTTGAGCGGGATCGGCTTCGGCTTGCCGATGGAGGCCGGGACCGACTCCCAGGCGTCGCGTGAGATCTCGACCTTCTGCAGGAGCTTCTGGTCGGCGAGCTTCTCGAACAGCGCCGACTCTCCGCCCCAGAAGATGTCGACCTCGGGCTTGCCCTTCCATTCCACGATGCGGCCGTACGCGATCGGCGTCCCCGCCGGGATCGCGTTCACCTTCACCGCGACGTTCCACTTCTCCTTCGCGTACTCGGCGAACGCCTTCAGCGCCGCGTCGTGGATGAACTTCGACACCGGCGTGATGAGATTCAGCTCGCTCTCGATCGGCGCCTGGGCGCCGGCCCCGCTCGCCGCGGCCACCGCCGCCAGCGCGGCGAGGGTCAGCACCATCATTCGTCGCGTCATCGTCACGCTCCTCCTGTCGCGGCTCCCGGCGCGCGCCACGTGCTGTGCACCGGTCGCATCTGTGGCGTTAGCACGTTCTCCCATCGCGTATGCATGACCCGATCGATCCACAGCTCGAACAGGACTTCAGACGCATCCGCCATGTGCTTGGCGTCTCGAAAGACTGCGTCGCGCACCGCCGGATCCTCGACCAGCCTGGCGTTGCCTGCGACGTAGAACTCGTCGCTTCCCGCCCTGGGCTGCGGGAACGTCTGCAGCGCGTATCGGCCATCCCGTACCAGGTCGTGTCGCTTCGGTGACGCTGGCGTCACGAGGACGAAGAGACGATCGCTGGAGAGAACAGGGCATACCGGATGCAGGCGGGGCGCGCCGTCCTTGCGCACCGTCGCCAGAAAGGCCAGTCCGATACCAGGCCCGTGGAGGAGCAGCGAGCGGCCGGTCTCGGCCAGGTCCCGCCTGGCGCTCGCGAACTCCTTCCACGTCACCACTCCATCACCCCACGCCCGACTACGTCGTCGCCCATCCGCGCGACCGCTCGACCGCGCGCTTCCAGGCGTCGTACCGCTGCGTCCGCTCGCCGGCCGCCATCGTCGGCGTGAACGTGCGCTCGACCGTGTGGCGCTCGGCCACCGCGTCGAGCGACCGCCACCACCCGACGCCGAGGCCGGCGAGATAGGCGGCGCCGAGGCCCGTCGTCTCGATGACCGCGGGCCGGTCCACCGCCGCGCCGATCACATCGGCCTGGAACTGGCAGAGGAAGTCGTTGGCGACAGCGCCGCCGTCCACCCGGACCCGCCGGAGCGTCGACTTGGCATCGGCGGCCATCGCCTCCAGCACATCGCGGCTCTGGAACGCGATCGCTTCGAGCGCCGCGCGTGCGAGATGAGCGCGCGTGGTGCCGCGCGTGAGGCCGACGATGGTGCCGCGCGCCTGCTGATCCCAGTAGGGGGCGCCGAGCCCGACGAATGCCGGCACGAAGTACACGCCGCCCGTGTCGGGCACGGAGCGCGCGAGCCCGTCGGTCTCCGCGGCGCTGGCGATGATCCCGAGGCCGTCGCGCAGCCACTGTACGGCCGCGCCGGCGACGAAGACCGCGCCCTCCAGCGCGTAGGTGGTGCGGCCGCCGATGCGCCAGGCGATCGTCGTCAACAGCCCGTGCGACGACGTCACCGGCCGCTCGCCGGTATTCGCCAGCGCGAAGCAGCCGGTGCCGTAGGTGTTCTTGGCCTCGCCCGGCTTGAAGCACGCCTGGCCGAAGAGCGCGGCCTGCTGATCCCCCGCGATGCCTGCGATCGGGATCCCGCCCGGCAGCCAGCCGAGGTCCGACGTCTCGCCGCACGGCCCGGAGGAATCGACGATCGTCGGCAGCACCTCGCGCGGCACGCGGAGCAGCGCGCACATGCGCTCGTCCCAGTCGACGCTGGCGAGGTTGAGGCACAGCGTGCGCGAGGCGTTGCTGACGTCGGTCGCGTGGACGCGACCGCGCGTCAGCTTCCACAGCAGCCACGTGTCGACGGTACCGAAGGCCAGCTGGCCGCGCGCGGCGCGGCGGCGCGCGTCGGGCACCTGATCGAGGATCCACGCGATCTTCGTCCCCGAGAAGTAGGCGTCGAGCACGAGGCCGGTGCGCTCGCGCACCATCGCCTCGTGGCCGTCGGCGCGCAGCCGATCGCAGACGGCGGCGGTGCGGCGGCACTGCCAGACGATGGCGCGGTGGATCGGCGCACTGGTGGCGCGGTCCCAGACGGTCGTCGTCTCGCGCTGGTTGGTGATGCCGATGGCGGCGACGTCGTCGCCGGTGATGCCGGCCGTCTTCAGCGCCTGGGTCGCGGCCCGCTCGACCGTCGTCCAGAGGTCCTCGGGGTCGTGCTCCACCCAGCCCGGCCGCGGATAGTGTTGCGGGACCTCGGCGTAGCCGCGCGCCCGGACGGCGCCCGTGACGTCGACGACGAGCGCCGTCGAGCCGGTCGTTCCCTGGTCGAGCGCGAGCACGAAGCCGCCGACCATGATAGCGGGAGGCTATCATAGGGCCTCGTTGAAGGAGGCGCGCGCGATGCGACTCGTTCGAAGACTCCTCCTCGCGTTGCTCCTGCTCGCGATCCCGCCCCTCGGCGCGACGCCGAGCCACGCCTCGCCCGAAGGCCAGATGACCTGGGCGGTTCACTTCTCGCTCGCTCCGACCTGGTTCGACCCCGCCGAGACGTCCGGGATCATCACGCCGTTCGTGGTGCTGTACGCGCTGCACGACGCGATGGTGAAGCCGCTGCCGGGCAACCCCATGGCGCCGAGCCTGGCCGAGTCGTGGAGCGCGTCGACGGACTGGCTCGTCTACGAGTTCGTGCTCCGCAAAGGCGTGCGATTCCACAACGGCGAGCCGGTCACCGCCGAGGACGTCAAGTTCTCGCTGGAGCGCTATCGCGGGGCGTCCAACAGGATGCTCAAGGACCGTGTGCTGGCCATCGAGACTCCGGATCCGGGGCGGGTCCGCATCCGCCTGAAGCAGCCATGGCCCGACTTCATGACCTTTTACTCGATCGCCACCGGGGCGGGCTGGATCGTGCCGAAGAAGTACGTCGAGAAGGTCGGCGAGGACGGCTTCAAGAAGGCGCCGATCGGCGCCGGGCCCTATCGGTTCGTCTCGTTCACACCGGGCGTGGAGCTCGTGCTGGAAGCGTTCGATCAGTACTGGCGCAAGACGCCGAGCGTGAAGCGCCTCGTCTTCAGAGCGATCCCGGACGACTCCACGCGGCTGGCCGCGCTCAAGCGTGGTGAGGTCGACATCGGGTACGCGTTCTTCGGCGCGCTGGCCGAAGAAGCCCGGCGCACACCCGGGCTCACGCTGAAGGCGACCGTGGTGCCGACCACGTTCTGGGTGTACTTCGCCGACCAGTGGGATCCGAAATCACCGTGGCACGATCGGCGCGTGCGTCTGGCCGCGAACCACGCCATCGATCGGCAGGCGATCAACGAGGCGGAGAACCTGGGACACGCGAAGATCACGGGGAGCCTCATCCCCACGAGCTTCGACTTCTACTGGCAGCCGTCGGCGTACGCGTACGATCCCGCCCGGGCCCGGCAGCTCCTGGCGGAGGCAGGCTACCCGAACGGCTTCGACGCGGGCGACTACTTCGTCGACGCGGCGTTCGTGAACGTGGCCGAGGCGACGGTGAACTATCTTCAGGCCTCCGGCATCCGGGCGAAGGTGCGGCCGCTCGAGCGGGCCGCGTTCTTCAAGGCGTTCGGCGACAAGAAGCTGAAGAACCTCGTCCAGGGTGGCAGCGGCGCGTTCGGCAACGCCGCCACGCGGATCGAGGCCTTCGTCGCCTCCGGCGGCACCTACGTGTATGGAAGCTATCCGGACATCGACGGGCTGTTCCGCGAACAGGCGACGGAGCTGGATCGCAAGCGGCGCGAGGCGACCCTGCACCGGATCCAGCAGCTCATGCACGACAAGGTGATCTTCGCGCCGATCTGGCAGCTGGCCGCCATGAGCGGCGTCGGGCCGCGGGTGGAGGAGTCGGGGATCGGCCTCGTGGCCGGCTACGCCTTCTTCTCGTCGCCCTACGAGGACGTGCGGCTGAAATCACGCTGATCGAGTCAGCGTCTCCCGAATAGCCGGAGCGCCAGGTCCGGGCGGTCGGTCATCACGACATCGACGCCCAATGTGCGCATGCGCAGCAGGTCGGCCTCCGCGTTCACGGTCCAGGCCGAGAGGCGCACGCGGGCAGCCCGTGCGGCCGCGACGACGCGCGCGTCCACGAGGTGGTGGTCGATGCCGACGTCGGTCGTCCCGACGCCGGCGGCCCGGCGCACGGCGTCCACCGCGCTGATGCCCTCGACACCCAGGCGCGTTCGGCTCACGAGCAGCATCGTTCGCGCCGACGGCGTCCGCGCGCGCACGCGCGCCAGCGTGGCCGGGTCGAAGGACTGCACGACCGCTCGCGGCGAGAGACCGCGCGCGGCAAGGGCCTCGAGCACGAGCACCTCGAGACCGCCGTAGGGAGCGCCGTTGACCTGTGGCTTGATCTCCGGCAAGACGTCGACCTTCGACGACGCCGCGAGATCGAGGACCTGGGCCAGCGTCGGCACGCGCTCGTCCGTCGGCGCGCCGGTCGCGTCGCGCAGCCGCGCGGTCGAGAGCGCGTCGCGCGTCGCCTCGAGCACGAGCCCGCGCGCCGTGGTGGTGCGATCGAGCGTGGGATCGTGGATGACGACGGGCTCGCCACTCGCGGTCAGGTGGACGTCGAACTCGAGCGCGTCCACGCCGAGCGCGATGGCGCCGCGGAACGCGGCGAGGCTGTTCTCGGGCCATAGCCGTGCCCCGCCACGATGCGCGGCGATGAGCGGTCCCGGCCCGGCGGACGCGGAGCTCGCGAGGGCAAGCAGCACTCCCGCGATGGCGACGCGCCGGATCACGCCCGCCCGAGCGCGCGCAGCGCGAGGTCCGGACGATCGCTGGTCAGCACGTCCACGCCGAGAGCGATCACCCGGCGCATCTCCGGCTCGTCGTTGACGGTCCACACGCCGACCTTCACCCGGGCCGCCCGCGCGGCCGCCATCACGCGCTCGTCGACGAGCGTGTACTTGAGCCCGACGTCGGTGGCGCCGTACCGGAGCGCCCACGCCACCGTGTCGGCCGGCCGGGCGCGGGCCAGCCGGACGTGCATCGCGGACACGAGCAGCGTCGTGCTCAGCCTGGGGGCCAGCGTCCGGGCGCGCTCGATGACCGCCGGGTTGAACGACATGAGGTTGGCGCGCTCGAGGAGCCTCGCGCTCGACAGCGCGGCGATGGCCCGCTCCTCGAGTCCCTGGTATCGCGCGCCCGGCCTGATCCGGGAGCGCGGAAAGTAGCGGACGCCGAGGCTCCGGCCCGGCGCCTTGACTTCCACGAGCACGCCGCCGCCGGCCTCGGCCACGATCGCGAGGGCGTCCTCGAGCATCGGCACGTGCTCGGCCGTCAGCCGTCGGTCCGGGCCGCGCAGCCGCGCGCGCCGAAGCTCGGCGGCCGTGCGCGTGCGCACGCGGCCGAGCCGGTCCGTGGTGCGACGCAGCGTCGCGTCGTGGATGACCGCGAGCGCCCCGTCGGCGGTGAGGTGCACGTCCAGCTCGACGAGGTCGGCGCCGAGCGCCAGCGACTCGCGGAACGCGCGCAGGCTGTTCTCGGGCCAGAGGCGCGCGCCGCCGCGGTGCGCGGCCAGCCGCGTCATTGGTCACCGTGGGGGGCCCCGACATGGCCCCCCAGCCTCTTCAAGCGAAGGGGGCTACGCCCCCCCCGGACTCCCCCGGCGAGCGCTCGGACGCGCCCCGGCGAAGCCGTGGCGCGCCTCGGGGTTGACACAGAATGTCTCACTTCTCGGTCTCGATCAGGCCCTTCACGAACCAGCGCTGCATGGCCACGATCACGGCCACCGGCGGCGCCAGCACCATCATGGCCACCGCCATCGCGACGTTCCACTCGGGCAGCTGCGAGGTGCGCGGCACCAGCGTCTCGATCCCGATCACGGCGGTGCGCATCTCGGGCGTGTTGGTGATCATCAGGGGCCACAGGTAGTCGTTCCAGCCGTAGACGAACAGGATCACGAAGAGCGCGGCCATGTTGGCCTTCGACAGCGGAATCAAGATCGTCCACAGGAAGCGCATCGGCCCCGCGCCGTCGAGCTGCGCCGCCTCCGCCAGCGAGTCGGGGATCGTGCGGAAGAACTGGCGGAACAGGAACGTCCCGGTGGCCGACGCCATGAGCGGCACCGTCAGCCCCCAGTACGTGTTGACCCAGCCGAGCACGCTCACGACCTGGTAGGTGGAGACGATGCGGACGGGCACGGGCAGCATCAGGGTGACGAAGATCATCCAGAAGACGACGTTCTTGCCGCGGAAGTCGAAGTACACGATGGCGAACGCGGAGAGCAGCGAGATCACGATCTTGCCGATGGCCACGCCGAGCGCCACGATCGCGCTGTTGACCAGCATCCGGCCCATCTGCGCGCGGTGCCACGCCTCCGCGTAGTTCGCGAGCAACGCGGTGGACGGCCACGGCTTCGGCGGCGTGGTGGTGACCTGCGACAGCGTCTGCGTGCTGATGACGAACGCGTAGTAGAGGGGAAACGCCAGCAGGGCCACCGAGGCGATCAGGATCACGTGGGCGGTGAAGCCGTGCCAGTCCCTCCGTCGCGGACGCTCCTGCGCGGCGGCCAGCGTCGCCGGCTGGGCCAGCGTGCGCGCCATCAGTAGGTCACCTTCTTCTCCGCGAAGCGGAACTGGAACGCGGTCAGCATGATCACGAGCGCCATCAGCACCACCGACTGCGCCGCGGAGTAGCCGAGCTGCAGGCCCTCGAAGCCGTCCCGCCACGCGCGGTAGACGAGGATCGACGTGGCGTCGCCGGGGCCGCCCTGGGTCACCGCGTGCACGAGGCCGAACGTGTCGAAGAACGAGAACGTCATGTTGAGCGTGAACAGGAAGAACGTCACCGGCGAGAGCAGCGGGAACGTGATCGCGAAAAAGCGCCGGATCGGCCCCGCCCCGTCCACGCTGGCCGCCTCCAGCACGGAGCTCTCGATCGCCTGCAGCCCGGCCAGGTAGAAGGCGAGGTTGTAGCCGAACTGCTTCCAGATGGCGGCCACGATGATGAGCGCCATCGCGACCCAACCCTTGAGGAACCAGTTGAACTGGTACGCGGTCACGAACGAGAGCAGCCACGGCAGGATCCCGTACGACGGGTGGAAGACGAACAGCCAGATGATGCCGGCGATGGCCGGCGCGATGCCGTACGGCCACAACAGCAGCGAGCGGTAGACGGCGAGCCCGCGGATCCTGGCGTTGGCCATCGAGGCGAGCAGCAGCGCCAGCGCCAGCCCCGCGAAGGTGACCACGAACGAGAAGACGAAGCTCGTGATCACCGAGCGCAGATACGCGTCATCGCGGAACAGGCGCTCGAAGTTCGTCAGCCCGACGTAGATGAGGCGGTCGCCGAAGGGCGACGCGCGGTAGAGCGACAGCCGCAGCGACTCGAAGGCCGGCCAGAAGAAGAAGACGAGCGTGATGATGACTTGAGGACCGACGAGCAGATAGGGCAGCCACCGGTTCGGAAAGACGCTGCGCTTCATGGCCGGTGGCCGCCCTTGACGCCTCTATTTATAGAGCGCGGCGAACTCCTTCAGGATGTCGCTCGACTTCGCCACCGCGTCGTCGAGGCCCTGCTTCGCCGTCTTCTTGCCGCTGAAGATGTTCTCCATCTGCTCCTCGATGGCGTCGCGGACGGACGGGAAGTTGCCGAGCCGGATGCCCTGGCTGTTGGGCGTGACCTTGCCGAGCTGCATCTGCGTGATGGCCGTGCGCTGCTGCGGGTTCTTCTGGAAGTGGCCGGAAGCCTCCATCGCCTTCACTGCGCTGTTCGAGATCGGCAGGTAGCCGGTCACGCCCGCCCACCACGCCTGGTTCTCCGTGGACGCGAGATACCTGAAGAACTGCGCGACGCCCCTGTACTCCTCGGGCTTGGCGCCCTTGAGCACCCAGAGCGTGGCACCGCCGATGATCGAGCTGCCCTGCGGGAAGCCGCCCATCCGCGGCAGCGGCCCGGTCGCCCACGTGAACTTCCCCTCGGAGGCGCGCGTGAGGTTGCCGATGTAGGCCGACGAGCTGAGGAACACGCCGCACTCGCCGTTGCCCATGTTGGCCTCGGCCTTGTTGAGGCGACCGTTGTAGGTGAACCAGCCTTCCTTGGCGCCGCGCTGGAGCAGCTCCATCATCTTCACGCCGAAGGGGCCGTTGATCTTCAGCGTGGTCGCCAGCCCGTCGAAGCCGTTGGCGTGATCGGCGAACGGCTGGTCGTGCAGCGCGTGCATGTTCTCCATGAGCGTCCACGACGGCCACGCCGCGCTGAACCCGCACCGGGCCCCGGAGGCGACGAGCTTCCTGGCGGCGGCCTCGACCTCGTCCCACGTGGTGGGCGCTCGGTCCGGCAAGCCGGCCTTCTTGAAGAGGTCCTTGTTGTAGAAGAGGACGGGCGTCGAGGAGTTGAACGCCATCGAGTAGAGGTTGCCGCCCGACGCGTAGTAGCTCTTCACGGGCGGGATGACGTCGTTCCAGTCGATGGTCACGCCGTGGTCCTTCACGAGCTGGAAGACGGGGTACACGGCGCCCGACGAGAGCATCGTCTGCGTGCCGACCTCGTATACCTGCACGATGTGCGGCGGCTGCTTGGCGCGGTAGGCGGCGATGGCCGCGTTCAGTGTGTCGGGATAGGAGCCCTTGTAGACGGCCTTCACCTCGTAGTCGTTCTGCGAGGCGTTGAACTTCGCGGCGATCTCGTTGATCCGCTCGCCGAGCACCGCGGTCATGGCGTGCCACCACTGGATGTCGGTCCTGGCGAGCGCGGCGGACGGGCTCACGAGGACGGCGACCGCGAGGAGCGCGACGGTGCGCGCGAGGAGCGCCTTCATGCGTGCCTCCATGAGAGAGTTCGACCACGGCGGTGCCGCAATATAGCACAGCGAGCGCGACCCGAACGCGACGCGGAGGCGACGGCCTGTGAAAGGTGAGGAGGACCCTCACGCCAGAGCGCGGCGCGAGCGCGCCACGTGCGTGTGGTAGGCCTCCAGCTCGGCGTCGAGGCGCCGCTCGGACCAGCCGAGCAGCGTGGCCATGCGCCGGCCGATGGCGTCGGCGCAGTCCTCGCCCTGGCAGCGGCTGGTGCCGATCCCCGTGCGCCGCAGCAGGAAGTCCTGCAGCGACACCGTCAGCTCCTCCTGCACCGCGTGGTGCAGCTCGGCCACGATGTCGGCGTTTCGCGGGCACAGACGCTCGGTGCCGCCGGGCACCTTGCCGGCCAGCTCGACGACACGCGGGTAGACGCGGCCGTACGTGGTCACCAGCGTCTGGAGTGTTCTGCGATCGAGGCCCGTGGCCGCCATCTCGCCCGACAGGTCGAGCCACGCGCGCGCCTCCACCTGGCCCACCTCCTCGTCCACGCCGTCGAGCGTGCGCTGCGCGGTGAGACTCGGCCGCGGACGGCCGAGAGCGCGCGACACGCGGTCGCCCAGCGCCTCGGCGAGGCTGCGGAAGCACGTCAGCTTGGTGCCGGTGATCGAGAGGAAGCGCCCGCCCTCTTCCTCGACGATGCGGTGGGCGCGCGAGACCTTGGGAGCCGAGGTGCCCTCCTCGTAGGAGAGCGGCCGCACGCCGGCGTACGTATAGAGGACCTCTTCGCGGCGCACGCGCGGATCGGGCAGCGCTTTACGGGCTTCCCCGAGCAGGTAGTCCACTTCGTCGCGCGTGGCCTGGACGCGGTCGAGGTCGCCGTCGAAGTCGGTGTCGGTGGTGCCCACCAGCGAGAACTCGCGCCACGGGATGATGAAGATCATGCGGTCGTCGCTGGTCGACTGGTAGATCGCGCGGTCGGTCAGACGCGGCAGCAGGCAGTGGATGCCCTTGGTCCGGCGCAGGATGCGCGTGCCGCGCTCGGTGATGCCCGCCGCCGCGCGCACGGCGTCCACCCAGGGGCCGGAGGCGTTCACCACCACGCGCGCGCCCAGCCGCGCCGTCTCGCCGCTCAGCAGGTCGCGCGCGGCCACGCCGGCCACGGCGCCGCGCGCGTCGCGCGTGACTTCTTCGACCTGGCAATAGTTGAACGCGCGCGCCCCGTGACGGCAGGCGGACAGCACATTCTCGAGACACAGCCGCTCGGGCGAGAGCAGGAGGTCGTCGAAGTAATAGCCGGCGCCGCGCAGGTCGTCCGAGCGCAGCCCGGGCTCCAGGCTGAGGGCGTCGATCGGCGGCAGCACGCGGTAACGCTCGCGGTCGCGCCCGGGCGTGAGCCAGTCGTACAGCGTGAGCCCGATGCGCACCTTGATCAGCCCGCGCGTGGAGTCGCGGTAGATCGGCACCAGGAACGGCAGCGGCTTCACGAGGTGCGGGGCCAGCCGGCGAAGCCGCTCGCGCTCGGTGAGCGACTCGCGGACGAGCGCGAAGTCGAACAGCTCGAGGTAGCGCAGGCCGCCGTGCACGAGCTTGGAGGACCGCGAGGTGGTGGCGGCGCCGAAGTCGCCGCGGTCGAGGAGGGCCACCGCGAGGCCGCGCATGGCGAGGTCGCGCGCGACGCCCGCGCCCGCCATGCCGCCGCCGATGATGACGACGTCGAAGTCGGCGTCGGTGAGCGGCTGGGGACGCGACGTCATCGGATCAACTCTCGAATCGATGGTAGCACGAGGTCCGGCGCGATCTCGGCCACGCGCGGGTCGTCCGCGCGCGTCACGCCCGAGAGGACGAGGACGGTGCCGAGGCCGAGCCGCTTGCCCATGACGATGTCGGTCTCGATGCGGTCGCCGACGATGACGGCGTCGCGCGCGGGCACGCCGAGGCGGCCGAGCGCGACCTCGAGGATGATCGGCGAGGGCTTGCCGACGATCACCTCCACCGTCTTGCCGGTCACCGCCTCGACCGCCGCCGTCATGCCGGCGCAGTCGGGGATCTCGCCGCCCTCGACGGGGCACGTGCGGTCGGGATTGGTGGCGATGAGCCGCGCGCCCTGCCGCACCGCCTGGAGCGCGGTGTTGAGCTTGGCGTAGTCGAACGTGCGGTCGAAGGCGATGACCACCCAGCGCACGCGGTGATCGGCGCGCACCTCGAAGCCGTGCGCCGCCAGCTCGGAGACCAGCGGCGGCTCGCCGATGACGAACACGGGCGCGCCGGGGTCGAGCGTCGCCAGGTGGCGCGCGAGGACCAGCGAGGAGTTGACGACGTCCTCGGCGGCGGCCGGCACGCCGAGCCGCGTGAGCTTGGCGGCGTAGTCCGCGCGCGTCTGGAGCGGCTTGTTCGAGAGGAACGCCACGCGGCGGCCGGCGGCGCGCAGCGCGGCGAGGGTCTCGGCGGCGCCGGGAATCAGCGCCTCGCCGCGGTAGACGGTGCCGTCGAGGTCGAAGAGCCAGCCGCGGTGCGGCAGGCGAGGCGCCACTAGCGGAGGAGCGGCGCGACGGCGACCTGGGCGAGATCGGCGAACGGCGCGGGCATCACGCCCAGGAGCACGATGCCGACGAGGGCGATGGCGAGCGCGACGCCGCCCGCGAACGACGGCACGAGACGCACCTCCACGCCCTCCGGCTCGCGCATGTACATGTACACGATCACGCGCAGGTAGTAGTAGGCGGCGATCGCGGAGTTCAGCACGCCGATCACGGTCAGCCAGAGGTAGCCCGCGCGGACGGCGGAGCCGAACAGGTAGAACTTGCCGACGAACCCGGCGAGGGGCGGGATGCCGACGAGCGAGAGCAGGAAGAGGCCGAGGGTCGCCGCCAGCACGGGATGGCGCCGCGCGAGCCCGGCGTAGTCGCCCACCTCCACCGCCTCGCCGTCGGAGCGCTCGACGAGCAGGATGGCGCCGAAGGCGCCGGCGGTGGTGAACGTGTACGCGAGGAGGTAGAAGAGGACGGCGCCCGCGCCGGGCACGCCGCCCGCCACCAGCCCCACCAGCATGTAGCCGACGTGGGCGATGGACGAGTACGCGAGCATGCGCTTGAGGTTCGACTGCGCGATGGCGATCACGTTCCCGGCGGTCATGGTCACCGCGGCCACCGCCCACAGCAGGACGCTCCAGTCCGGCTGCGCGGCCCGGAGCGCCACCGTCAGCACGCGAATGAGCGCGGCGAAGGCCGCGGCCTTGGAGCCGGTGGCGATGAGCGCCGTCACCGACGTCGGGGCGCCCTCGTAGACGTCGGGCGCCCACATGTGGAACGGCACCGACGAGATCTTGAAGCCGAATCCGACCAGCAGCAGGCCGAGACCGATCGTCACCAGCGTGTCGCGCGGGCGCGCGGCGGCGGCGGCGGCGATGCGGTCGAAGTTGGTCGAGCCCGTGGCGCCGTAGATCAGCGCGATGCCGTAGAGCAGGAAGCCGGTGGCGAAGGCGCCGAGCAGGAAGTACTTCATGGAGGCCTCGCCCGAGGCCAGCCGCATCTTGAACAGCCCGGCCAGCACGTAGAGCGAGAGCGACATCAGCTCGATGCCGAGGAAGACGATCAGGAGATCGCCCGCGGAGGCGAGCAGCATCATGCCGGCGGTCGAGAAGAGCAGCAGCGCGTAGTACTCGCCCGACTCCACGCCGTTGCGCCGGAGGTAGTCGATCGAGAGCAGCACGGCGAGCGCGGCGGCATAGCAGATCACGACGTGGAAGAACAGCGCGTAGTTGTCGAGCAGCACCATGTCGCGGAAGGCGCGCGTCTCGTGGTTCCAGAGCGAGATCGAGCCGAGGAGCGCGATCACGATCCCGGCCAGCGCGACGCCGCCCAGGTGGTCCTTCGTGCGCGGCGGCACCAGGTCGAGCAGCAGCACCAGCACGCCGGTGCCGAAGACGATGAGCGCGGGCAGGAGCGCGCCGAGGGCGACCGGCGGGGCCGGGATCATCGCGACGCCCACCACGGCAGCGGCGCGCGCGCGACCGCGGCCTTGCTCTCCACCTGGGCGATCAGGGCCAGCACCGACGCTTCCGTCTTGGCCGTGAACGCCTTCGGGTAGACGCCGATCCAGACGATGAGCACGACCACGGGGACGAGCACCGCCCACTCGCGGGGCGTGAGGTCGGCCAGTCGCCGGTTCGCCTCGTGCCGGATCTCGCCGAAGGCCACGCGCTGGTACATCCACAACAGATAGACGGCGGCGAAGATGATACCGGTGGTGGCGGCGGCCGCGAGCCACTTGTTGACCGAGAAGGTCCCGACGAGGATGAGGAACTCGCCGACGAAGCCGTTCAGGCCCGGCAGGCCCAGGGACGACAGACACACGATGAGGAGCAGCGCGGAGAAGCCCGGGATCACCGCCCACAGTCCGCCGAACTCCGAGATCAGCCGGGTGTGGCGTCGCTCGTAGATCATGCCGACCATGAGGAAGAGCGCGCCCGTCGAGAGCCCGTGGTTGACCATCTGGATCACGCCGCCGACCAGGCCTTGCGGCGTCAGCGTGAACAGGCCGAGCATCACGAAGCCCAGGTGGCTCACGCTGGAGTAGGCGACGAGCTTCTTGAGGTCCGGCTGCACGGTCGACACGAACGCGCCGTAGACGATGCCGATCACGGCCAGCGCGTACACCCAGGGGCCGAAGTCCACGCTGGCGTCGGGGAAGAGCGGCAGGCAGAAGCGCAGGAAGCCGTACGTCCCCATCTTCAGCAGCACGCCGGCCAGGATCACCGAGCCCGCCGTCGGCGCCTCCACGTGCGCGTCGGGCAGCCACGTGTGGAACGGGAACAGCGGGACCTTGATGGCGAAGGCCAGGGCGAAGGCGACGAACATGAGGTTCTGCGCGAGCCCCGGCGCCAGGACGTAGCGTGTGAGCGTCGGCAGGTCGAACGTGTAGGTGCCGGTGGCGGCGCCGTGCTGATAGTAGAGGGCGAGGATGGCCACCAGCATCAGCGCCGAGCCGACCATCGTGTAGAGGACGAACTTCACCGCCGCGTACACGCGGTTGGCGCCACCCCACACGCCGATGACGAAGTACATCGGGATCAGCATCGCCTCCCAGAACACGAAGAAGAGGAAGAGATCGAGGGAGACGAACACGCCCACCATGCCCGCCTCCAGCAGCAGCATGGCGATCACGAACTCCTTCGTACGGTCCTCGATGGCGTGCCAGGCGGAGGCGAGGGCGACCGGCATGAGGAACGTGGTGAGGAGCACGAGGAGCACGCTGATGCCGTCCACGCCGACGTGGTAGCCGACGCCGAGTCCCGGCATCCAGCGCAGCAGCTCCTCGAACTGCATGTCGGCATCGCCGGCGTCGAAGCCCGTCCACAGCGGCACCGACGCCGCGAAGGTGGCGAGGCTCACGACGAGGCCGCCCCAGCGCAGCGCCTCCTCGTGGCGGCGCGGCACCAGCAGGAGGATCAGCAGCGCGCCGACCGCCGGCAGGAAGGTGACGACGGTCAGCAGGCCGATCGGCGGCAGGCTCATCTGTTTATGTGGGGGGCCCCGAGATGGCCCCCCACACCCCCCGATGCTCGGAGCGCCCCGGGGAACCCGTGGCGCTCCTCGATCATCCGCGTGCTCATCGATCGTCGTGGGGGGCCCCGAGATGGCCCCCCAGCCTCTTCAAGCGAAGGGGGCTACGCCCCCCTCGGACTCCCCCGGCCGATGCTCGGAGCGCCCCGGGGAACCCGTGGCGCTCCTCGATCTTCCGCGTGCTCATCGATCGTCGTGGGGGGCCCCGAGATGGCCCCCCACACCCCCCGACGCTCGGCCGCGCCCCGGCGGAGCCGTGGCGCGCCTCGGGGTTGACACAGGATGTCTCATCGCGCCAGGAAGTACGCCACGAAGATGACGGCGCCGGCGAGCATGGTCAGCGCGTAGTTCACGACGTAACCCGTCTGCAGCCGCCGCAGCCCCGCCGACCACCAGACCACCGCGCGGCCGAGGCCGTTGACGAGGCCGTCGATCACGCCGAGGTCGAACACGCGCGCGAGGAACACCGACAGCGCGTAGAGCGGCCGCACGATCGCGCGATCGTAGAGCCAGTCCACGTACCACGCATTGAGCAGCAGCCGCACGAGCACCGTCCGCGGCTGGCCGATCGTCTCCGCCTTCACCGGCGCCGCCATGTACATGAACCACGCGAGCAGGATGCCGGCGGCCACCACGATCACCGAGAGCACGAGCAGCATCACGCCGGCGGCGCCGCCGTGCTCACCCTCGTGCACCGGCAGCACGGGCGAGAGAAAGCGCGCGAACGGCGTGCCGTGCTCGGACGGGATGCCGACGGCGGCGCCGGCCACCACCGTGAGCGCGGCCAGCGCGATCAGCGGCCACGTCATCACGCGCGGCGACTCGTGCGCGTGGTGCGCGACGTCCTTCGACATGCGGGGGCCGGTGAAGAACGCGAGGAAGATCAGCCGGAACGTGTAGAAGGCGGTCATGAACGCGCCGGCCAGCAGCAACGCCCACGCCGCGCGGCTACCGAAGAACGCCGCCGCGAGGATCTCGTCCTTGGAGAAGAAGCCGGCGAGGCCGGGAAACCCGACGAGGCCGAGGGCGCCGATCGTCATCGTCATCGCCGTCACGCGCATGCGCGGCGCGAGGGCGCCCATCTTCCTGAGATCCTGCTCGCCGTGCAGGCCGTGGATCACCGAGCCGGCGCCGAGGAAGAGCAGCGCCTTGAAGAAGGCGTGGGTGACGAGGTGGAAGATCCCAGCCGTGTAGGCGCCGAGGCCGAGGGCGGCGAACATGTACCCGAGCTGGCTCACCGTGGAGTACGCGAGCACGCGCTTGATGTCCGTCTGCACGAGCCCGATGGTGGCCGCGAAGACGGCGGTGATCACGCCGACCCAGAGCACCACGTCGAGGGCGACGGTCGAGCGCTCGAAGAGCGCGTGGCTGCGCGCGACCATGTACACACCGGCCGTCACCATGGTGGCGGCGTGGATGAGGGCGGAGACGGGCGTGGGGCCCTCCATGGCGTCGGGCAGCCACACGTGCAGCGGCACCTGCGCCGACTTGCCGCACGCGCCCATGAAGAGCAGGAGCGCGATGCCGGTGGCGGTGGCCGGGGCCAGCGTCTCGGCGCCCTTGAAGACGGCGACATAGTCGAGGGTGCCGAACGCGATCCAGATCCACATGATGGCCAGCCCGAAGCCGAAGTCACCCACGCGGTTGACGATGAAGGCCTTCTTGCCGGCCTGGGCGGCGGAGTCGCGCGTGTACCAGAAGCCGATCAGCAGATACGAGCACAGCCCGACCGCCTCCCAGAAGACGTAGAGCAAGAGGAAGTTGCCGGCCAGCACGAGCATCGTCATCGAGAAGACGAACAGGTTGAGGTAGGCGAAGAAACGCGCGTACCCCGGGTCGTCGTGCATGTAGCCGATCGAGTAGACGTGGATGAGCATGCCGACGCCGGTGACCACGAGCAGCATCACGCCGGTGAGCGGATCGACGAGGGCGACCACCGTCGTCTCGAAGTCGGCGGCCACGATCCACGTGAAGAGCGTCGTGGTGAAGGCCTGGCCGGACCACACGCGCGCGAAGACGACGCACGAGCCGAGGAACGAGGCCACCAGCGCCGGCACCGCGATCCAGTGCGCGGACCGTCCGATCACGCGTCCGAACACCATGTTGACGAGCGCGCCCGCGAGCGGGAAGGCGGGGATCAACCAGACGGTGGACACCGCGCCAATCTAGCGGGGGGTCGGAGGGGTGTCAAGCAACGGCGTGGTATCATTCGCGTCGTGCCTCCGCGCTCGCGCTTCAAGGCCGGTCTGCTCGCCGTCCTGCTCGTGATCTTCGCCATCGTCGCGCCGATCTCGTATCTCGGCTGGCGCCAGACGGTGCCCGGGGTGCGCGCGTCGCGCGCCCTCCCGCGCTTCATCGGCCAAACGCCCGCGTTCACGGTGACGCTGGAAGCGTCGCGCGGCAACGTCACGCGCGCCGAGGTGCGCGTGGTACAGGGCGGGCGTCCGGTGACCGTCGCGAAGTCCGACGCGCCGCTCGGGCCGCGCGCGGAGCTGCCCGTGAGGTTCGAGACGGCGTCGCTCGGCCTGCGCGAGGGCGCGGCCACATTGGAGGTGTGGGCGCGCGACGATTTCTGGCGGCCCTTCCGCGGCGCCGAGCGCCCCATCGTGAGCACACCCGTCACCATCGACCTCACGCCGCCGAAGGTCGAGATCCTCGCCGCGACGCGCTACGTGTCGCCCGGCGGCGTTCAGCTCGTCGCCTTCCGCGTGAGCGACGCCCAGCGCACCGACGTCACCGTCGGCCAGCGCGCGTTCCCCTCGTTCGCGTACGGCCCGCCCGACAAGGGCGCGCGCGTCGCGCTGGTCGCGCTGCCGTACGATCACGCGGCCGGCACGCCGATCGCCATCACCGCGCGCGACGAGGCCGGCAACGTGGCCGCGCGCGGCGTGCCCGGCCAGCTGAAGCCGCGCGCCTTCCCGCGCGACACCATCAAGATCAGCGACGCATTCTTACAGATCAAGGTCCCCGAGCTGCTGCCGCAGCGGCCGCCCTCGCAGCCGCTGCTGGACGCCTTCCTCGTCATCAACCGCGAGCAGCGCAAGCAGGCGGAGACGACGAAGCGCGAGGTCGGCGCCAGGACCGCGGAGACGCCGCTCTGGGAGGGGCCGTTCACCCAGCCGCGGAACACGAAGGTCTTCTCCAACTTCGCGGAGACGCGCACCTACGTGTACGAGGGCCGCGCGGTCGACACGCAGGTCCACTACGGCTACGACCTCGCCTCCACCAAGCAGTCGCCGGTGCCGGCTGCCAACGCCGGTGTCGTCGCCTTCGCCGGCCCGCTCACGATCTACGGCAACGTGGTGATCCTCGACCACGGGCTCGGGCTGCAGACGCTCTACGCGCACCTCTCGTCGATCGAGGTGAAGGTCGGCGACCGGGTGACGAAGGGCCAGGAGCTGGGACGCACGGGCGCGACCGGCCTCGCCATCGGCGACCACCTGCACTTCGAGGTGCTCGTCTCCGGCGTGTCGGTGACGCCGCTCGAGTGGTGGGACGCGAAGTGGATCCGCGACCGCGTCAACCGGCCGCTCAAGGAAGCGGGTCTGCCCGAGATCGGCAACGCGGGCGGCGTCGCCAGGGACGGGCCCGCGCGCCCCGTCAGCGCCGCGCGCCGGCGCGCGCGCTAGAACGCGCCGAATTTCTCGTAGGCGGCCAGCGGCGTCATCCCGCGCTTGACGGCCGTGCGCACCTTGCTCTCCGTGCTCACGAGCCGCTCGCAGCGCTCCAGCACCTCGTGCGCCACACGCCGCGGGACGACCACCACGCCGTCGAGGTCGCCGACCACGATGTCGCCGAGGCTCACGCGCACGCCGCCGACCGTCAGGGGCTGTCCCCAGTCGGTCACGCGCCAGCGCGGCACCGAGTCTTGAGGACTGCGATAGCGCACGAAGGTCGGAAAGCGCGTGCGCGCGATGGAGGCGGCGTCGCGCGTGCTGCCGTCGATCACGGCGCCCCGGACCTTCCGCGCGCGGAACCACTCCGCCGACAGCTCGCCGAAATGCGCGGCCTCCTGGTCGTTGGCGGCCAGCACCAGCACCGAGTCGGCGGGCACCGCGCCGAGCATGGCCAGGAACTTCCGCAGCGTGGCGTCGCGGTCGCGCGGCGAGCCGCGGTGGGTGCGGCCGCGCGCGGTGAACGCGTAACCCGCCACCCGCATGTCGGGCGTGAGGGGCTGGATCGCGTGGGGCAGCGTCTGGCGCAGCAGGCCCATCTCGTCCATGACGTCGGTGATGGCGGCGGTGTAGATCTTCGCAAAGCGGCGCGGCAGGTTGTCGGAGCGTCGCGAGGCCATGGCCCGCGATTCTACGACACGAGCAGACGGGGCAGCGCGCGCGGCGGCACGTAGTCGCCGATCACGCCGAGGAGCGCGTCGAGCACACGCGGCCGGGCGGCCAGGCAGCGGGCGGCCAGGTTGGCCAGGCGGCGGCGGCCGATCAGCGCCTGCAGCGCGCGCGTCGCGCGCTCCTTGTCCGCGAACGCGGCGCGCCGGGCGCGCCCGTAAGCGGCCAATGCCGCCGCCGAGACGTCGCCGGCGCGCAGCGCGGCCACGAGCGTGTCCGCCGCCAGCTCGGCGGAGCGCAGCGCGGTGAAGATCCCCTCGCCCGTGAACGGGTCGTAGAAGCCCGCCGCGTCGCCGACGAAGAGGACGCCGCCCTCGCGGGGGAGCGTCACGCGATAGGCGAGCGGCGCCATGGATTGCAGCGGCGCCACGCGCCGTGCCTCCGCCAGCCGCCGCGCCAGGTGCGGCAGGTGCTTCACCCGCGCGGCGAAGAAGTCCTCGAGGCGCGAGCACCACGGGACGGCGTGGGCGAGCGGCACCACGAGGCTCAGGTTGACGCGGTCGGGCGCGAGCGGGTTGAGGATCGCGTAGTCCGGCGGGTCGACGAAGATCTCGCCGACGTCGCGGCAGTCCGGTACGCCGGCCACGTAGGTGACGAGCGCCATCCGGGCGAGCGGGTGCGGATGGCGACAGCCGAGCGCGTGCGCGACCGCCGAGGCGCGGCCGTCGGCGGCGACGACGACGCGGGCGCGCGCCTCGACGCGGGCGCCGCCGGCGTCCGCGCCGAGGACGCCGACGACGCGCCCGTCCTCGACGACGACGTCGGTGACGCGGACGCCTTCGCGCAGGTCCACCGGCAGCGCGCGCACCCGGTCGAGCAGCGCGCCGTCGAGGGTGGCGCGCGAGACGCCGATGGCGTGCTCGCGGTAGGGACGGAAGCCGCCGACGACGCCGTACCTGGCGGCGAGCACGGTGCCGTCGGGCGCCGTGATCCGCATCCCCGCCAGCGCGACGGCGCCGCCCGCGTCCACCGCCTTCAGCGCGCCGAGCCGGTCCAGCACGCGCCCGGCCTCGGGGCTCAGGTACTCGCCGCAGATCTTGGGCCGTGAACGCCGCACGCGCTCGAGCACGGTCACCGCGAGCCCGTGCTCGGCGAGCAGGATGGCCGTGGCCGCGCCGGCGGGACCGGCGCCGACGACGATGACGTCGGCCGCGCGCGTCATGGATGCCCCCCGTGGGGCGACGTCGCCTCCACCACGAGCCGCCCGAGCCACGGGTAGCGCGTCACCGTGGTCCGCGTGACGCCGGCGGCGCCGAAGAGGTCACCCAGCTCGGCGGGCGCGTAGGCGCGCCGCACGGAGAGCGGCCCGTCGTGGCGCGACATCGGATGCACGGGCAGGACGCGGGTGGCGAGCCACACGAGGCCCAGCGTCAGCGGCGTGCGGGCCAGGTCGTTCACCACCAGCCGGCCGCGGCACGCGCGCCCCATCTCGCTCAGCGCCGCGACGGCATCGGCGGGCTCGAGATGGTGCAGCGTCAGCGCGGCGTGGACGACGTCGGCGGTGCCCGCGGCCAGCGGCAGCGCGGTGGCGTCGGCGCGGAGGACGACGATCTCCGGGTACGCGGCGCACTCGGCCGTGGCCAGCCGCGCGGTCGCCTCGTCGTCCTCGACCACCAGCACGCGCACGCGGCGGCCGGCGCGGCGCGCCCAGGAGGCCACGCGCCGCGCGAAGGCGCCGTCGCCGCCGCCCACGTCCACGACGCACAGCGTCCGCTCATGCGGTGCGGCCGCCGCGACGCGCCGCACGCGCGCGAGCGAGAGCGCGTGACCGCCGAACCAGGCGTTGAGGCGATCGAGGTCGGCGAGGGTGGAGGCGAGGTCGGCCGGGGGCACGCGGCCGTCGAGGTACTCGCGCGCACCGGCCGCCCGCCGCATCACCAGCGGAGCAGCGCGCCTTCGGCCGCGAAGCCGGGGCCGAGGCCGATCATGAGCCCCCAGTCGCCCGGCACGGGATGCTCGAGGCCCAGCAGGCGCTCGAGGACGAACAGGATGGTCGCCGACGACATGTTGCCGTGCTCGCGCAGCACCGCGCGCGGATGCGCCATCTGGGCGTCGGTGAGGTCGAGCAGCTCGCGCGCGCGGTCGAGCACGCGACGGCCCGCGGAGTGCAGCACCCAGTGCGCGACGTCGGCGCGCTTGAGGCCCTGCGTCTCCATGAGCACGCGCGCCATCTCGCCCATCATCGTGGCCCCGATGCGCCGGACGTCCTTGGAGAGGACCACGCGCGGCCGGCCGCCCGGATACTCGAATCCCATCGCCGACAGGTGCTCGGAGCTGAACAGCGTGCGGTGCCCGATGATCGCGGGCCCACGCGGGTGGTCGCCGCCGAGCGCCAGGGCGCCGGCGCCATCGGCGAAAATCGCATGGGCGACCGCGCTCTCGAGCCGGTCGTCGAGGAAATACGCGGTCGAGCAGATCTCCACCGCGATCACGAGCGCGCGGTGGCCGGGAAACGCGTGCAGGTGATTCCACGCTTGCTGCAGCGCGACCATCGCGGAGGCGCAGCCCGTGTCGCCTACGTGCACGCGCTGGATGTCGCTGCGACCGCCGAGGCGCGCGACGAGGTGCGCGTCGAGGCTCGGCGTGAGCCGGCCCGTGCAGGTGGTGGTGGCGATGAAGTCCACCTCCCCGGCCGACCATCCGGCGCGCTCCAGCGCGGCGCGCGCGGCCGACTCCGCGAGCGCCAGCGCGCCCTCGCGGAAGCGCGCGTTCAGGTCGTCCACCGTCTCGTTTGGCGTGAAGCGCGCCGGGTCGATCCAGAGGTGGCGGCCCTCGATGTCGCTCGCCGCGAAGAACCCGCGGCGGCGCGCGTCGGCGTAGCCGGCGAGCGCGAGGATCTGCGCCTGCGTGTAACGGTACGGCGGCACGGCGGTGGCGACAGCGGCAATCCGGGGCGTCATATAAGATGGAGACTCAACGTCGAGCATACTGCGAGGATCGAGCCCATGCCACTCTTCAGCTTCGAAGGCAAGCGCCCCAACGTGCATCCAACCGCCTTCATCGCGCCCACCGCCGTCCTCATCGGCGACGTCACCGTGGAGGAGCGCGCGTCGGTCTGGTACAACGCCGTGCTGCGCGGTGACCTGAACCCCATCGTCGTGCGCGCCGGCGCCAACGTGCAGGACTGCTCGGTCGTGCACGTGACGGCGCGCGCCGGCGTCGAGATCGGCCGCGGCGCCACCGTCGGCCACAACTGCACCGTGCACGCCGCGTGGCTCGGCGAGGAGGCCCTCGTCGGCAACGGCAGCACGGTGCTCGACGGCGCGCGCATCGGCGCGGGCGCGATGGTCGCCGGCGGCGCGCTGGTCACGCCGGAGACGCAGGTCCCCGACGGCATGCTCGCCATGGGCACGCCCGCGAAGGTGAAGGGCCCGCTGGCGGGGACGCCGGCCGAGTTCTGGGTGAAGGCGAACCCGCAGGGGTACCAGAAGCTCGCCCAGCGCCACCTGGCGGGCATCGCCGAGGTTCCGCGATGACGCCGCGGCGGTTCGCGCTGCTGGCGTTCTCGAAGCTGACGTTCCTCGACCTCATCGGCGTCTACGACGCGCTCCGCCGTGTCACGCCGATGGGCGTGGCGCCGGGCGTGAGCGTGACGATCATCGGCACCGAGCCCGAGATCGTCGACGAGAGCGGCCTCGCCGTCCGCGCCCAGGCGGTGTACGAGGATCTCGCGGGCTACGACCTGCTGTTCCTGCCGGGCGGGGTCGGCACGCGCCCGCTCATGCACGACGCGCGCTTCTTGCAATATCTCGCGACGTGGGGCGACGCCCGGCCGCTCGCCTCCGTGTGCACGGGCTCGCTGCTGCTGGGCGCAGCGGGATATCTGAAAGCGCTCCGGGCGACGACGCACCACAACGCGTTCGACGCGCTGAAGCCGCTGTGTCGCGAGGTCGTCACCGATCGGCGGATCGTCGAGGATGGGCGCGTGGTGACCGCGGGCGGCGTGGCGTCGTCGCTCGGCCTCGGGCTCTACCTCGTCGAGAAGTACTGGGGCGCCGCCGCGCGCGAGACAATCGCCGCGCAGCAGGAGTACACGGCCTACCGCGTCGTCTAGCTACCGCCCCTGGAACTTCGGGGCGCGCTTCTCCGTGAACGCCGCCACGCCTTCCTTGTGGTCCGCCGTCTGGCGCACGATGGCCATGTGCGAGGACACGAGGTCGAGATGCGTCCGGAGGTCGAGCTTCATGCTCTGGTAGACGAGCCGCTTGATCATGCGGATCGGCACCTGTGGCCCGTCGGCGATCTGCCGCGCGAACGCGTAGGTGGCGTCACGCAGCTCGGCGTCGGGCACCACGCGCTGCACGATGCCCAGGCGGAGCGCCTCCGGCGCCTCGATGAAGTCCGCCGTCCACAGCAGCTCGAGCGCCTTGGCCGGGCCGACGAGCCGCGGCAGGAAGTACGTGTCGCCATCGCCGGGCACGAGCCCCACGCGGACGTAGCCCGTCGAGAAGCGCGCGGAGGCGGCGGCGAAGCGGACGTCGCACATCACAGTCATGCCCATGCCGGCGCCGACGGCGAGGCCGTTGACCATCGCGATCACCGGTTTGTCCAGCGTCTCGAGCGTCTTCGGCACCCGGTGGACGCCCTCCCACAGGTTGTTCTTGTGGTCGAGCTGGGTGGGCTCGCCCTGCCCCATGCGCGCCACGTCGCCGCCCGCGCAGAACGCGCGGCCGGAGCCGGTGACGATCACGACGTTGACGTCGGGATCGGCCTGGGCGTCGGCGAGGGATTTCGCCCACGCCTCGATCATCGGCCCCGTGAAGGCGTTGAGCTTGTCGGGGCGGTTCAGCGTGATCGTCGCGATCCTGTCCTTCTTCTCGTAGAGGAGGTCACTCATCGTCAGTCCTTCGGGAGGCCGAGCACGCGCTCGCCCAGGATGTTCTTGAGGATCTCGGTCGTTCCGGCGCGGATGCCGCTCGCGCGGGCGAGCAATTCGTAGAACTCCCACTGCCCGTCGTCGGGCGCCCACTCGGAGCCCTCCGCGATCTGGGCGTACGGCCCGATGACCTCGGTGGCCGCGAGCGCCAGGTCCGAGTCGAGCTGGCTCCAGAAGAGCTTGGAGGTCGAGCCCTCGGGGCCGGGCTCGCCGCCGCGCAGGATCTTGGTGAGGCTGCGATAGGCGTTCATCTGGAGCGCCTGCTCGCCGATCCAGAGCGCGGCCACCTTCTGGCGCACGAGCGGGTCGCCGCCGCGCCTGCGCTCCTTCACGAGCCGCACGAAGCGGTGCAGCGCGTTGCGCAGCGCGATGTGGCGGATGAAGGTCAAGAGATCGCGCTCGTAGGCGAGCGTGGTGATGGCGACCGCCCAGCCCTCGTGCAGCGTGCCGACGAGGTTGTCCCTGGCCACGCGCACGTTGTCGAAGAACACCTCGTTGAACTCCGCCTCGCCGGTGAGCTGGCGCAGCGGCCGGATCGTGATGCCCGGTGTCTTCATGTCGACGAGCAGGAAGCTGATCCCCTTGTGCCTGGGCGCATCGGGGTTGGTGCGCACGAGCAGGAAGCACCAGTCGGCGACGTGCGCCATCGACGTCCAGACCTTCTGGCCGTTGATGACGAAATGCTCGCCGTCCAGCACGCCGCGCGTCTGGAGGTTGGCGAGGTCGGAGCCCGCGTTCGGCTCCGAGAATCCCTGGCACCACAGCTCGTCGGCGGTCAGGACCTTCTGCAGATGTCGCGTCTGCTGGGCCGGCGTGCCGTACTTCATCAGCGTCGGGCCGAGCATCGAGAGCCCGCCGCGGTTGACGAACTGGGGCGACTCGGCGCGCGCCATTTCCTGGAAGAGGATGATCTGCTCGGTGAGCGGGGCGCCGCGGCCGCCGAACTCCTTCGGCCAGCTCATACCGACGTAGCCGGCCTCCCACATCGTCTTCTGCCAGGCGCGCAAGCGCCGGACCTCATCGACGTCCGCGCGCGACGACGCGAACGCCTTGCCGCGCAGGTCGTCCGGCACGTTGGCCTCGAGCCACGCGCGCACGTCCTTCCGAAACGCCTCTTCCTTCTCCGTAAAGTCGAAATCCACCGACCTGCCTACCTCACGCTCCGATACATCACGTACCGGACACCGTCGCACGGGCGACGAGAATGGTGCAGATGCGAGGCGCCGACGAAGGGCGCGCCGAGGCGTATGCCGCATACGCCGCAGGCTCGCCCGAGGAGGCAACGAAGCAGATGCGCCATTCTCGTCGCCCGTCGCCTACCACATGACGCAGCCGCCGTCGACCATGAGGGCCTGGCCCGTGATGTAGCGCGCCTCGTCGGAGGCCAGGAATACCGCCGCGTTGCCGATGTCCTCCGGCGTCTGCTCGCACTTCATGGGCACGATGTCGCTCACGCGCTTGTCGAAGACCTGGCGCGGGGTCATGCCCTTGAAGGCGGGGTTGGTGTCGGCGATGTGCTGGGCGAGCTTCTGCCAGAACTCCGTGTAGAGGACGCCGGGGCAGATCGCGTTGACGGTGATCCGGTGCGGCGCCAGCTCCTTGGCCACCACGCGCGTGAAGGTGATGACGCCCTGCTTGGCCACGCTGTAGGCGGGCATCGTCACCGCCGCCAGCGGCCCCGCGATGGACGCGATGTTGATGATGCGGCCCGCCTTGCGCTCGAGAAAGTACGGCGTCACCGCCTTACAGGTCAGGAACACCGATTTCGTGTTCACGGCGAACGTGCGGTCCCAGTCCTCTTCCGTGTTGTTCATGAACGGCATGCCGGGCGGCGAGGCCATCCCCGCGTTGTTCACGAGCACGTCGATGCGGCCGAGCACGTCGCGCGTGCGATCCACCATGAGCTTCACGTCGGCGCTGCTGGTGACGTCGCACTTCATCGCCAGGACCTTGCGCCCGAGCGCCTTCGCCTCGTCGGCCGTCTTCTCGGCGTTGAGAACCTGGATGTCGGGGATCGCGATGTCGGCACCTTCCTTCGCCATCGCGAGGACGATGCCGCGTCCGATGCCGCTGCCGCCGCCCGTAACGATCGCGACCTTCCCCTCGAGCCGGGCCATGCACTCCTCCGTCGATATAATCGGTGTCTCGGAGGGACACATGACAACACACACCTTGCGAAGCCGCAACTGGTTCGGGCGCATGGACCTCGACGGCTTTGCCACCCGCTCGTGGCTGAAGACCGAAGGCTTCAGCGACCTGATGTTCGACGGCCGGCCCGTGATCGGCATCGCGAACTCGTGGTCGGAGCTCACCAACTGCAACGCGCACCTGCGGCAGGTCGCCGAGGCCGTGAAGCGCGGGGCGCTGTCGGCGGGCGGCTTCCCGCTCGAGTTCCCGACGATCTCGCTCGGCGAGGTCCTCATGAAGCCGACGACGATGCTGTTCCGGAACCTCATGGCGATGGACGTCGAGGAGTGCATCCGCGCCTATCCGCTCGACGCCGTGGTGCTCCTCTCCGGCTGCGACAAGACGACGCCGGCCATGCTGATGGGCGCCGCGTCCGCCGACGTGCCGGCGATCATCGTCACGGGCGGGCCGATGCTGCGCGGCAAGTGGCGCCAGGAGGAGCTGGGCTCGGGCACGGACCTGTGGCGGCTCTGGGCCGAGCGGCGCGCGGGCCGGCTCACCGACGAGGAGCTCTGCGAGGCAGAGTCGTGCATGTCGCGATCGTCAGGCCACTGCATGGTGATGGGCACCGCGTCGACGATGGCGTCGATGGTGGAGGCGCTCGGGATGACGCTACCGGGCAACGCGGCGATCCCCGCGCCGGATTCGCGGCGGCTCGCGCAGGCCGAGCTGGCCGGCCGCCGCGCCGTCGAGATGGCGAAGGCGGGCGGGCCGAAGCCGTCGGAGATCCTGACCGCGCGCGCCTTCGACAACGCGATCCGCGCGCTGATGGCCGTGGGCGGCTCCACGAACGCGGTGATCCACCTGCTCGCCGTGGCCGGGCGCGCCGGCGTGCCGCTCACCCTCGCGCGCTTCGACGAGCTCTCGCGCACCACGCCGTTCCTCCTGAATCTGAGGCCGTCGGGAAAATACCTGATGGAGGACTTCTTCTACGCGGGCGGGCTGCCGGTCGTGCTGAAGGAGCTGCTGCCGCTGCTGCACGCGGAGGCGCCGACCGTCAACGGTCGGAGCATCGCCGACAACGTGCGCGACGCGCACTGCTGGAACGACGACGTCATCCGTCCGCTCGGAGTGCCGCTGGCGTCCGAGGGCGGCCTGGCGATCCTCACCGGCAACCTCTGCCCCGACGGCGCCGTCATCAAGGTCTCCGCGGCTTCGCCGCAGCTCCTCACGCATCGTGGGCGCGCGGTGGTGTTCGAGGACCATGCGGATCTCCACGAGCGCATCGATGATCCGAAGCTCCCGATCGACGAGCACTCCGTGCTCGTGCTCAAGCAGGTCGGCCCCAAGGGTGCGCCGGGCATGCCGGAGTGGGGCGCGGCGCCCGTGCCCGCGCGGCTGCTCCAGCGTGGCGTGAAGGACATGGTGCGCATCTCGGATGCGCGCATGAGCGGCACGTCGTACGGCACCGTCGTGCTGCACGTGGCCCCGGAGTCGGCGGTGGGCGGGCCGCTGGCGCTCGTGCGCGACGGTGATGAGATCGAGCTCGACGCCCCTCGGCGCACGCTCACGCTGCGCGTCGGTGACGAGGAGCTGGCGAAGCGGAAGGCGGTCTGGAAGCCGCGCCCGCCGCACTTCGCGCGCGGCTACGGCCGGCTGTTCCTCGATCACGTGCTGCAGGCCAACGAGGGATGCGACTTCGACTACCTCCGCGGCAGGACACCCGTGCGCTTCGAGGACAGCGCCGGCCCGTCCCACGCGTGAGCGCGACATCGAGGAGCGCCACGGCTCCGCCGCGGCGCTCCGAGCGCTGGGGGGTTTGGGGGGCCAGGTCGGGGCCCCCCGACATCAAGGCGATTGAATTTCGACGCGGTTGACGCCGCGGGCGACCGCGACGATGGACAGCGGCGCGAGTGGACGTCCGGCGGCGTGCGCCGCGATGACGGCGCGCGACGGCACGATCGTGGCGAGGCGCGAGGCGGTCACGATGCGCGGCGCCCTGACGAGGGCCGGCGTCGCGCCCCGTCGCCGCGCGGGGGCGACGGCGCGGCGCACGACTTCGTCGCAGTCGCATCCGATGGCTTCGCGCGACGCGCGCGGCGCCGCGGCCGGCACGGGTATGGCCGCCGGTGCGGTCACGCGCGACGGCAACGCGGAGACGGCCGGCGGCGTCGGTGGCGGCTCTGACAGGGGCGTCGCCGCCAGCACGAGCGCGGCGGTCAGCGGCACGCCGACGAAGAGTGCGGCGGCGCGTCCGGCCGACGGGTCGTCTCCGGCGGCGGGACGGCCTGGGTGTAGCCGGACATGACCCGCGTTGCACAGGTCGGACAGATGCCGTCAGAGAATTTTCACACGCAGGCCACGCCACCAGCCGACGCCAGGCAAGCGTGGATAGCCGTGATATCGCGAGTGCCACGCGCACCGGATCAGCAGCACGCCCCTCGAGAGAGCACATGCGATGCCCGTACTCGCCGCAGCTAGCGCCGCGCGAACCGAGCCTCCCCGCCGCCGCGTTCAATGACAGGGCGCAGGGACCCCGCCACCCGCAAGGCGCGGGCAGCGGCATCGGCCGGCAAGTCCCTGCGCGCCATCACGATCGCGACGGGCACGCGCCCGCCGGCGGCGGCCAGCAGGCGCCGCGCGCGGGCGGGCGGCACCGCGCCGATCTCGGCCACCAGGCGCGCCGCGCGCTCGCGCAGTTTGCGCGAGCGCGGCTGCACGTCGACCATGCGGTTGCCGTACACCTTCCCCAGCCGCGCCATGCTCGCCGTCGTCAGCGTGTTGAGGATCAGCTTGGTCGCGGTGCCCGCCTTGAGCCGCGTCGAGCCGGCGAGGACTTCGGGCCCCGGCGCTGGCGCGATGATCACGTTCGCCGTCTTTCTGGTTTGCCGTCGGGACGCCTTCGCAGGGCCTCCGGCGCCCGACGGTCTGCCCAAGAGAGCGCGCGCTGGATTACACGACACCAGCACCGTCTTCGCGCCGGCGCGGCGCGCGGCGGCGAGGGCGCCCTGCACGAACGGCGTGACGCCGCTCGCCGAGACACCGACGACCACGTCGCCGCCCCGGACGCCGGCCCGCACCGCGCGCGCCCCCGCGCGCGTGTCGTCCTCGGCGCCCTCGCGCGAGCGGAACACTGACGCGCGGCCACCGGCCATGATTGCCTGCACGCGGCTCGGCGGCGTGCCAAACGTCGGCGGGCACTCGGCGGCCTCGAGCACGCCGAGCCGGCCGCTGGTGCCGGCGCCGACGAAGATCAGCCGCCCGCCGGCGCCGAGCGCGGCGACGATCAGGTCCACGGCGGAGGCGATCTCGCGCGCGACGCGCCCGACCGCGCGCACCGCGCGCGCGTCCTCGCGATTCATCAGCGCCGCGATGCGGCGGGCGTCGAGACGGTCGAGGCGCGCGCTCGCGCGGTTGGCCCGCTCGGTGGCGAGCCGCTCGTAGCGGAGGCCGCGCGCCATGGCGCGCATGGTATCACCGGCTGCGCTACCATCTGCGGGTGCCCGCCGTCCTGACCGGTCTCGACCTCCTCCTCCGCGACCGTCTTTCGAGCCTGCGCCGCCGCGCGATCGGGCTGCTCACGCACCAGGCGTCGGTGAATCGCCGGCTCGAGCACGCGGTGACGCTGCTCAGCGACGCGCGCGGCGTGCGCCTGACGCGGCTCTTCGCTCCCGAGCACGGGCTCTGGGGCGCGCCGCAAGACCACGCGACGATCGCGAGCGACCGCGATCCCGTCACCGGGCTCCCGGTGATCAGCCTCTACGGCGCGCGCCGCGAGCCGACGCCGGCGATGCTGGCCGGGCTCGACGCGCTCGTGGTCGACCTCCAGGATGTCGGCGCGCGCTACTACACGTTTCAGTGGACGCTGGCCCTCGCCATGCGCGCCTGCGCGCGGGCGGGCGTCGAGGTCGTCGTGCTCGACCGGCCCAACCCGCTCGGCGGCGCCGTCGTCGAGGGCAACGTGCCGGATCCGGCCTTCGCGTCGTTCGTCGGCCTCTACCCGCTGCCCGCGCGGCCGGGCCTCACGCTCGGCGAGCTCGCGCGCTGGCTCGCGCTCGAGCACGGGCTCGGCGGCCGGCTCAGCGTCGTCGAAATGCGCGGCTGGCGGCGGGCGATGCTGTGGGAGGACACCGGCGTGCCGTGGGTGGCGCCGTCGCCGAACATGCCGACGCCCGACACCGCGCGCGTGTATCCCGGCGGCTGTCTGATCGAAGGCACGAACCTCTCGGAGGGGCGCGGGACGACGCGGCCCTTCGAGTGGGTCGGCGCGCCCTACCTCGACGCGCACGACTACACGGCGGCGCTCGACGCGCTCCGCTTGCCCGGCGTCGCCTTCCGTCCCGCGCGCTTCACGCCGACCTTCCACAAGTGGGCGGGACGGCTCTGCGGCGGCGTGCAGATCCACGTCACCGACCGCGCGACGTTCAAGCCGTTCCTGACCGGGCTCGCGGTGATCAGCGCCGCGCGTCGACTGCGCCCGCGGCGCTTCGCGTGGAAGCGTCCGCCCTACGAGTTCGAGCGCCGGCGGCTGCCGATCGACATCCTGCTCGGCACCGACCGGATCCGCCGCGCGCTCGAGCGCGGTCGTCCCCTGCGAGAGATCGAGCGCAGTTGGACAGCCGACCTCGCGCGCTGGCGGCGGCGACGGGAACGCGTGCTGGCCTACCGGTGATCGAGGGGCGCCACGGCTCCGCCGGGACGCCCCGAGCGCTGGGGGGTTTGGGGGGCCATCTCGGGGCCCCCCATTTCCTAGTTCGAGAAGAGCCGCGTGAAGAAGTTCTTCACGCTCGCGCCGAACGCGTCGGCGCTCTCCCTGATGCTCCCGTCCTTCAGGTGCCCCCAGGCGCTCTTGGCCGGAGGCTTCGCCGCCTGGCCGGACTCCTTGAGCTTCTCGCCGCTGAACTTCGCGCCCTCGACGACGGTGTGGCCGATGCCCTTCGCGGTCTCCTCGACGCCGGTGCCGAGCTTGCCTTCACCGATCTTTTTCGCGCCGGTCTCGACCTCGCGGGTGGCGGATTTGACCTTCGATTCGTCGGCGGCCGTGGCCGGCGCCGCCATCCAGCCGATCAGGGCCGCCAGCGGGATCGCGACGGCCAGGAGTCTCTTGGTGGTCACGGTGGGTTGCCTCCTCGTGTGCTTCACGCCCCCAGGGTACCGCGGGGCGGTCGCCGGCGGAGGGTCCGGCGACTCAGCCCCGGCGGTCGGGTAGGTCCGTCGACAATCGCGCCAGCGGATGGCCGGCCGGGATGACGGCCTCGTGGCCAAGCCGCACGACCGAATCGTGCTGCTCGATCATCCAGGCGTCGCCGCCCACGGCCGCACGCGCCGAGCCCCGGCCCTCGCGAACCGAGGCCAGCACGAGCCAGATCGCGGTGACGATCAGAACCGCCGCCAGCACCTTCATGCCTGTCTTCTCTCGCTTACGAGGTGAAGCCACGCGCGCGCATGCAGCTCGCGTACGCGGCCCGATAGCGCTCGTCGTGCTTCTTGTTCTCGTTGAGACCGTAGAGCGTGCCGCCGCCGACGCCGACGACGCCACCGATGGCCGCGCCCTTGCCGGCACCCTTGCCGCCGCCGGCGATCGCTCCGCCCGCGGCACCGACCGCGGCGCCGACAACCGCCCCGATCGCGCCGTCCTTGACGACTTCCATCGTCTTGTCCTTCGAGCCGGTCTCGCTCGCCGCGTACTTGTTGCACGCGTCGATCGCGCTCTGGCTCGGCGCGGCGGGAGCGCTCGCCACCCGCGCGGGGGTCGCCTGCTGCACCTTCTGCTGCGTCTTTTGCTCCTGCGCGGCACGGTCACCGCCGGTCCAGTTCGCGACGACCAGGCCGGTCACGAGGGCGGTGGCGATCACCACCGCCATGCCGATCGTCGTCACTTTCCATGGATTCATTCGTCTGTCCCTCCCAGGCCCGGTGGGCTACCTGAGGTTACCGCTGCGGCCGTACGCGTCAACGTTGCCGTGCGGCGATGCGCCATCGCTCGGGCGAGCCGCGTTGCCGGCGAGGGCCCCGCTGCTGCGCGCGGCTTCGCTTCCGGTCGTGACGACCGACGCGCTCGGCGGCCGCGACGACTGGTTGTAGCGCGTCACCACCTGCCCGATGTTCTTGTCGGCAACGAGGCCCTGGGCGCGCATCTGCCGGAAGACCTGCTCCCAGCCCGTGCCGCTCTGCTTCATCGCGGCGATCTGGTCGAGCGTGAGCGGCTTCGGACCGTTCGCGCTCCCCGCGGAGGGCGCGCCCGACGGCGACGGGGTCGTCGTCTTGCGGGCGCCCTTCGTCGTCGTCGTCGTCGTCGGCATGGTCTGCGCCTCGAACAGCGCCCGCGCGACCTTCTGGTGGCCGGGCGACAGTTTTTGATAGGCGCCGGCGGCGTTCGGCGGCGGCGTGATCTGCGCGTCAGCCGTCGCCGCTCCGAACAACAGAAGAATCGCTGCGACGTGAGATGCGTCGCCCATGTCAGGCCTCCCGGGTCGTGCACGCGGTCAGTACCGCCTGGTGGCGGCCGGAAAAGACACCTGCGCGCACGCCCTCCGGGCCCAAAGGAGCAGCACCACCCGTGCCAGGCCTCGGGGAATTGTCTTCTCGTCAAATAAAATGCCGAGTTAGGCTACGACCAGGGAGAGTCGCCACCCCCGTTTTTGTGTCCGCGCTCTGACGTCTCGCCAGGTTTTACAAGTCAGACTGGCATTCGTGCATATTTTCCCACCGGGGTCCGTGACGCGGCGTGCCCCTACGAATCGAGACGTCGTGGCTAGAATGGCGGCGTGACGAGCCTCGAAGATCTCGTCGGCGAGCGACTCATGATCGGTCTGCCGGGCGCGACGCTCGACGACGCCGACCTCCGCGTGTTCCGCGACACGCGCGCGGCGGGGCTCATCCTCTATCGCCGCAACTTCGAGAGCCCGGCGCAATTGCTCGACGTCCTCGGCCGCCTCGAGGGCGCGCTCGGCCGCCGATTGCTCGTGGCGACCGACCACGAGGGCGGACGCATCGTGATGCTCGGGCGCGGCGTGACGATCTTTCCCGACAACCTCGCGGTGGGCACCGCGGGCGAGGAGACGTTCGCCTACAAGCAGGGACTGCTCGAGGCGCGCGAGCTGCGGCGGCTGGGCATCGACCTGAACCTCGGGCCCTGCCTCGACGTCCTGACCGATCGCTACAGCCCCAACATCGGCATCCGTTCCTACGGCAAGGACCCGAAGCTCGTCGCGCGCTACGGCGTCGCGCGGCTGCGCGGCATGACGAAGGGCGGGCTCTCGGCATGCCCCAAGCACTTCCCCGGCAAGGGTCATTCGCCGCTCGACGCCCACCTGAAGCTGCCGACGATCACGTCCGACTGGGACGAGATGCACGCGGTGCACCTGGTGCCGTTCTTCGAGGCGATCGCCGCGGGCGTCGAGTGCGTGATGACGTCGCACCCCGTGTACCCCCGGCTCGATCCCTCCGGCGTGCCGGCGACGTTCTCGCGCCGGATCGTCGACGAGTACCTTCGCGGCGAGGTCGGCTTCCGCGGCGTGATCGTCTCCGACGACCTCGAGATGGGCGCCGTCGCGGAGACGTGTCCGATCGGTGAGGCGACGGTGCGGACGGCGGAGGCTGGCCACGACCTCCTGCTCGTCTGCCACACCGAGCCAGCGCAGCGCGCGGCGGCGACGGCGCTCGTGGAAGCGTACCGCTCCCGGCGGCTGCCGCGCGCGGGGCTCGAGGCGGCCGCGGCGCGCGTCCGCGCGCTGCGCGAGCGGCGGAGCGCGCGGGTCGAGGGCGGACCGCCCGCGCCGGAGCGCGACGGCGCCCCGCTCGCGATGGCCATGGCCAGCCGCGCGGTCACCGAGCTCACGCCCGGCCGCGAGGCGTTCGCCCGCGCGCTGAACGGCCGCGTGCTCGTCGTCTTCCCGCGCTTCTCCGAGCTGGCCGCGCGCATCACGATCGAGCCGGAGGTGTGCGACGAGGCCGGCTGGGTGCGCGCGGCCTTCTTCCCCGCCGGGGTGACGCCGGAGCCGCGCGTGGTCGGCATCGAGCCGTCGGCGGCCGAGATCGAGGACGCGGCCGGACGCGCCGCGTCGTCAGACGCCACCGTGCTCTTCCTCTACGACGCGCACCTCTATCCGTCCAACCGCGCGCTGCTCGAGGCCGTGCAGGCGCGCGCGCGGCGCCTCGCCGTCGTGCTGCTGCGCGATCCTTACGACGCCGCGCTGCTGGCGCCGGGCGTGCACGGGATCACGGCCTTCGGCTGGCGGCGCTGCCAGCTCGAGGCGGTGGTGGCGCGCCTCGCCTATCCCTGAGGGGTCGTTCGCGCGGGCAGCAGCGGCGTCAGCGCGAGCGAGATCGCGATGGTGCCGACGGTGCCGACGATCACGAGCCACGACCACGGAAAGCTGATCCGGCCCGTCTCCGCGAGGTAGAGCAGCGTCAGGTTGATCAGCGTCATCATCACCATCGCCACGACGTTGGCGACGTCGGCCACGCGGCGCCGCGAGAGCAGGCCGAGCAGGAACACGCCGAGCAGCGAGCCGAAGGGGACGCCCGCGATCTTGAACACGAGCCAGAGGATCTGCTGCCGCCAGCCGAGAAACACCCACGCGATGATCCCGAGCACGACGCCGGAGACGACGACGCACGCGCGCGAGACGCGGAGGTAGTGGTCCTCCGAGCGCCCGCGCGCCAGGAGCGGCCGATAGATGTCGGTGACGAACGATGCGGACAGCGAGCCCAGCGGCGAGTCGATCGATGCGAGCACGATGGCGGCGAGCATCAGGCCCCGAAGCACCGCGGGCATCGTGTGGCCGACGAAGTACGGCAGCACCTCGTCGTTGCGCGCGATGGCCGGCGCCCCCTGCTGCGCGTAGAAGGCGAAGAGGCCGGCCCCGAGGCTCAGGTAGTTCGCCAGCGTCAGCAGCGTCGCGAGCGGCGTGAGGGCGAGCGTGCGCTGGCTGTCGCGCCGCGTCTCGACCGTGAGGAGCCGCTGCATGAGGTCGTGATCGGTCCCGAAGGCGGCCATCGAGCCGATGAACCCGTTCAGCACCGCCACCCAGACGATGTTGGGATCGGTCGCCAGCCGCGTCCAGAAGTCCGGGGCGCCCGGCGCGGGGCCCCAGTCGACGATGCGCAGCCGGCCAGCGGCCTCCGTGAGTTGCACGATGGCCGCGACGCCGCCGTCGATCTGGGAGACGAGGAAGCCGAGCGTGAGGGCGCCGGCCCCGAGGAACATCAGCGCCTGGAACACGTTCGTCCACACCACGGCCGAGACGCCGCCGGTGGCGATGTACGCGATCGACACGACCACGGTCACCACGATCGTCGTCTCGATCCGCCAGCCGACGAGCAGCGAGACGGCGATGGCCGTCGCCGTGAGCCGGGCGCCCGAGCCCGTCAGCCGCGTGAGGAAGAAGAAGAGCGAGCCGGTCACCTGCGTGGCGCGGCCGAAGCGGTCGCGCAGGAATTCGTAGATGGTCGTGACGTCGTGCCGGTAGAAGGCGGGGATGAACAGGAAGGCGACGGCCAGCTTGGCCAGGCTCGAGCCGATGAAGAACTGCACGTACTCCCAGTTCTCGCTGTAGGCGGTGGCGGGCACCGAGATGATGGTGACCGCGCTGATCTCGGTGGCGAGGAACGACAGGCACGCCGCCCACCACGGCACGCGGCGGCGCGCCAGGAAGAAGTCGGTGGTGTCGCGCTGGCGGCCGGTGAACGCGAAGCCGATCGCGACGAGGACGCCGAGCGAGACGATGAGGACGGTGTAGTCGGGCCAGGTCAGCGACGGAGCCGGCGTGCCCGACACGCCTCATCATACATACATGGGGGCCCCGACATGGCCCCTGCTCATCAAGCGAAGGGGGGGACGCCCCCCTTCGGCCTCCCCCCGGCCAAACGCTCCATCGCAGGCTCGCCTCGGCCGTCGAACGGCCTGCGGCTTCGCACTGCCACGCGGCCCGGCGGAGCCGTGGCGCTCGTCGTTTACCGGGACTTCGGGCCTCTCGCGCGGCCGGGCGGCGCCGGCGGATAATGCGTCACTGTCAGCCATGTTGCGAAGCCAACACCGTTCGGCCGGGATCGTGGTGGGCGTGGACGCCGGCGGCACCTGGGTGCGCGTCCGCGCGCTGGCCGACGCGCGCCCGGTCGCCAGCGTCGCGCACCCGGCGCGCGCCGTACCGGAACTCGCGACGTTCTTGCACAACCTGTGGCGCCGCCGCGGGTGGACCCGCGCGCGGGTGGACGCGCTCGTCGTCGCCTCGCGGGGCGTGTGGCTGCCGCGCGAGCGGCGGGCGCTGCGGCGGCGGCTCTCCGGGCTGGCGCGGCGCGTGAACGTCATCGCCGACGTCGAGGCGGCGTGGCACGCCACGCTCGGCGCGGAGCGCGGCGTGCTGGTCGTGGCCGGCACGGGCTCCATCGCGCTCGGCCGCGACGCGCGCGGACGCTGGGCGCGCGCGGGCGGGCTCGGACCACTGCTCGGCGACGAGGGCTCCGCATTCTGGATCGGCCGCGAGTGGCTGCGCGCGACCGCCGACGAGCGCGCGCGGCGCCGCTTCGCGACGGCGCCGCAGCCGGTGAGCACCGTCGCCGCGCTCGCCCCGCGCGTCGTGGCCCGCGCGCGTCGGGGCCACCGCGTCGCGGGGCGCATCGTGAGCGCCGCTCAGGCGCACCTCGCCGCGCAGGCGTCGGCGGTGGCGCGCGCGCTGCGGCTGCCGCCGCCCGTGGTCGTGGGCGGGGCGGGCAGCGTGATGGGTGACCGCTGGTTCGCGGCGGGCGTGCGCAGCGCGCTCGCGCGCGCCGGCGTGCGGGCGCACTGGCGCGAATCCGGCGGCGCGCCCGTGGACGCCGCCGCGCGCCTGGCGGCGGCGCTCGCCGCGGGCGGCCGATGAGCACACGCGGGATCGAGGAGCGCCACGGGTCCCCCGGGGCGCTCCGAGCGCTGGCCGGGGGAGTCCGAGGGGGGCGTAGCCCCTTTCGCTTGAAGGATCTGGGGGGCCATCTCGGGCCCCCCACGTAGAACGATGAGCGCGGCGCGCCGGCTCGTGGTCACCGTCTGCCCGCGCGAGCGTGGCGTCGTTGTCCTGCCGGTCGAGCGCGGCGGCCGCGCCGCGCGGCTCGACGCCACCGGGGTGCTCGGCGCGCTGCGCGCGCTCGTGGCGCGGCGCGGCCTCGACGACCGCGTGCACGTGCGCGACGGCTGCGCGGGCGGCTGCTGGGGCGCGGGCCCGAACGTCGACGTGCGCGTCTACGCGGCCCCCGCGCCCGGCGAGCGTCCCGACCACGTGGCGCTCGGCTGGAAGACCTATGTCTACTCGTTGCCGACGCTGGCGAGCCTCGCCGACGTCATCGACGAGAACCTGCCCGGCGCGCGAGCCACCAGACGAGCGGCCCGCTGAGCGCGGCCGCGAGCCCGGCGAGCGTGTTGCCCCAGCCAGCCGTGGCCATCGCCCCCAGCGCGAACAGCGCGGGCGGCACCGTCACCGCGAGGGCGCCGGCCCGCCCGCCCGGCACCCGCCACGGCCGCGGCAGCTGCGGCGCCGTGGCGCGCAGGGTGAGGAAGGCGGCCAGCTCCACGAGCAGCGCCAGCGAGTAGAGCCACACGTTGAGGACGATCAGCGCCTTGAACGAAAACGCGGCGCACGCCGCGTAGGCCGCCGCCGACACCAGCACCGCCGGCCACGGCGTGCCGAAGCGCGGGTGCAGGGCGCCGAGGCCACGCGGCAGCACGCCGGCGCGCGCGAGCACGTAGGGCAGCCGCGAGTTCGTGAGGAGCAAGGCCATGAAGAGGCCGGCCGTGCTCAGCACGGCGCCGGCGGCCACCGCGTGGCCGAGCCACGCGCCGCCGACGCGCGCCGCCAGCGCGGGCAGCGCGCCGGTGGTCCACGTCGTCCAGTCGGCGGCGCCGCTCGCGAGCACCACGCCGACCGGCAGCACGTACGACACGCCGACGAGCGGCACCGCGAGGAGCAGCGCACGGCGGAACGCGTGCTCCGGGGCGCGCGTCTCGCCGAGCACGGTTGAGGGCGTGTCCCAGCCGGCGTAGTTCCACATCACCACCGCGAGCCCGAGCCCGAGCCCGCTCGCCAGCGTGGGGCCCTCGATCGTGAACGGCGTCCACGGCGCCGCGGCCATGCGCGGCAGCCCGACCGCGACCAGCAGCGCGACGGGCGCCAGGGCGGCGACGGCGAGCGCGACGGCGGCGCGACCGGTCGGCCGCACGCCGAGCAGGTTGAGCGTCGTCAGCGCGACGATGAAGGCGAGCGCGAGGAGCCAGCGCTCGAGCGGCGCCAGCGTCGGATGCCAGTACCGGAGATACTCGACGAACAGCGCCGGATAGACGGCGACGTCGACGAAGCTGTCGAGCCACGACCACCAGCCGACCTGGAAGCCCCAGAACGGCCCGAAGGCGCGCGTCGTCCACGTCACGTAGCCGCCCTCGTCGGGCATCGCGGAGGCCAGCTCCGACATCGCGAGCGAGACGGGCAGGCTCCAGAGCAGCGGCGTGAGCAGGAGCAGCACGAGGGTGAGGCCGGGACCGAACGACGGCACCGTGTCCTCGATGCCGTAGGGGCCGCCGCTCACGTTGAAGAAGACGATGGCGGCGAGCGACACCACGCCGAGCTCCCGCCGGAGGCTCACCTCACGGCGGCGATCAGCGCGGGGAGCTCCTGGAGCCACTCGCCGATGGGGCGCGCGGCGTCCACGGTGATCTCGAGCTTGCCGTTCGGCAGGCGGCGCACCCGGCCGGGCGCGGCGGGCCCGAGCGGGATGACGAGCGACTCGCGGTGGATGCCGAGGGCGTCGGTCACCCCGAAGATCGCGTCGATCTCCTTCATCGTGACCACCTCAAGCACGGACGCCGACCTCGCTCGCGCACGCGGTGATCTGCCGCCACGTCTCGTCCTCGACGCCGACGCCTTCGGCGCGGCGCGCGCGCTCGGTGCGCGCCTCCGGCTCGCCGGGCACCAGGATCTCGGAGGCGCCGGCGGCGGGCGAGGCGCCGCGGACCCACGCGAACAACGCCGCCACCTGAGCGTGGAACTCGGCCGGCGGCAGGAAGCGCGTGGGATCGAGCGCGACGATGAGGGTGCCGTTCGCGAACTTTCCCTTCTCGGCGCTGGCCGCGCCCGTGCCCGACAGGATGCCGCCGAGGATCTCGATGGCGAGCGAGAGGCCGTACCCCTTGTGCGCGCCGGCGGTGAGCAGCGAGCCCGGCGGCTCGCCATAAAACTCCTTCGGATCGGTCGACGGCTCGCCGCGCCCGTTCAGCATGATCCCGGACGGCACCGTCTCGCCGCGGTTGAACTTGACGCGCAGCTTGCC
This sequence comes from Candidatus Rokuibacteriota bacterium, assembly GCA_003220225.1. Taxonomy (GTDB): domain Bacteria; phylum Methylomirabilota; class Methylomirabilia; order Rokubacteriales; family CSP1-6; genus AR12. Next base: position 71,793 of record QHRU01000036.1, read on the forward strand.
CTCGGCCCAGACGCTGGAGGCGAAGTCGTGCGACATCGCGATCGCGCCGCCGGGACCGGGAATCGCGATGGCGTGGGGATTCGTGCCGAGGCGCTTGCCGCTGCCGCCCCACGGCGCGACGTTCAGGCCGCTCTTGGCGTTCGCCCACAGCATGCCGACCAGACCCTCGGCCGCGAGCGTCTCCGCGTAGTCGGCGAGCCGGCCCACGTGGCTCGTGCGCCGCAATGCGACGGCGGCCAGCCCGTGCGTCCGGCCGCGCTCGATGGCCAGGGCCGTGCCGCGACGCGCGACGACCTGACCGAAGCCGTGGTCGCCGTCGAGCACCGCGATGGTCGGCGTGTCGACCGCGAGCTGGATCTTGGGGGTCGGGTTCAGGTGCCCGCTCTTCAGCGCGGCGCAGTACTGCGGCACGCGGATGACACCGTGCGAGTCGTGGCCGCGCAGGTTCGCGCGCACCAGCAGCATCGCGATCCAGTCCGCGTCGGCGCGCGGCACGTGGCGCGCGGCGAAGATCTCGGCGGTCAGCCGCTCCAGCTCGGCGGCGGGGACGATCGGCATCGGGCGTTACACTACTCGACGCGATGCCGGAAGAAAAGGTCCTGGCGTCGAGACCCTCGGACCGCGCGTCGAGTGGGTGCCGGTGGGTCCGGCGTGCCCGTGCACGGCGCGATGGGCGGCGCGGGCGCCGGGGTGTTCGCCACCGCGCTGCGCGCGCGCTTCCCCGACCTGCCGATCGAGGACGAGGGCCGGCTCGCCGATCCCGACGTCCGCGCGCGCTTCCTCGACCGCGCCGCCGCGAGATCGCGGCGGCATCGCGTGTAGACTAGGCGGCCGTGACCGATCCGTCCGCTCCGCTCGCCGGCCTCAGGGTCCTCGACCTCACGCGCGTGCTCGCGGGCCCGTACTGCACGCGCCTGCTCGCCGACCTCGGCGCCGACGTCGTCAAGATCGAGCGGCGCGAGGGCGACGACACGCGCCGCGGCTACGTCCAGCTCGAGCCCGGGCGCGAGGATCAGGCGACGTACTTCGTGCGCATCAACGTGGGCAAGCGCAGCGTGGCGCTCGATCTCACGCGCCCGGAGGCGCGTCCGGTCGTGCTCGATCTCGCCAGGGCGAGCGACGTGGTGGTCGAGAACTTCGTGCCGGGCGTGGTCGCGCGGCTCGGCTGCGACCACGCCACGCTGGCGGCGGTGAAGCCGGACCTCGTCTACTGCTCGATCTCGGGCTTCGGCCAGTCGGGGCCGTGGCGGACGCTGCAGGCGTTCGCGCACATCATCAGCGCGGTCTCCGGCCTCATGCACCTCGAGCGCAACGCCGACGCCGAGCCGCGCGTGAGCTATCTGCAGGCGGCCGACGTGCTCGCCGGCACCCACGCCTTCGGCGCGATCTGCGCGGCGCTCCTGCGTCGCGGGCGCACCGGCCGCGGCGCGCACCTCGACGTCTCCATGCTCGAGTGCCTCGTCGCCGCCGAGGACATCACGTACGGCGCGATGCTCAACGGCGGCGCCGAGTACCCCGGGCCGCGCGCCGGCATGCTGATCCACCAGATCGACGGCCACTGGTTCACCGTGCAGAGCGTGGGCGCGCCCGACCTCTGGGCGCGGCTGCTGGCCGCGATGAAGCGTCCCGACCTCGGCCAGGACCCGCGCTTCGCCACGCCGCTGGCGCGGCGCCAGAACTGGGCCGAGCTGCGGCCGTTCATCGTCGCCTGGGTCGACGCCTTCCCGTCCGCGCAGGCGGCGCTCGAGGCGTGCACGGCGGCGCGCATCCCGGCGGCGCCGGTGCTCACGCCGGCCGAGGTCATCGCGCACCCGCACCTCGTCGAGCGCGAGTTCTTTCCCGCCGTCCCGCATCCCGCGCGCGAGGGCGTGCGCGTCACCGGCGTGCCCTTCGTGGTGGACGGGCGACGCCCGGCGCCCGCGGGCCCCGCACCGTACCGTCCCGGCGAGCACACACGCGAGGTGCTGAGCGGCCTCCTGGGCTACGACGCGCAGAAGATCGAGGCGCTGCGCAAAGCGGGCGCGATCGAGACGGTTTAGACCCGAGACCGAGGCGCGCCACGGCTCCGCCGGGGCGCGACGAGCGCTGGGGGGTGTGGGGGGCCATTTCGGGGCCCCCCACATTCAACAGACGGCGGCCTCGGCGGCGGCCTCGCCGGAACGCACACAGTCGGCGATGCCGACACCGCGATAGGCGGCGCCCGCGAGGTGCAGACTCGGCAGCGCAGCGGCGCAGCGCTCGATCGCCTCGACGCGGGCAAGATGGCCCACGCGGTACTGCGGCATCGACGCCGGCCAGCGCGACGCGCGCACCAGGACGGGCTCGGCGGTGACGCCCAGCGCGGCACCGAGCTCGCGCCGCGCGCGGGCGACGAGACCTTCGTCGTCCTCGCGCAGAGTCTCCGCGTCCAGCGCGCCGCCCATGAAGCAGCGGATCAGCGCGTGGCCGGCCGGCGCGCGCCCCGGATACTTCACGCTCGAGAACGTGGCGGCCAGGAGCGCCTTGCCCTCGCTGCGCGGCACCACGAAGCCGAAGCCGTCGAGCGGGTGCGGAACGTCGGCGCGGCGATAGCCGAGCGAGACCGTCGCCGCGCCCGCGTACTCGATCTCGCCCAGCAGCATGGCCAGCGCCGGATCCACGTAGCGCAGCAGGCGCGCGCAGACGTGCGCCTCGGCGGCGAGGATCACGCGGTCGGCGTCGAAGCGCACGCCGTCGGCCGTCGTCACCCGCCAGCGCGCGCCCTCGCGCTCGAGGGCAGCCACGCGCTGGCCGAGGACGACCGCACTGTCCGGCAGGCGGTCGGCCAGCGTGCTCACGAGCGTCTGCATGCCGTCGGCGAACGTGACGAAGAGGCTCCACCGGGCGCCGCTCGTGCCGGACAGGGGCGCCTGCGCGAGCCCGCGCCGGAGCCCGAGGATCACCGAGCGGTGACGGCGCTCGACCTCGACGAAGCGCGGCATCGTCGCCGCCACGCTGAGCTCCTCCGGGTCGGCCGTGTAGATGCCCGCGACCAGCGGCTGGGCGACGCGCTCGAGCGCCTCGGCGCCGAGCCGGCGGCGCACGAACGCGCCGAGGCTCTCGTCGTCGCCGCCGCCCAGCGCGCCGCCGCCGCGCGGCAACACGAGATCGAGCGCCATCCGCGCCTTGCCGCGCCAGGAGAACAGCGACGACGTCGCGAACGGGGCGAGCCGCGTGGGCGCCAGCAGCTGAAAGCCGTCGGGCAGCGGGTGCAGCCGGCCGCGGAACCAGACGAAGACCCTGCGGAAACGATCGTCGGTGCGGACCAGCCGGTCCTCGACACCGAGCCGCCGGCAGAGCGCGAGCGCCCACGGCTTCTCGGACAGGAACGAGTCGGGGCCGGCCTCGACGAGGAAGCCGTCCGCGCGCTCCGTCACGATGGTGCCGCCGAGCCGCCGACGCGCCTCGACGACGCGCACGTCGAGATCGACGCGCCGCTCGCGCGCCAGCTCCATCGCGCGGTGGGCGGCGGCGAGCGCGGTCACGCCGCCGCCGACCACGACCAGCTTCACGCGGCCTCGCGCACGAGCTCGGCGAGCATCTCGACGAACTCGGGGTGATCGTTCACGGCCGCCGCGCGGTGGTAGGCGACCCCGTGCTGCGCGGCGACCGCGCGCGCCTCGGTGTCGAGGTCGTAGAGCACCTCGACGTGATCGACGACGAAGCCGATCGGCGCCAGGACCACGCGCCGCTCGCCGGCCTTGGCGAGGTCGCGGATCGCCTCGCCGACGTCGGGCTCGAGCCACGGATCGCGCGGGCCGCCGCTCCGGCTCTGGTACGCGAGCAGCCAGCGCGCGTGTCGGAGCCGGCGCGCGACGGCGGCCGCCGCCGCGCCAAAGTCGGCGACGTAGGGAGAGGTGGCGGCCATCGCGCGCGGAATCGAGTGCGCCGTGAAGACGAGCGGTGTGCGCTCGCGCGCCTGCGGCGGTATCTCGCCGAGCGCAGCGGCGGCGCGGTCGGCGGCCGCGGCGATGAAGTGCTCGTGCTCGAACCACGGCGGCGCGTAGACGACCTCGGGCGCGCCGGCGACGCGCGCGCGGGCGGCGGCGACGTCGGCCGCGTAGCGCTCCCACGACGCCTCGGAGCGGAACGCCGACAGGATCAGCCCGACCGCGCGGCGGCGGCCATCGGCGGCCATCGCGGCGAGGGTCTCGTGCAAGAACGGATGCCAGTTGCGCATGCCGACGTAGACCGGGAGCGGACGGCCCCCGCGCACGAGCGCCGCGCGCAGCCCGGCGGCTTGCGCTTCCGTGAGCGCGTTGAGCGGCGAGCGCCCCCCCGGCATCGCCTCGTAATGGCGCGCCACCTCCTCGAGCCGCTCGCGCGGAATGTTGCGGCCGCGTCCGACGTTGGCGAGGAACGGCCGGATCTCGGCGGGCGCCGTCGGCCCGCCGAAGGCGATCAGCAGGACGGAGTCGATCGCGCTCGAGCTTGTCCTACCGAAGGTAGGGCTCACCGCGAGGAGAGCTCGTGGACCATCTCCACGAGCGCCTTCACGTGCTCGACCGGCGTGGACGGGAGCACGCCGTGGCCGAGGTTGAAGATGTGGCCCGGCCGGCCGCCCGCCCGGCGCAGGATGCTTCGCACCGCGGGCTCGAAGGCCGCGGGCGGCGACAGCAGGGCGCCGGGGTCGAGGTTGCCCTGCACGCCGACGTCCTCGCCGACAGCGCGCCAGCCCGCGTCGAGGTCCACGCGCCAGTCGAGGCCGATCACGTCGCCGCCCGCCTCGCGCATCAGCGACAGCAGCCCGGCGGTCCCGGTGCCGAAATGGATCACCGGCGTGCCGGGCGTGAGGGCCGAGATCACCGCGCGCGTATGCGGCAGGACGAACTCGCGATAGTCGTCGGGCGACAGGGCGCCGACCCACGAGTCGAAGAGCTGCACGACGGCGGCGCCGGCGGCGATCTGCCCGTTCAGGTACGCGGCGGTGGCATCGGCGAGGATCGTCATCAGGCGACGCCACGCCGCGGGCGTTTCGCGCATGAGCCGCTTGGTGGCGAGGTAGTCGCGCGAGGCGCCGCCCTCGACGACGTAGGAGGCGACGGTGAAGGGCGCCCCCGCGAAGCCGATGAGCGGCACGTGCGCGGGCAGCGCGCGCTTGACCAGCCGCACGGTCTCGAAGACGAACCCGACCGCGCTCGCGACGTCGACGGGAGCGAGCCGCGCGACGTCGGCCTCGCTGCGCACGGGACGGTGGATGACCGGTCCCTCGCCCTTGGCGAATTCGAGCCCCACGCCGAGCGGCTCGACCACCAATAAGATGTCGGCGAAGAGAATCGCCGCGTCGACGCCGAGCCGCTCGATCGGCTGCAGCGTGACCTCGGCCGCGATCTGCGGCGTCCTGGCGAGCTCGAGAAACGCGTGACGCGCGCGCAGCGCGCGATACTCCGGCAGGTAACGTCCTGCCTGACGCATGAGCCACACCGGGGTGAAGGGCGTCGGCCGTCGGCGCGCGGCGAGCAGCAGCGGCGGGTCGGGCACGGCCGAAGCATCGCAGGCGCCCGGGCTGGAATCAACTCACGGCGGGGTTTATGATCCTCCGCCATGGCCTACCTATCCGGCAAGCAAGCGTTCCTCCAGATCCTCAAGACCGAAGGCGTCTCCGTCATGTTCGGCAACCCCGGCACCACCGAGCTGCCGCTCATGGACGGGCTCGCGCGTGAGCCCGGCATCCGCTACGTGCTGGCGCTGCAGGAGGCGGTGGCCATCTCGATGGCCGACGCCTACGCGCAGGCGCACGGCGGGCTCGCCGCGGTGAACGTGCACGTCTCGCCCGGCCTCGGCAACGCGATGGGCATGCTGTACGACGCGTACAAGGCCCACTCGCCGCTGCTGCTCACGGCGGGCCAGCACGACCAGTCCTTCACGGTGACGGAGCCGATCCTCTGGTCCGATCTGCCGCCGGTGGCCACGCCCTTCGTGAAGTGGGCGACGGAGGCGCGCCGGCTCGAGGACCTGCCGCGCATCGTGCGCCGCGCGGTGAAGACGGCGCTCGCCCAGCCGAGCGGTCCGGTCTTCCTCTCGCTGCCCGTGGACGTCCTCAACGCGGAGCGCGACAACCTCGACTTGCTGGCGCCGACGCGCGTGGCGCCGCGGCTGGTCGGCGACCGAGCGGCCATCGACGCGGCGGCGAAGCGGCTCGTCGCCGCCGACAAGCCGCTCATCGTTGCCGGTGACGCGGTCGCCCACAGCGATGCCCTCGCGGAGCTGGTCGAGCTCGCCGAGCTGATCGGCGCGCCCGTGATGCTCGAGGGGGTGTCGTCGACGTGCAGCTTCCCGTTCACGCACCCGCTCTACGCGGGCTCGATGCCGCGCCTGGGCCCGGGCATCAAGGGCCTGCTGTTGCGCCACGACCTGCTCTTCTCCGTGGGCGGCGATCTCTTCACGCTCTCGCTGCCCTCCGACGTGGATCCGATGCCGCCGGGTCTCGACGTCGTCCACCTCGACGTGGACCCGTGGGAGCTGGGCAAAAATTATCCCGCCGCCGTGGCGATCCAGGGCGATCCGAAGGCATCGCTGCCCGAGCTCATCGAGGCGGTGCGCCGCCACGCGGGCAAGGCCGGTCACAGGGATGCCGGCCGGCGCCGCGAGGCGCTGGCGGCCAGACACGCACGCGAGCGTGACGATCTCGCGCGTCGCGCCGCCGACGAGGCCAGGAAGTCGCCGATGGGGCCGCTCGCCCTCGTGCACGCCGTGTCGCAGGTGGTGCCCGACGACGTCGTCGTGGTCGACGAGGCGATCTCGTCGTCGGCCGGCATCCGCAACTTCTTCCGCTGCGCCGACGCGAAGTCCTTCTTCAGCCTGCGCGGCGGCGGCATCGGCTGGGGCCTGCCCGCCGCGCTCGGCGTGAAGCTCGCGCTGCCCAGGCGGCCCGTGGTCGCGCTCGTCGGCGACGGCAGCGCCATGTACACGGCGCAGGCGCTGTGGACGGCGGCGCACGAGTCGCTCGCCGTCGTCTACGTGATCTTCAACAACGCGTCGTACCGCATCCTCAAGGAGCGCACGAAGGCGCTCAAGGGCTTCTCCGCCGAGGACGACAGGTACGTGGCCATGGACCTCGTCGACCCGCTGATCGACTACGTCGGTCTCGCGAAGTCGCTCGGCGTCGTGGGCGAGCACGTGGAGAAGGCCGCCGACGTGGGCCCGGCCGTGGGCCGCGCGCTGGCGAGCGGCGCCCCCGCGCTGATCGACGTGCGCATCGACCCCTCGTTCACGTAGGAGCCGCCCATGGCCATGAGCTTCGGCATTCACATCGGCCACATGGGCGGGCCGCTCGAGGAGATGCGGCGCCTGTGGAAGTTCGCCGACACGGCCGGCTTCGACTGGTTCTCCGTCTCCGATCACTTCCAGGAGTCGCCGCCGCGCGGCGGCGACTCCGACTGCTTCGAGGCGATCACCACGCTCACCGCGGCCGCGGTGGAGACGACGCGGGTGCGCCTGGGCGCCCTCGTCTACTGCGTCGCCTACCGCAACCCGGGACTGCACGCCAAGTCGCTCACGACCATCGACCACCTGTCCAACGGCCGCGTGGACTGCGGCCTCGGCGCCGGCTGGCACGAGGCCGAGGCGAAGGCGTATGGCTACCCGTGGCCGCGCATCGGCGTGCGCGAGGACATGCTGGAGGAGTACGCGCAGGTGATGCGCATGCTCTTCGACACCGAGTCGCGCCGCTCGAACTTCTCGGGAACGCACTTCCGGCTGGAGAACGCGCCGAACAATCCCAAGCCGCTCCAGCCGCGCGTGCCCATCTGGATCGGGGGCCGTGGGGAGAAGCGCACGCTCCGCGCCGCCGCGAGGTTCGCCGACGGCTGGAACGCGCCCTACATCGGACCCGACGAATGGATCCACAAGGGCAAGGTCCTGGATCAGTGGTGCGAGACGGAGAAGCGCGATCCCAGGACCATCCTGAAAACCGTGAACCTCGGCTTCTACCTCGGCGCCGACGCCAAGGGCGCGGCGCGCGGAGAACAGATCTTTCAATCGCACTTCGGCAAGGACCCTCGCGACGGCTTCCTGCGCGGCACCCCGAAGGAGACGCTCGCGATGCTCACGCGCTTCCGCGACGCGGGCTGCGTGCGCGTCAACATCGCCTTCCGCGAGGGACCGTACGACTGGGACGCGCTGCACGCGTTCGCTGAGACGGTGTTCCCCGTTTTTGCAATCCGGCCGCCGAGTTAGCGCGCACGCCGGCTGAATATCGCCCGCTCGACAGGCGTCAGACGTTTCGAGGACAATGAGCGCATGAGAGTCGTGCTGACCGCCGTCGCCCTCGCCCTCGTGGTGGCCACCCCGCCTCTCGCCTACGCCGCCGGTCGCGAGCCGCGCAACGGCAAGCCGTACGCGTGCAACCCCCGGGCGGAGTGCCTGGCGCGTGCGGCCGGCCTCAAGGGGCGCGCCGCCGCTGCCGCAAAGAAAGACTGCGGCCGGATGCCGACCCAGGGCACCTGCTTCTCGCCGGACGACACGCAGGCCGACCGCGGCGGCCGCACCGACTTCGACCGCGCCGACGACAACGACCGTAAGCGTCGCTAGCCTCGCCTGTTTCTAGGCTCGCCCCGGACGGCGGGGATTAGATCACAGGCTCGCCTCGCCTGTCGGCTGCGGCTCGCACCGCGGCCCCGCGAATCCAACAGGCCGCACCGCGCCGCGCTTGCGGCCGCCCCGTCCCGCGGTATACCGTCGAGACCTATTTCGCGACCGCGAGAGGGCCGGCCATGACGAAGGAAGACAGCGCGCTGATCCGCGGACTCGAGGGCGTCGTCGCCGCCGAGACCCGCCTCTGCGACCTCGACGGCAAGAACGGTCGCCTCGCCTACGTCGGCTACGACATCGACGAGCTGGCGCGCAAGGCCACGTTCGAGGAGGTCACGTACCTGCTGCTGTACGGCGAGCTGCCGAAGGCCGCTCAGCTGGACGCCTTCACCGTCGCGCTGACCGCCGCCCGCGAGATCCCGCGCGAGCTGACGCAGGCGTTCAGGCTGATGCCGAAGGCCACCGACCCGATGCGCGTGCTGCAGGCCGCCGTCGCGACCCTCGGCATGTCGGACCCCGACACGACCGACAACTCCCACGCCGCGAACGTCCGCAAGGCGATCCGCCTCACCAGCCAGATCGCCACCGCGATCTGCGCGCACCACCGGGTCCGCAGCGGGCAGGAGCCGGTGGCGCCGGCGGCCGGGCTCGGGCACGCGGCGAACTTCCTTTATATGCTGACCGGCCAGCGCCCGGGGGGCGCCGCCGTCAAGGCCTTCGACGCGAGCCTCACCCTCTACGCCGAACACGAGCTGAACGCGTCCACCTTCACCACGCGCACGATCGTCTCCACCCAGTCGGACATGCACTCCGCCGTCGCCGGCGGCGTGGGCGCCCTCAAGGGTCCCCTGCACGGCGGCGCGGGCGAGGCGGTGATGCGCACGCTCATGGAGATCGGCGAGGTCGCCAGCGTCGACGCGTTCACGGAGAAGGCGCTCGCCGCGAAGCGCCGCCTCATGGGCTTCGGCCATCGCGTGTACAAGGCCGGCGATCCGCGCGCGGCGATCCTGCGCGGCATGGCCGAGCAGGCGTGCCGCGAGTCGGGCCAGTTCCAGTGGTATCAGATCGCGGTGAAGCTCCACGAGCGCATCGGTGGCGCAAAAGGCCTCATTCCCAATGTCGATTTCTATTCCGCTCCTCTCTTCTACTCGCTCGCCATCCCGGTGGATCTCTTCACACCGGTCATCGCGGCGGGACGCATCGCGGGCTGGAGCGCCAACATCATCGAGCAGCACGACGACAACCGACTGATCCGGCCGCGCGCCGAGTACGTGGGGCCCGGCCGCCGCGCCTTCGTGGACATCACAAAGCGTTGAAAGCGCACGGGACCGGGGACCTTCTTGAACGGGCCACCCACGGCCTTAACCGTGTAAGCGGACCCCGCGACAACACATGCCCCAGAGCCTGACTCGGAAGCTGATCGACGCCCACCTCGTGGCCGGCAAGGCCGTGGCGGGAGAGGAGATCGGCGTCCGCGCCGACCAGATCCTCCTCACGGACACCAACGGGATCCAGTCGTGGCTGCAGTTCGAGGCGATGGGCTTTCCACGCGTCGTGCCGCCGCGCGTGGTCACCTACATCGACCACCAGGTCTTCCAGGTCGACTCGCGCAATTCCGACGACCATCGCTACATGCAGACGGCTTCGCGCAAGTACGGCGCGGTGTTCAGCAAGCCGGGCAACGGGATCTGCCACCAGGTCCACATGGAGACGTACTCGATTCCCGGCCAGATGGTGCTCGGCAGCGACAGCCACACGCCGCTCTGCGGCGCGGCGGGCATGCTCGCGATCGGCGCCGGCGGTCTCGACGTCGCGGTCGCGATGGGCGGCGGGCCCTACTTTCTGACCATGCCCACGGTGGTGCGCGTGTGGCTCACCGGACAGCTGCAGCCGTGGGTGACCGCCAAGGACGTGATCCTCGAGCTCCTGCGCCGCTACTCCGTCCGCGGCGGCAGCGGCAAGATCTTCGAATACGCCGGCCCCGGGGTGAAGAGCCTGCTCGCCGCCCAGCGCATGACCATCGCCAACATGGGCGCCGAGCTGGGGCTGACGACCAGCGTGTTCCCGAGCGACGAGGTCACACGCTCGTTCCTGACGCGGCTCGGGCGTGGGGACGACTGGCGACCGGCGCAGGCCGACGACGACGCGGAGTACGACGCGCAGATCGAGCTCGACCTCTCGGCCGTCACGCCGCTCGTCGCGCTGCCCGGGTCGCCGGACAAGGTCGTCCCGGTGGAAGAGGTCGCCGGCACGGCCATCGAGCAGGTGATGGTCGGCTCCTGCACGAACGGATCGTGGCACGACATGGCGTCGGTGACGAGCGTCGTCCGCGGCCGGCGCGTGCATCCGTCGCTGTCGTTCGTGCTCTTCCCGGGCAGCCACCGGATCCTCGAGACGATGGCGCGCGAGGGGCTGCTCGCCGACCTCCTCGCGGCGGGCGTGCTCGTCTCCGAGCCGAGCTGCGGCTCGTGCGCGGGCCTCGGTCACGTGCCCGCGACGGGGAGCAAGAGCCTTCGCGCGTTCAACCGCAACTTCTCGGGGCGCAGCGGCGTCAAGGACGACGAGGTCTACCTCTGCTCGTCGCTGGTGGCGGCGGCCTCGGCGGTGACCGGCGTCATCACCGACCCGCGCACGCTCGGCGCGGAGGCGCCGGTGAGGCTGCCCGAGCGCTTCGCGACCTCCGACGTCGGCTTCGTCCCGCCCGACGGTCTCGGCGAGGTCGTGCGCGGCCCCAACATCAAGCCGGTGCCGCTCGGCGATCGGCTCGCCGAGCGGCTCGAGGCGCCCGTGCTGCTCAAGCTCGGCGACAAGGTCTCCACCGACGACATCTCACCGGCGGGCGCGGCCGCGCTGATGTTCCGCTCGAACGTCCCCGCCATCGCAGAGTTCTGCTTCAAGTACGTCGATCCGCAGTTCGTGGCGCGCGCCAGAGCGGCGGGGCCGAGCCTTATCGTCGGGGGCGAGCTCTACGGCCAGGGCTCCTCGCGCGAGGTCGCCGCCATCGCGCCGATGTTCCTCGGGGTGCGCGCGGTCATCGTGAAGTCGTTCGCGCGGATCCACCGCGCGAATCTCGTCAACTGGGGCGTCGTCCCGCTGACCTTCGACGATCCCACCGCCTACGACGGGATCGAGCGCGACGACCGGCTGCGCGTGGACGACCTGCGCGCGTCGGTGGCCGCCGGCGCGCGCGTCCGCGTGGTGAACGAGCGGACGGGCGCCGCGTTCACGGCGTCGTGCGTGCTCACGCCGCGCGAGCGCGAGATCCTCCTGGCCGGCGGCCTGCTCGCCCACACCAAAGGTCACCCGTGAGCCAGCGGAAGATCCGCGCCGTCTACATGCGCGGCGGCACCAGCCGCTGCCTCGTGTTCCGCGAAGGCGACCTGCCGCACCCCGGCCCGGCGCGCGATCGCATCTTGCTGGCCGCCCTCGGCAGTCCCGACCCCTACGGCCGCCAGCTCGACGGCCTCGGCGGCGGCATTTCCTCACTGTCGAAGGCCTGTATCGTCGGCGCGCCGTCCCATCCCGAGGCCGACGTCGACTACACCTTCGCCCAGGTGGACGTGCGATCGCCCGTCGTGGAATACCACGGCAACTGCGGCAACTGCTCGTCCGCCATCGGTCCCTTCGCCATCGACGAGCGCCTCGTCGCCGCCCAGGAAGGCGAGACCATCGTCCGCGTCCACAACACGAACACGAAGAAGGTGATCGTCGCCCACGTGCCCACCCGCGACGGCGAGGCGGCCATCGAGGGCGACTTCGAGCTGGCCGGCGTGGCGGGGCGCGGCGCGCGCATCGCGCTGGACTTCCTCGAACCGGGCGGCGCCGGCACCGGCCGGCTGCTGCCCACCGGATCCGCGCGCGACGTCATCGCGGGCGTCGAGGCCTCGTGCGTGGACGCCACGAACCCCCTGGTGTTCGTGCGCGCGCGTGACGTCGGACTCACCGCCGGCGAGACACCGTCGGCCGTCGACGCGAACGCCGACGTCATGGCGCGCCTGGAGAAGATCCGCGTGGAGGCGGCCATGCGCATGGGCCTCCCCACCAGCGCCTCCGCGCCGAAGATCGCGTTCGTGGCCGCCCCCGCGGACTACGTCGCGCTCGACGGCGTGCGCCACGCCGCCGGCGACTACGACGTGCTCGCCCGCGCGATCTCCATGGGCAACTGCCACCGCGCGTTTCCGCTGACCTCCGCCATGTGCCTGGCCGTGGCCGCGCGCATCGAGGGCACCCTCGTGCACGAGGTCGCGCGCCGGCACGCCGGCGATGTGCGCCTGGGCCACGCGTCCGGCGTGCTGCCGCTCGACGCCAAGGTCGCCACGCGAGACGGCGCGCCGTGGGCCGAGCGCGTGACGGTGTATCGCACGGCGCGCCGGCTGATGGAAGGCTTCGTCCGCGTTCCATGACGCGCGCGCCGGCGCTCTGAGCGATGGGGCGCCTCTACTTCATGGCCGACGGCGACGAGATGGTGCGGCGCCGCGCGCGCATCCCGAAGGGCTTCGTGGTCGAGGCGTGGGCGGACCGCCGCGGCGGCAGCGCATTCTGGGTGGGCGAGGACTCCAAGCGCCTGCTCGACGAGGCGGGCGAGGCGCCGATGCCCGCGCGGCTCTCCGTCCCCGACGACGGCGTGCCCGTCTTCTACGGCCCGCGGCTCTGCGACGTCGAGTCGCTGCCGCGCGAGGAGTCGCTGCGCGCGCGCGTGCTCTCGATGCAGGGCATCGCGGTCGCCTGGATCACCCTCGACCGCTTCGGCGAGCGCGTGTCCTACGAGCCGAAGTCGCCCGCCGATCCCGTGTTCCACCTGCGCCGCCCCGGCGGCGGCGCCGGGCACGTGTGGCGTCGCTTCGAGACGAAGCGCGAGGCGATCGACTTCATGCGCGAGGCGTACGGCGCGGAGTCGGAAGGCATCGAGTGGGCGGAGACGCTCCCCATCGGCGACTTCGACGCGCTGCTGAAGCGGTTCTCGGAGAAGGGCGGGTGAGCCGTGCGGCGCGGGCGCTGTGGCTCGCGGCCGCGCTCGTCGCGCTCGCGAGCGGCGAGGCGCTGGCCACGTGCCCGCCCTTCACCGGCGGCAGCGGTAACTGGCTCGAGCGGTTCGCGGCGAGCCGGGGCGGGCGCGCGGCGCCGCCCTCCGATGCCGAGCTGCACGACTGGCTCCGCCGCGAGAACATCCCGCCGATCGGCGTCGTTCCGCCGAGCGGCCCAGCCCCGCTGTCGGTGCGGGCACGCTGGCTGTACGACCCCGTCGCCGATCCGGCGAAGATCGAGCTCGACGCCGGCGACGGCCGACAGCAGACGCTCGGGCCGGGCTACGGACACATCGATCACACCTACGACCGTGCCGGCCGCTACGACTTCACGGTCTGGGTCCACGAGCGCGGCGGCGGCGTCCAGCGCTACTCGTCGCCCGTGGAGGTGCTGTCGCCCGCCGCGTTCGAGGCGGAGCTCCAGTCGCACTGGGACACCCTGAAGACCCGGCTGGGCCGCGGCGACGTCGCCGGCGCGCTCGACTGCATCCATAGCACGCGACGCGCGGAATACGCGCGGCTCTTCGACGAGGTCTTCGTCATCGCCGTCTACCACATGCTCCGGACCGACCCGCCGCACGGACGGCTGTCCTACGACGTCCGCTTCGTGATCGACGGTGACGGCGTGTGGCGGCTGCGCTCGTTCTGATGCGCTCCGCCGCGCGCGCGGATCGCGCCGCATGAGCGCGCGGGAGCGCATGGATCGCTTCTACCGCGCGGTGCGCGCCGTCGCGCGGTTCTGGCTCTGGTTCTTCTTCAAGGCGGTCGACGTGCGCCACCCGGAGCGCGTGCCCCGCGAGGGGCCGGTGCTCCTCTGCATCAATCACCCCAACAACTTCATCGACTCGTTCGTCGTCGGCGCCGCCGTGCGGCGCAAGGTCCACTACCTCGCCACCGCCGCCCTCTTCCGCAACCCGCTCGTCGCGCGCTTCCTGCTCGCCGCCGGCGCCATCCCCGTCTACCGCAAGCAGGACGATCCCGGGAAGATGGACAAGAACAGCGACACATTCGCGGCGTGTGCGGCCGGCTTCGAGCACAACGCGCTCATCGCGATCTATCCCGAGGGCACGACCCACGCCGAGGCCCGCGTGCAGCGCATCAAGACGGGCGCCGCGCGCATCGCGCTGGCGTGGGAGGCCGCGCACCCGCGCACGCTGAGGGTGCTGCCCGTCGGCCTCACCTTCGAGGCGCGTAAGTCGTTCCGCGCGCGCGTGCTCGTGTCGTTCGGGCCGCCCCTGCCGCTTCACGCGTACGCCGACGCGTACCGCGAGGACCCCGTGAAGGCCGTGGACGCGCTCACGCGCCACCTGCAAGAGGCGATGGAGGCGGAGGTCGTCAACGTCGAGCGGATCGACGACGCGCGGCTGCTGCAGTCGATCGAGGCGCTCTACCGCGACGTCCTCGCGCGCGCGGTGATGGAGGCGCGTGGCGTCGGCCCCCGCGACGTGGACCTGGTGCGGCTCTCGCGCTCGATCGTCGAGGCCATCGGCTGGTTCAAGGCGCGCGAGCCCGAGCGCGTGGAGGCGATCTGGCTGCGCATCCGCGCCTACCGCGCGCTGCTCGCGCAATATCACCTGCGCGACGAGACGGTGCGCGCGCGGCTCGAGCGGTTGCCGGCGCGGCGACGGATCGTCTCTTCCTGGGACGCCATCGTGGGGTTCCCGTTCTTCCTGTACGGCACGCTCGTGAACCTGCTGCCGTATCTCGTGCCGCGCTGGCTGGCGCGGCGAACGGCGCGCAAGGAGACCGACTACGCCACCGTGCGGCTGCTCGCGTCGATCGTCGCCGTCCCCGTCTTCTATGGCCTGGAGACGTGGCTCGTCTTCCGCGCCGCCGGCGGCCTCGCCGCCGCGCTCTTCGCGCTCTCCCTGCCGCTCTCGGGGATGATCGCGTATCGTTATCTGGCTGGCGCCGGGCGGTTCGGCAGTCGCCTCCGGTTCGCCGTGCTGACGGCGACGCAAGCGGCGGCGGCGCGGCGGCTGGTGGTCGAGCGCGAGGCGATCGTCGCCGAGCTGGAGCGCGCCAAGACCGAGTGGCTCACCGCCACCAAAGGGAGCAGCTTTTGAGCGTCCACCTGCTGGAGGAGATGTCCACGCCCGCCGTCGACGCCCTCGACCGCGCGAAGACGGTGGTGCTGCTGACCATCAGCCCGCTGGAGACCCACGGGCCGCACCTGCCCGTCGGCGTGGACGCGTTCACCGCGCGTCACTTCGCCCAGACGATCGCCGACCGGCTCGTGGCCGCCCGGCCGGGCTGGTCAGCGGTGCTGGTGCCGACGCTGCACCTCGGCTCGTTCACCTTCGACAGCGTCGGCACCGTGACCGTCCGCCAGCGCGTGGTGCGCGACGCGCTCGTGGACTACGGCAGCGCCTTCGCGCGCGCCGGCTTCCGCTACATCCTCATCGCGAACGGTCACGCCGGGCCCGGCCACCTCGCGGCGCTCGACGAGGCGGCCGCCCTCGTCTCGCGACGCCACGGCATCACCATGGCGTCGTTCACCGGCCACCTCGCCTGGGAGTTCATGCGCGGCCACTACGCGACGAAGATCGAGGCGGTCCTCGGCCGCTCGATGAGCGACGAGGAGCGGCGTGCGTTCGCCGAGGACGCGCACGGCGGCTGGTGGGAAACGTCGCTGATGCTGCTGCTGCGGCCCGACCTGGTGGACGAGTCCTATCGCACGCTGCCGCCCGCCCGCTACTCGTGGCCGGAGCGGATCCTGCCGAACTACGCGCTGCGCAAGGGCGGCCTCGGCTACGTCGGCCATCCCGCGCTCGCCGATCCGGCCTTCGCGCGCGCAACGACGGACGTGCTCATGACGGAGGCGATGGCCATCGTGGACGGGCTGCTCGACGGCACGCTGTCGCACTCGGCGCGGCGCTCGCCGTTCTCGAGGGTGCCGCTGTTCCGCACCAACTTCTGGCCGGCGACCGCCGGCGTCACCGCCGGGCTCGGCGCGCTCGCCGTCGGTGTCGCGGGCTTTCTGCTGCGTCGCCGTCCCCCGCCGGCGTGAGCGACCTCGTCCTGCTCGACGACCCGCGCGACGGCGTCGCGCGACTGACCCTCAACCGTCCCGAGGCGCTCAACGCGCTGAATCGTCCGATCGCCGACGCGCTCGAGGACGCGCTGGGTCGCGCGGCGGCGATGGACGACGCGCGCGTGCTGCTCGTGGCCGGGCGCGGACGCGCCTTCTGCGCGGGCAACGACATCGCCGAGATGGGCGAGATCGCGGGCCCCGAGGCGGAGGCGCTCGCGCGGCGCTGGGCGGCGATCATGGAGCGCTTCGCCGCGCTGCCCCAGGTGACGATCGCCGCCGTGGACGGTCACGCGCTCGGCGGCGGCCTGATGCTCGCCGTCGCCCAGGATCTCAGGATCGCCTCCGACCGCGCGCGCTTCGGCCTGCCGGAGGTCACGCTCGGCTTCAACCCCGCCTACGGCATCGCGCGGCTGCTCGACGTGCTGGGCGGCGGCCACGGCCGCGACCTGCTGCTCACGGGACGCACGCTGCACGCCACCGAGGCGCTGCGCATGGGCCTGGTGAACCGCGTGGTGGCGGCGACGACGCTGGCGGAGACGGCCGTGGCGTGGGCGACGGAGATCGCGAAGTCGCCGCGCGAGGGCCTGGCCGCGACGAAGGAGATCGTGGCCGCCATCCGCGGCGGCCAGCCGGGCGGCGACCCGGCCGCGTATGGGGCGGCGCTCAGGACCGGCGCCGCCGCCCGTGAGCGCATCCGCGCCTTCGTCGAGCGCAAACGGCAGCACGGCTGATTTCCCATCAATGGAGACTTCGACGGCGTTCAGCGGCGACTACTCTCCGCGCGAGCTCTTCTTGTCCTGCATGTTGCGGTCGGCGTCGCGGAGGAACTCCTCGGCGGTGTCGGGCGGGGACTGGCTCCACGCGAGCCCGGTGGAGCACTCGACGGAAACGGGCAGGCGGCGCTGGACGCCGAGCGCGGCCAGCTTGTCGCGCACGCGGGCGGCGACGATCTCGGTGTCCTTCGGCTGCGCGTCCAGCAGCAGCACCGCGAACTCGTCGCCGCCGTAGCGGGCGATGAAGTCGGTGGTCCGCGTGGACTCGACGAGCGCGTCGGCCACCGTTCGCAGCACCTCGTCGCCGAGCGCGTAGCCGAAGCCGTCGTTCACCGACTTCAGATTCAGCACGTCGAGCGCGAGCAGGAGCAGCCCGGTCTTGCGGCGGCGCGCGCCGGCCGCGAGCCTGCGGTACTGCTCGTGGAACGCGCGGCGGCTGGCGAGACCCGTCAGGGGGTCGGGCGCGTAGCGCGCGAGCTTGCGGTCGGCGTCGTACAGCCGGCCGGCCACGACGCGCAGGAGCGCGTTCGAGAGCTCGCTGGAATCCTCCAGCACGGCCAGGAAGTCGCGCTGGCGCAGGACCAGGCAGTGCGTGCGGTCCACCGCGATGACGGTGGCCGAGCGCGGCTGGTCGCGCAGGATGCCGAGCTCGCCGAAGATCTCCGCCTTGCCGATCTCACCCAGCAGCATCTCCGCCTGCCCGTCGGCGGTGGCCTCGACCACGCGCACGCGGCCCGAGAGCAGGACCCAGAGGTTTTCAGGCGGCTCGCCCTGGCGCGTGACGATGTGGCCGGAGGGATAGACCTGCTCGCTGGCGCGCCGTACGAGCATGTTCAGCTGCTCGGGCGTGCACTTTCTGAACAACGGCACGGACGCCAGGATGCTGGCCAGGAGCGTCTGCGTCGTCGCGTGGTCCTCGATCGTCTCCGGCCGCCCGGGCGACTCCTCGCCCTCGGCCTGGCCGTCGAAGGAGACCACCGTGCGCGCCAGCCACGAGCGCACGCGCGCGCGGAGCATCGGCGGGCTGTACGGCTTCGCGAGGTAGTCGGTGGCTCCGGTCGCCGCGCGGTCGGCGGCGGCGTCGGGCCGGTCGGCGAGCAGGAGGATCGGAAAGTTCGGGCGGTTCAGGCGCGCGCGCAACGCCGGGATGAGGTCGATGCCGTCGGCGGGCGGCAGGTCGGCGTCGACGATGGCGAGGTCGGGCAGGTGCTCGGTGCCGCGCGTGAGCGCCGCGTGCATGTCGGGCACGGGCAGCGCGACCATGCCGTCCTCCGCCAGCACGTCCTCGATCGTCATCACCTGTGTCTCGTCGGAGGTGACGACGAGCACGCGCGCGCCGGCGACGAGCCGCCGCCGCAGCGCGGAGATGTCGGACACCGGCGCGGAGCCGCCGTCGCCGCTGATCGTCAGCTCGATCCCCTCGCGCGCGGCGAAGACCTCCATGCGCGAGCCCGCCGCCTGCGCGCGCGCCCGGGCGCTCGCCTCCAGGCGCTCCATCGCCGCGTCGTCGTGGGTCGGGTCGTGGTGGAAGAGCGCGACGCGCTTGGCGCCAGCGGCCATGGCGACGTCCACCGCGTACTCGAAGGTCGAGTGGCCCCAGCCCACGCGCTGCAGAAACTCCTCCTCGGTGTACTGCGCGTCGTGGATGACGAGGTCGGCGCCCTTCATGAACGCGACGTGGCGCTGGTCGCCCGGATGATGGAGGATCCCTTCCTCCGGCTTCCAGAACGGCTCGTGGTCGGTGCAGTAGGCGACGGTGGCGCCGCCGCTCGTCATGCGGTACGCGATCGTCGGTGCGGTGTGGTTGAGGTACTGCGTCTCCACGAGCACGTCGCCGACGCGGAAGAAGCCCTCCTCGAGCTCGGTGAAGTGGATGCGCGAGCGCAGGTCCCGGAGCTTGACCGGGAAGTACGAGTACTCCATCTGCCCCGCCATCGCCTCCTCGAGGCTCTGCTGGAAGCCGAGCGGCGCGTAGACGTTCAGCTCGACGCCGGGAATGAACGCGGGGACGAAGAACGGAAAGCCCTGGATGTGGTCCCAGTGCGTGTGGCCGATGAAGAGGTGCAGGTGGACCGGCGGCTTCAGCGTCTGGGTGAGGTGGAGGCCGAGCTCGCGCGCGCCGGTCCCGCAGTCGAGCACGATCACGGTGCCGTCCGCCCCGCGGACTTCCGTGCACGACGTGTTGCCGCCGTAGCGCGCGGTGTGCTCGCCGGGCGCGGCGATCGAGCCGCGAGTACCCCAGAACCTGACGTACACGCTGCCTCCAGCTGTCGTGACGTGGAACGCGGCGAATATAGCACCAACGCGCGGCGGCGGGCTACAATGCCGCCCGGCGAGGCCGGTCGGACCACCAAGGAGGGATCGCATGCGCTGTACCCGCCGCCACTTTTTAAAGCTGTCCGCTGCGGGCGCCGCCGCCGCGGCCCTCCCGCTCGACGTCGCTCCCGTCCTGGCGCAGAGCGGACCCGTCCGGCTCGGCATCCTCGTCGCCAAGGCCGGCGTGCTGGCCCCCGTCGGCGAATCGGGGCTGCGTGGCGTGCAGTTCGCCACCGACCGCATCAACGGCGCCGGCGGCATCCTCGGCCGCAAGCTCGAGCTGGTGATCGAGGAGGAGTCGAGCCCGAAGGACACCGTCGAGCGCTTCCGCAAGCTCGCGCTGCAGCACAAGGTGGACGCGGTCAGCGGCGCGATCTCCACGGGCGTCGGGCTCGCGCTCGGTCCCGCCGCCGAGGAGATGAAGACGATCTGGCTCTCGTGGGACGCGACCACGCAGAAGGGCGTCGAGGAGTCGATGCCCAAGCCGAAGTACTCGTTCCGCTCGACGGACAACGAGTGCGAGGCGGTGATGGCCTCGATCCTCACCGCCCGGCACTGGAAGGGACGATTCAAGACGGTGGCCGGCATCAACCCCGACTACTCGTACGGCCGCGACAACTGGGCGGCCTTCCTGGCGATCATGAAGAAGTACGGGATCGAGGCGCAGGTCGTGAGCGAGCTCTGGCCCAAGCTCGGCGCGACGGACTTCACCTCGCACGTGGCGACGCTGGCGCAGGCCAGGCCGGACCTGATCTTCTCGTGCTTCTGGGCGGGCGACACGCCGATCTTCATGAAGCAGGCGCACGCGGCCGGGCTCACCAGGTCGACGAAGCTCGTGCTCACCACCGGCGGCGGCGTCCACGAGTCGCTCAAGAAGGACTTCACGCCGGAGGGCGCCCTCCTCGGCTACAACTGCTTCTACTTCGAGAACACGAAGGCGAGCGCGCTGGCCAGGGAGTTCACGCGCTGGCACCACGACAAGTTCAAGGAGTGGCCGAACTACGAGTCCGACCACGGCTACTTCACGGTGGCGGCCTTCAAGGCGGCCGTCGAGCGCGCGGCCAGGGCGGGGGGCGGCAAGTGGCCGACGCAGGACGCCATCATCCAGGCGCTCGAGGGCGTGGAGGCGGAGTCGCTGTCCGGACCGCGGCGCTACCGCGAGGACCACATCATGGAGGCGACGTTCTTCCAGGGCTTCACCACCCACAAGAACAAGCACGACTTCGTCACCATCGATCCCGTGGAGTCGATGGGCACGAAGCAGATCCAGAAGCCGTCGGGCGTCGGCCTCTACGACTGGATCAACGGCTGGAAGGTCTGACGCTCGTCGGCATCCTGCTGGGCGGCGTCTTCCACGCCGCCGTGCTGTTCCTGGTGGCGGCGGGGCTGCAGCTGGTCTTCGGAGTCCAGAAGATCCTGAATCTCGCGTGCGGCTCGTTCTACGCGCTGGGGGCGTACGCGGGGGTCTCCGCCGTGCGCGCGGCGCTCGCCGCGGGGCTGCCGGCGCCGCTCTTCTTCCCCGTCCTGCTCGGCGCCGGGCTCGCGCTGGCCGTCATCGGCCCCGCCATCGAGCGGCTGCTGCGCCCGATCTACGATCGCGACGAGTCGTTCCAGCTCCTGCTCACCTTCGCGCTCGTGCTCATGTTCGAGGACGTGATCCGCTTCGTCTGGGGCACCGCGCCGCACCAGCTCGGCAACGTCTACCTGACGTACGGCCAGGTGCGCGTCGGCGCACTCACCGTCCCCACCTACAACCTCGTCGTCATCGCCTGCGGCGCGGCCATCGCGGCCGGCATGGGGTGGTTCCTCGCGCGCACGCGCTTCGGGCGCATCGTGCGCGCCACCGCCGAGAACCGCGAGATGGCCGAGGCGATGGGCGTCGACATGGCGCGCGTCTACTCGCGCGTCTTCACCCTGGGCGTCGCCCTCGGCACCGTGGGCGGCGCGCTCGTGATTCCCGCCACCGCCGCCGTCAACGAGATGGGCATCGACCTGATCGTGGAGGCGTTCGCGGTGGTCGTCATCGGCGGGCTCGGCAGCATGCGCGGCGCCTTCGCGGGCGCGCTCATCGTCGGCGTGGTGAAGGCGGTGGCCATCGCCACCTGGCCGGAAGTCGAGATGCTCGCCATCTACGTGATCGTCATCGCCGTGCTGGTCCTGCGGCCGGCGGGACTCTTCGCCCGGGCCACCGCGTGATCGTGCGCGCGCTCGGCCTGGCCGCGTGCGCGGCGCTGCTGCTGCTGCCGCTGGCCGGTCTGCCCTACACGACGACGCTGCTGCTGCCCGCCTTCGGCTACGCGATCGCGCTCCTCGGCCTCAACCTCCTCTTCGGGACCACGGGCCTGCTCTCGTTCGGCCACGCCCTCTTCGTCGCGCTCGGCGGCTACACGGCGGCGGTGCTGACGAGCCGGCTCGGTGTGCGCAGTCTCGAGATCGTCCTGCTGGCGGCGGCGGCCACGGCCGTCGTCGTCGCCGGCCCCGTGGGCCTGGTGTGCGTGCGCTACGTGAAGATCTACTTCGGGATGCTGACCCTCGCCTTCGGCATGCTCTTCTACTCCTTCCTCTACAAGTTCTACGCGCTGACCGGCGGCGACGAGGGCATGCGCGTGCTCCGCCCCGTCCTCCTCGGCCGGCCGCTCGAGCACCTCGACACGGTCGCGTTCCTCACGGGACCCTTCTACTATTACGCGCTCGCCGTGCTGACCCTGGCCGCCCTCGTCATGCGCCGCCTCGTGGCCTCGCCCCTCGGGCTCTCGCTGCGCTCGATCCGCGAGAACGCCGCCAAGGCGGAGTCGCTCGGCGTCAGCGTGCGCCGCTACCGGCTGGCCGCGTTCGTGGTGGCCGCGGTCTTCGGCGCCGTCGGCGGCGCCCTGCTGGTGGTGCCCACCGGCCTCGCCGATCCGCTGCTCGCCTACTGGACGCACTCCGGCAACCTGGTCTTCATGCTGCTGCTCGGCGGCTTCGACCACTTCTTCGGCCCCGTGCTCGGCGCCGTGGTCTTCATCCTGCTGCAAGACCAGGTGATGTCGCTCACGTCCTACTGGCGCTTCCTCTTCGGCGCGATCCTGGCCGTCGTCGTCATCTTCTTTCCGCGCGGGCTCATGGGCCTGCTCGATCCGCGGCGGGCGCCCGCGCCGTGACGCTGCTGGAGGCGGCGGACGTGAGGAAGTTCTACGGCGACACCTGCGCGCTCGACGGCGTGAGCCTGCGCGTGGACGCGGGCGAGTTCGTCTCGATCATCGGTCCCAACGGCGCCGGCAAGACGACCCTCGTGAACGTGCTGACCGGGCTGGCGCCGCCGTCGTCGGGCCGCGTGAGCTTCAAGGGCGTCGACGTCGTCGGCGCCACGCCCGTCCGCCTGGCGCGACTCGGGATGGCGCGCTCGTTCCAGCTCGTGACGATCTTCCCCGGGCTCAGCGTGGCCGACACGCTGGCGGTGGCCGCGCTGTCGCGCCTGGGACGCAGCGCCCGGCCCTTCACCGCCCTCGCGCGCGACGCCGAGGTCCGCGCGGCCGTGGAGGAGGTCGCCGTGCTCTTCGGCCTGGCCGACAAGCTCGGGCGCCTGGCGCGCACGCTGCCCCAGGGCGACAAGAAGCTCCTCGACGTCGCGAGCGCGTTCGCGCTCCACCCGGACGTCATCCTGATGGATGAGCCGACGAGCGGCGTGAGCACCGCCGACAAGACGGCCGTCATGGAGACGCTGGTGCAGGCGGCGCGGCGCATGGGCATCCGGGCCATCGTCCAGGTCGAGCACGACATGGACATCGTGTTCGGCTACTCCGATCGCATCGTCGCGCTCCACCAGGGGCGCGTGCTGGCCGACGCGACGCCCGACGCGATCCGCGCCGACGCCGATGTCGTGGCCACCGTCGTCGGACGCCCCCGCTAGCCATGCTCGCCCTGCGCGACGTCGACGTCTACATCCAGGCGAGCCACATCCTCCGCAAGGTCTCGCTCGAAGCGGCGCCGGGGGAGCTCGTCTGCCTCGTCGGCCGCAACGGCGCCGGCAAGACGACGACGCTGCGCGCGGTGATGGGCTACCTGCGCCCCGCCGGCGGCACCATCACCCTCGCCGGGCAGCCGATCGGCGGCCTGCCGACGCACGCCATCGCCGCGCGCGGGGTCGGCTACGCGCCGGAGGAGAGCGCCGTGTTCGGCGACCTCACGGTGGCCGAGAACATCGAGCTGCCGACGTGGACGCGCCCCGGCGGGCGGCCGGCCGCCGAGCGCGTGGCGCGCGCCTACGACGTCTTCCCGCGGCTGCGTGGCTTCGCGACGCGCGGCGGCACGCAGCTCTCCGGCGGTGAGCGCAAGATGCTCTCGATCGCCCGCGCGCTGGCGCTGGACCCCGCGCTGCTCCTGCTCGACGAGCCGTTCGAGGGGCTGTCGCCCGCCATCATCCCGCAGCTCGGCGAGTCGATCGCCGCCATCGCGCGCCTGGGTCCCGCGATCGTGCTCGCGGCATCCAACATCCACCACGTGCCGGTGTACGCGAGCCGGCTCTACGTCATCGAGCGCGGCGAGATCGTCTTCGCCGGCCTCCCTCAAGATTTGCGGGGCCGGCCCGATCTGGCGCGTATCGTCGGGCAGGCCTTATGATCACGCCCATGGCCACGCTCCCCCTGCTGCCCACCTCGGTCGTCGGATCCCACGGCAAGCCCGGCTGGTGGTTCACCGCTGTGAAGGCGTGGGAGGGCGCCGAGATGGGCCCCGGCGACATGGACGAGATGTTCGACGACGCCGTGCACACCGCCATCCGCGACATGGAGACGGCGGGCATCGACATCATCACCGACGGCGAGGTGCGGCGCACCGACGGGTACGTCGACACCTACTACAAGATCATCAAGAACATCGCGCCGCTGCCGGTGCGCCGGAAGGCCGGGCCGTGGGGCTACGACCAGCAGCAGCGCTACGAGGCCGTGGGCCGCATCGAGGTGCCGTCCACCGGCTTCGGCCTCGTCAAGGACTTCCAGTTCCTGCGCGCGAACACCGAGCGCGCGCTGAAAGCCACGTGCGCGGGCCCGCTGACATTCGGCTCGCGGATCCATCCCGGGAGCGCCTACAAGGGTGTGGTCGAGGTCGCCGAGCGTTTCGCCGAGGTCATCAATGCCGAGCTCAAGGGGCTCGCCGCCGCCGGCGCCGAGCTGATCCAGCTCGACGAGCCCGCGCGCGGCAACGTCTCGGGCGAGGAGATGGCGCGGCTCTTCAACCTGGCCACCGACGGCGTGAAGGCGAAGCTCGCCTTCCACATCTGCTTCGGCAACCGCTTCGGCCGCTCACGCTTTCCGCGGTCCTACGAGCCGTACTTCCCCGGCGTGCTCAAGGCGCGCGCCGAGCAGTTCGTGCTGGAGTTCGCGAGCCGCGAGCTGTCGGAGGTCGACCTCTGGAAGACATACGGCGACGGGCGCGAGCTGGGCGCGGGCGTGGTGGACGTGAAGGGCTTCCAGGAGGAGACCGCGGACTCCGTGGCCCGGCGCATCCGCCGCGTGCTCCAGGTCTGCGCGGCCGAGAAGCTCACGCTGAACCCCGACTGCGGCTTCGGCTGGTCGCCGCGCTACATGTGCAACCAGAAGCTGACAGGGCTGGCGGCGGGGGCGGCCCTGGTCCGTGCGGAGCTGACCGGCAAGAAGTGACGCGGGAACCGGGGATCCCATCGCGGGGTTTGGGCCGTGTGCGATGCTGGTACCCGATGGAGGGACACCCCATGACAGGATCCCGCTCGTACGACGCGGTCATCACCGACCCCGCGAGCCCGATCTTCCGCTACGCCAAGCGTGCGTACTTCATCGTCGATCGCCAGGGTGTCCTTCGCGACATGAAGGTTCAGCAGAACCCGCTCGAGCTGCTCAAGCCGGAGGAAGTCCTGCAGGCGCTCAAAGACTCGGGGGCGAAGTGAGGTCCTCCATCGTCGCGCTCGCCGCCGCCGTCGCCCTGACGGTCGCGGCGGTCGCGGCCGCCGCCCCCGATTTCGCGAGCCTCCAGATCCAGCCCTACGAGCCGCCGAAGCCCGCGCCCGCGTTCTCGCTGCCCGGGCTCGACGGCACGCCGCAGACGCTCGAGTCGCTGCGCGGCAAGGTGGTGCTCCTCTTCTTCTGGGCCACCTGGTGACCGGACTGTCGGAAGGAGTTGCCTTCCGTCGACGCCCTCTATAAGGAGTACAAGGCCCGGGGTCTGGAGGTCCGCCTGATCGACTTCCGCGAGAGTCCCGACGTCGTTCGCAAAGCGGTCGCCGAGCGCGGCTACACCGCCCCCGTGCTGCTCGACGAGAGCGGCGACACGACGGGCCGCATGTATGGCGTGTGGGGCCCGCCGACGGTGTACCTGCTCGACCGCCAGGGCCGGCTCGTCGGCCGCGCGGCGGGGCCGCGCGCGTGGGAGTCGCCCGCCGCGCGTGCGCTGATCGAGGCGCTCCTCTCCGCGCCGCGCTGATGGCGAAGGCGGAGCTCGAGTTCTTCCGTCCCGATCACCTGCCGTGGACGCGGGTGGCGGGCTCCGCCACCGCCGGCGCCGGCGGCGCCGGCATCGAGGAAAAAGTCCTGAGCCGCGATCCGGCCACCGGCGACCTCACGCGCCTGCTCCGCTTCGCGCCCGGCGTCCGTACCGCCGAGACCATCGCGCACGACTTCTGGGAGGAGGTCCTGATCGTCGAGGGCAGCCTCGAGGACCTCGGGCTCGGCCGCACGTTCAGCGCGGGCATGTACGCGTGCCGTCCGCCCGGCATGCGCCACGGCCCGTACGCCTGCCCGGGCGGAGCGCTGCTGTTCGAGACGCGGTACCGGAGGTGAGCCACCCCGCTGGCGGCTGAACCTCGTCGAGTATCCGATCGCGCGGCTCGTGGGCAACGTGCTCCTCATCGCGTGCGTTGCGTGCACAACGTCAATATCCTGCGCGACTGGGGGCCACGGGGTTCGCGCACCTCGCGCTCGGGCTCCTCGCGTATTCGCTGCTGTCGTGGGTCGCGCTGCACCTCTTTATGGACGCGGGTCTGAGAGCGCGCGCGGCGTCTCGACCTCGCCATCGTCTTCATGGCCCGGCGCTATCTCTTATTCCGGCTGGGAGCGCTCGTGGCTGTTCTTCTTGATGGTGACGCGCACGGCCGACCAGCGGCTCGCCGGCAGGCGACGCGTGCTGCTTTCGGCCTCTCGGTCCGTCGTTTGCTGCGGGGCCATGCTCGCGTGACTCGCCGGCGTCGAGCACCGTCCGCTGTCGCTCGGGGCCGAGCTGACCAAGCTCGCGCTGACCTTCGCCGCCAATCTTTACCTCGCCACTGCCGCCGCACGACCAACTACATGCACCGCAAGATGGTGGCGGTTTATCCGCGCGCCGAGCCAGCAGCTCGCCCACCGCGACGCGGCGGCGGCGGGCCGGTGCGAGAGCGAGGCGTCGTACCGCACGCTCTTCGAGACGGCGGACGACCGATCACGACCAGCGCGGTCGACCGCACCATCACGAGCGTGAATCGCGCCTTCGAGGTCGCCACCGGCTACACGCGGGAGGAGTTGATCGGCCGCCAGTACTCGATGCTGACGATGGCGCGCGTGGTGGCCACCTCCAAGGGGCGCCGGCGGCGCGCGCTGGCCGGGAAAACCCTGGACGCAGCGGAGGTGGTCGCGGTCCACAAGGACGGCGCGCGCGTGCCCTACGAGGTGCGCTCGGCCATCCCGCGAGGAGCTGGAGCGCGCCAAGGAGCCGGCCGAGCAGATGAGCCGGCGAGCGCGTTGCTGAGTGTCGGCCGGTGCTGGAGGCCCACGATCGGCGCGCCGGGGAATCCGGCTCTTTCGGGGCGTCGCCGTCCCCGCGATGGAACCGCCCGGCGCAGGAGCAACTCGGCAACACGCATTCCGGTTCCAGCCGGCCAGCGGGGCAGCAACGACCCGACCGGCGGATCAGGAGAGCCGCGGCTTCTTGACGACGCGGTACGCGCGCCTGATCAGCCGGTATGCCGGCGAGTTGATAGGGATGAACGAGCGGACCGTGTTGATAGCCCCTTGCTCGAACACACCGTGCAGCCGGAGGCTGAGCTGGTGCCTGAGGTACTCCCAGGGCGCGCGCTCGCGGTAGGCGTCAAAGTACTGTCGCAACTCTCCGATAGACTTCGCGCCCGCGTTGTCGCCGTACTTGGCGACATAAGGGGTGAAGTCCGGATATAGGCTCTGGTCTTTCCAATGGCCGTGGAACACCGTCCGCATGAAGTTCCCGATCAGAAGATCGTCAAAAACCCCGTAGGTGACGGCGGTCATCAGCGACTGGCGGGGGACCTCGAAGCTCAGGCCGCGTCCGTGGCCGCCGGCGCCGATGGGGACGACATTGTCGCGCCCGCCGACCCGCACGTTGACGAAGTCGAGGAAGGTGGTGAGGTGTCCGAAGGACAAGAAGTAGCGTTTCACAACGGCGAACTCCTCCGGATCCAGGGGGTCGCTCCAGTTGTCCCCGAACGCTTCCGGCGGCAGGGTGACATCCGGCTTCTCCCGAGGACGGATCTCGGTCAACGAGTCCTCGAGACAGTCGTAACGGATGAAGGCGGGAAGGATTGCGTCCCCCTTCGGTTCGAACCCCGTACTGTAGTCGGACAGGTGGGTGGTATGCGCCTTCGCCCACGCGCTGTCCGATCGCTGATAGCGGTGCATCGAGCTGAAGGGCACGAAGTAGCGCACACCGTAATTCCTCATGCGCACGGCGATGCGGGCACCAAGCAAGTCGCGCGTGGCCAGATCCGGCCGCAAACTCCGGCCATGCTCGTCGAACAAATTGATCATGTCCGCGTCGCCGAAGCCGTCGAGGGCGAGAAGGAACGCGACCGGATACCGCCGGATGATCTTCTTGACGTACCAGCCCCAGCCGTAGTTGCTGGCGTCGTTCAGGTTCACGACAAGTCGGCCGCCGAGATCGACGAGCAAGATGGCATCCTGGTTGTAGTCGCTGATGCACAGAACCCGAAGGCGGGGCGATAGACGGCGCCACGTCCGGTCCGGGAGTACCTCGATGGTGAAGCCGCCCCGCTCGAGCTCGTTTTGGATGCGGCGGCCGACGTGATCGGGAAGGAGGATCACCCGATCGCGGAACAAGGGCAGCGACTCGGCGTTGAGATGATCGGGATGGCCGTGAGAGAACCACACGTACGGACAGGCGCGGATCGCCGCGCGTTGCTCCTCGGGGATCTCATGGGAAAGTGACCAGCTGCCGAAGTAAGGGCTGCCGTCAATCCAGGGGTCGGTGACGAGCACGGGCACGCCGTCGTAGCCGATGAGCGTCGCATTGCCGATCGTGTCGAACCCTAGTTCCAATCTCCGAACCCTGTCTTTACTTCATTTAGGAAGCCCTGCTTGGCTGTCGCCGGACGCTCGCTTGAACTACTAACCTCGTCAGGAACCGGCTTAAAGTACCTCCGACCGCCCCAAATCAAGGACACGAAAACCTCCCCGAGGGCCCAGAAAATTAGGCCAGTTCCGAGGCGGTGTCAAGGCCCACCTTTGCCCACCTTTGCCAACAGGCACACCTTTGCCACGAGCGGCATCGTTGCCCGCACACTCAAGGGTACCCGGCGTTGCCTTGCCCGAACTGCTTGCCGCCCTCGCCTCGCGTGGATATGGACGGATGTCCGCTCCCTGGCGGCGTCCACCGAGCCGCCCGTCCCCTCGGTCAGCTCGTTCATCTTTCCGACACGTTGACGGAAGTCATTCTCGCGGCGCCTCTACCGCCGCGGCTTCGTCCTCGTGAGGTGGTCGCTTCGACTGTGCTCGATCAGGTAGGGCACCATGCGAGGCGCTCGTGCAAGCGCAGGATTCTTCAACCCTAGGCGGCGGACAAACCGCGCCGAGACGCACGCCCTGATCAACATGAGCCACGAGCGGCGCACGCCGCTCAACTCGATCATTGGATTCACGCGCCTGCTGCTCAAGCGCCACGAGCTGAGCGAGCGCCAGGAGACCGACGTGGGCTCGGTGCACGACAGCAGGAGCCACTGCTCAAGCTTATCAACAGCGTGCTCGACCTGTCGGGCCGGCCAGGGTGGCTCGCCCGCCGCCACCGGCGCTGCTACACTCGCGTCCGTGGCCCTGCCGCTCGACGGAATCGTCGTCGTCGACCTGACCCAGAACGTCGCCGGTCCGTTCTGCACCCAGACGCTCGGCGACATGGGCGCCGACGTGGTCAAGGTCGAACGCCCGGGACGCGGCGACGACGCGCGTGCGTGGGGCCCGCCCTTGGTGTACCTGCTCGACCGCCAGGGCCGGCTCGTCGGCCGCGCGGCGGGGCCGCGCGCGTGGGAGTCGCCCGCCGCGCGTGCGCTGATCGAGGCGCTCCTCTCCGCGCCGCGCTGATGGCGAAGGCCGCGATCCGGCCACCGGCGACCTCACGCGCCTGCTCCGCTTCGCGCCCGGCGTCCGTACCGCCGAGACCATCGCGCACGACTTCTGGGAGGAGGTCCTGATCGTCGAGGGCAGCCTCGAGGACCTCGGGCTCGGCCGCACGTTCAGCGCGGGCATGTACGCGTGCCGTCCGCCCGGCATGCGCCACGGCCCGTACGCCTGCCCGGGCGGAGCGCTGCTGTTCGAGACACGGTACCGCCGCTGAGCGGCTCGGCGACTCGCCCGCCGCCACCGGCGCTGCTACACTCGCGTCCGTGGCCCTGCCGCTCGACGGAATCGTCGTCGTCGACCTGACCCAGAACGTCGCCGGTCCGTTCTGCACCCAGACGCTCGGCGACATGGGCGCCGACGTCTTCGTTCAGAGCCTGAGATCGGGCGTCATCGAGGAGCTGGGACTCGACTTCGCGGGCGCCGCGCGGCTCAACCCGAGGCTCGTCTACTGCTCGATCACCGCGTTCGGGACCGAGGGGCCGCTCGCCGCGCTGCCGGGCTACGATCCGCTCATGCAGGCCTACGCGGGGCTGATGTCGATCAACGGCCACCCGGGCCAGGAGCCCGCGCGCGTCGGCACGTCGATCGTGGACATGGGGACGGGGATGTGGGCCGCCCTCGGCATCGTCGCCGCGCTGCGCGAGCGCGATCGCACGGGACGCGCCATGGAGGTGACCACCGCGCTCTTCGAGACGGCGCTCACGTGGGTCTCGTATCACGCGGCGGGGTTTTTCGGCGACGGCGAGGTGCCGCAGCCGCAGGGCTCGGGCACGGCGATGATCGCGCCCTACCAGGCGTTCCCGACCGCCGACGGCTACGCGATGATCGCGGCAGGCTCCGACGCGCTCTTCCGCCGCCTCGCCGACGCGCTGGGCGATCCGGATCTCGGCGCCGACCCGCGCTTCGCCGACAATCCCGCACGCGTGTTGAACCGCGCGGCGCTCGTGGAGGCGATCGCCGCCTCGACGCGCCGGTTCAAGACGGCGGACCTGCTCGAGCGGCTGCGCGCGGCCGGCGTGCCGTCGGCGCCGATCCTCACCGTGGACCGCGTGCTGGAGGAGCCGCAGACGGCGGCGAGCGGGATACTGGTGGCGGCGCCGCACCCGCGCGTGCCCGACTATCGCGCCGTCGGCCTGCCGATCCGCTGGGACCGCCACCGCCCGGGCGTGCGGCGCGTGCCGCCGCTGCTCGGCGAGCACTCGGCCGACGTGCTCACGTGGCTCGGCTACACGCTCGACGACGTCCGCAGTCTCCAGACGCGAGGAGTCGTGCAGTGACCTATCGGCACCTGCTCGTCGAGTATTCGCCGGACCGCTACGTCGTCACGGTCACGCTCAATCGCCCGGAGCAGATGAACGCGATGAACACCGCGATGGGCGAGGACCTGCTCGCCTGCTTCGACGCGCTCGCGCGCGATCCCGACGCGCGCGCCGTGGTCTTCACGGGCGCGGGCGACAAGGCGTTCTGCGCGGGCGGCGATCTCAAGGAGCGCAACGGGATGACCGACGAGGCGTGGCGCGCCCAGCACGTGATCTTCGAGCAGGGCGCGCTGCGCGTGCTGCGCTGCCCGGTCCCCGTGATCGCCGCCGTCGAGGGCTTCGCCCTGGCCGGGGGCTGCGAGCTGGCGATCCTGTCCGACTTCATCGTGGCCAGCGAGACGGCGGTGTTCGGGGTGCCGGAGACGACGCTGGGCATCTTCCCCGGCATCGGCGGCACCCAGCTGCTGCCGCGGATCCTCGGCGCGCCGCTCGCCAAGGAGCTGATCTTCACGGGCCGGAGAATGAAGGCGGACGAGGCACGGGCCTCGGGACTGATCAATCATCTGGTCCCGGCCGGACACGCAAAAGCAAAGGCGACGGAGATCGCGGGAACGATCGCGAAGAACGGGCCCATCGCCGTGCGCCAGGCGAAGAAGGCGATCGCGTACGGCAGCGAGACGGACCTCGAGACCGCGCTGGTCCTGGCCATCGAGGCGTACAACGCCACCGTGGTGACCGAGGACCGGCTCGAGGGCGTACGCGCGTTCAACGAGAAGCGGAAGCCCGAGTTCAAAGGGCGCTAGAGGACGGAGATGGCGACGATATCGCTCGCACTGACCGATGAGCAGCGCGCGCTCGAGAAGGGCGTGACGGAGATCTGCAAGCGCTACCCCGGCGAGTACTGGCGCGATCTCGACGCGCGCCGCGAGTACCCGGAGAAGTTCGTCGACGAGCTGACGCAGGCCGGCTACCTGGCCGCCCTCATCCCCCAGGAGTACGGCGGCGCCGGGCTGCCGATCCGCGACGCCGCCCTGATCCTCGAGACGATCCACGCCAACGGCGGCAGCGCCTCCGCGTGCCACGCGCAGATGTACATCATGGGCACCGTGCTGCGGCACGGCAGCGAGGCGCAGAAGCGGAAATACCTGCCGAAGATCGCCACCGGGGAATTACGCCTGCAGGCCTTCGGCGTGACCGAGCCCGACGCCGGCTCCGACACCACCCAGCTCAAGACCACCGCGCTGCGGAAGGGCGACCGCTACGTGGTGAACGGCCGCAAGATGTTCATCTCGCGCGCCATGCAATCGGATCTCATGCTGCTGCTCGCGCGCACCACGCCGGCGGAGCAGGTCAGGCGCCGCACGGAGGGGCTGAGCGTCTTCCTCATCGACATCCGCGGGATCAAGGGCCTGGAGATCCGGCCGCTGCGCATGATGATGAACCATTCCACCAACGCGCTCTTCTTCGATGACATGGAGATTCCCGCCGACAGCCTGGTGGGCGAGGAGGGCAAGGGCTTCTCGTACATCCTCTCCGGCATGAACGCCGAGCGCATCCTCGTGGCGTCGGAGTCCATCGGCGACGGTCGCTGGTTCACCGAGAAGGCCGTCGCGTACTCCGGCGGGCGCGTGATCTTCGGCCGGCCGATCGGCGCCAACCAGGGCGTGCAGTTCCCGATCGCGAAGGCCCACATGAGCGTCGAGGCCGCCGCCCTGATGCGCGACAAGGCCGCCGCCCTCTTCGACACCGGCGAGCCGTGCGGCGCCGAGGCGAACATGGCCAAGTTCCTGGCGGCGGAGGCGGCGTGGGAGGCGGGCAACGCGTGCATCGACTGCCACGGCGGCTACGGCTACGCGGAGGAGTACGACGTCGAGCGCAAGTTCCGCGAGGCCCGGCTCTACAAGACGGCCCCGGTGAACCAGAACCTCGTCATGGCCTACGTCGGCGAGCACGTCCTCGGGATGCCGCGCTCCTACTGATCGGCGCCGCGTGCCCCTCTATCTCGAGGACTTCGCGCCCGGACAGGTGCGCGAGTCGCCGCCGCGGACGCTGACGAAGGACGAGATCGTCGCCTTCGCGCGCGAGTACGACCCGCAGCCGTTCCACACCGACGAGGAGGCGGGCAAGCGCTCCGTGTTCGGCGGTCTCATCGCGAGCGGCTGGCAGACGGTCGGGATCATGATGCGCCTGCTGTGGGACACGTTCCTCAAGGACACGGCGTCGCTCGGCTCGCCGGGCTGCGACGAGATCCGCTGGCTCAAGCCCGTGCGGCCGGGCGACACGCTGCGCGCGCGCTTCACGATCACCGAGGTCGTGCCCTCGCGGAGCAAGCCGGACCGCGGCATGGTGCGCACGTTCACCGAAATCCTGAACCAGCACGGCGAGATCGTGATGACCGTGCGCGGCCTCGGCCTCTTCGGACGACGTCCGTAATGGGGGGCCCCGATATGGCCCCCCATACCCCCCATACCCCCCAGCGCTCGTCGCGCCCCGAGTGAATCGGGGCGCTCCTCGAACCGTGGCGCTCCTCGATTTCCGCTCCTCGATTTCCCCGCTCCTCGATTGTGCTAGGCGAGGAACGCGCGGAGCATCCAGGCCATCTTCTCGTGCTTCTCGAGGAGGCCCGTCAGGAAGTCGCTGGTCCCGATGTCCTGGTACGTGTCGGCCACCGGCCCGATGTCGGCGCGGAGCGAGCGGATGACCGCCTCGTGGTCGGCGAGCAGCGTCGCGATCATGTCCTTCGCGGCCGGCACCGCTCCCGGCGCCTCCGTCAGGCGCGCCACCT
This sequence comes from Candidatus Rokuibacteriota bacterium, assembly GCA_003220225.1. Lineage (GTDB taxonomy): Bacteria > Methylomirabilota > Methylomirabilia > Rokubacteriales > CSP1-6 > AR12. The sequence continues at coordinate 105,895 of QHRU01000036.1, forward strand.
TCACGAACTCCGCCAGCGTGCCATACGCGCGCCCGCCGAGCTGGCGCGCGCGCTCCGCGACCTCGTCGACGAACTCGTTGAGCTCCTCGTACTGCGCCTCGAAGAACTTGTGCAGGTCGTTGAACTGCGGGCCGGTCACGTTCCAGTGGTAATTGCGCGTCTTGGTGTAGAGCAGATACTCGTCCGCCAGCAGGGTGTTCAGGATCTCCACGAGCGTCTGACGGGCGCCTTCGGGGATCGCGATGTCGATTTTCATGACCTTGGGATGTCTCCTCACGGGCCGGGGTTTCGGCTTCGGCCGTGGTAGAGTTTTGACCACTTCGAGCTGGGAGGCGACGCCATGCGGCTGCCCGAGCGCGTGACGATGTGCGAGGTGGGGACCCGCGACGGGTTCCAGATCGAGCCCGACTTCATCCCGACCGAGCAGAAGGTCGAGGTCGTGAATCTCCTGTCCGCGGCCGGCCTGCCCCGCATCGAGGTGACGTCGTTCGTCCACCCCAAGGCCGTGCCGCAGCTGCGTGACGCCGAGGAGGTCATGGCGCGCATCACGCGCCGGCGCGGCATCCGCTACGCGGCGCTGGTGCCCAACGAGAAGGGCGCGGTGCGCGCCATCGAGGCGGGCGTGGACGCGATCCACACCGTGCTGTCGGCGAGCGAGAGCCACAACCTCGCCAACGTGAACATGACGATCGCAGAGTCGCTCGACCGGCTCGGCGCGGTGATGCGCGTGGCCGCTGCCGCGAAGCTACACGTCGGGTGCGGCGTCTCGACGTCGTTCGGCTGCCCGTTCGAGGGCGACGTGCCGCTGGCGCGGCTCGAGCGCGTCGTCGGCCGCCTGGTGGAGATGGGCGCACGCGCCGTCGGCCTCGCCGACACGACGGGCATGGCCAACCCGCGTCAGGTCGGGCGCGTGCTCGAGCACCTGATCCCGCGCTTCCCCGGGGTCGAGTGGACGCTGCACACGCACGACACGCGCGCGATGGCGATCCCGAACATCCTGGCCGCGATGGAGCACGGTGTCACCAACTTCGACGCCTCCATCGGCGGGCTCGGCGGCTGCCCGTTCGCACCCGGCGCCTCCGGGAACGTCTGCACCGAGGATCTCGTGCACTGCCTGCACGCGATGGGCGTGCAAACGGGCATCGACCTCGACCGGCTCGTCGGCGTCAGCCGCCGCGTGCAGGAGATCGTGGGCCGCGCGCTGCCCGGCCAGATCGTGAAGGCGGGGCCCTCGACGCGGAAATATCCGGTGCCCGACACGGTGGCAGGCCGGATTCCCAGGGCCGGGTAGCTCGTGACCAAGAAAGCGCAGCGCATGCTCGCGCTGATGGACCGCACCACGCGCCTCTGGCACATCCCCAACGTGGGCCGCGCCAAGGGCCGCATCATCCGCCGGCTCATCGACCGCCACCGCCCGACGCGCGCGGTGGAGATCGGCTCCCTCCTGGGCTACTCGGCGATTCTCATCGCGGGCTCGCTCCCGCCGCGCGGACGACTCACCTGCATCGAGACCAGCGACTACCTCGCGCGCATGACGAAGCACAACGCCCAAGAAGCCGGGCTCGGAGGCCGGGTCAAGGTGATCCAGGGCGACGCGCTGCGCCTGCTGCCCCTGCTGCCCGGGCGCTTCGACTTCGTCTTCATCGACGCCGCCAAAGAGGATTACCTGGACTACCTGCGCTCGCTCGAGCCCAAGCTCGTCGCCGGCTCCGTCGTCATCGCCGACAACACCGGCATCTACCGCAAAGAGGTCACGCCGTACCTCGAGCACGTGCGCGGCTCCGCCGACTACACGAGCCGCGAGCACGAGTTCGACGACGACGCGATGGAGGTCAGCCTATACCGCTCGCCGCGTACCTGAATCCCGGCACCAACCTCGGCGCCGCCGTCGACCTCGCGCGCACCGCCGACCGGCTGGGCTACGACAGCGTCTGGGTCACGCACGGGGCCGGCCGCGACTCGTTCGTGGTGCTCGCCGCCTACGCCGCCGCCACCACGCGCGTGGGGCTCGGCAACGGCGTCGTTCCCGTCTATCCGCGCCATCCCGTCGCCATGGCGCAATCCGCGCTCACGCTCAACGAGGTCAGCGGGGGCCGCTTCCGGCTGGGTATCGGGGTGAGCCACAAGACCTCGATGGAGGCGATGCTCGGCCTGCGCCTCGTCGAGCCGCTCGCGGTGATGCGCGAGTACGTCGCGGTGCTGCGCGGCGCGCTCGGCGCCGGCAGCGAGTTCGAGGGCCGCCACTACCGCGTGCGCTGGGCGATGGCGGTGCCGACGCGGCCGCCGGCGCCGCCGATCTATCTCGCCGCGCTCTCGGTGAAGATGCTGGAGCTCGCCGGCGAGATCGCCGACGGCGTCGTGCTCTGGCTCTGCCCGCCCGCCTACGTGCGCGACGTCGCGGTGCCCGCGCTCGAGCGCGGCCGGCGCCGCGCGGGCAAGCCGCTCGCCGGCTTCGAGGTCGTCGCCGCGGTGCCGCTCGCGGTGACCGACGCTCGCGCGGCGGCGATGGCCGCCTTCCGCGCCGAGCTCAAGCGCTACCTGGAGCAGCCGTTCTATCGCGCGATGATGCAGGCGGCGGGCCTCGGCGACGGCGTGACCGCCTTCGATCGCGGCGGCGAGGCGCCGGAGAGCCTCGCGGACGCGCTCGGGGGCATCGGGGACGCGCGCGCCGCGCGCGCCTACGTGGAGGCGTACCGCAAGGCCGGCGTGACGCTGCCGGCCGTGCGACCGATCACGTTCCCCGACGCGCCGTGGTATCGCCGCACCGTCGAGGAGGCCGCCGCCTGGTGAGACGCGCGCTGGCGGCGGCGGTCGTGCTGTCGCTGGCCGCGGGCTGCTCGTCCACGCGCGGGGCGGCGGCGCGCACGCTGCCCGCCGATCGCGACGCCGAGATCACGTACGTGGCGCTCGGCGACAGCACCGTCGAGGGCGTCGGCGCGAGCCGCCCGGAGTCCACGTACGTGAGCCTCCTGCACGCTCGCCTTCGCGCGATCTATCCGAACGCGCGGCTCGTCAACCTCGGCGTCGGTGGCGCGACGTCCGCCGACGTGCTCGCGCGCCAGCTCGACCGCGCCGTCGCGCTGCAACCCGAGCTCGTCACGCTGTCGGTGGGGCCCAACGACATCACCGGGCAGGTCGTGCTGGGCGACTACGCGCGCAACATGCGGACGATCCTCGGCCGGCTCGCCGCCGGCACCCGGGCGGTCATCGTCGTGAACCTCCTGCCCGACCTCGCGGTGACGCCGCGCTTCCGTGGTCGCCCGGAGGAAGCGACCGTCGGCCGGCTCTCGATCGAGTTCAACGAGGCGCTGGCCCGTGCGGCCGGGCGGTACGGCGCGCAGGTGGTGGATCTGTACGCGGCGAGCCGCCGGGAAGTCCCCGCGCGGCCGGAGCTGGTGGCCCGCGACGGCTACCACCCGTCGGACCTCGGCTACGCCCGGTGGGCGGAGTTGATGTGGGACGCCGTCCGCAGCAGAATTCGCTCGTGAGCCTGAATAGGACGGCGGGAGTCCCGGTCGTACGTGGCGTCATGCTCCGGAACGGCCTGTTCGCGATCCTGGCGCTGCTGGCCCTGGCCGCACCCGCGTGGGCGGGGGGCGAAAGGGTCACCGCCGCGGCGCCGTCCGTCGTGATGCCCCTCGGATCGTTCGTGCCACGGTCCACCACGACCGTGCTCCCGGCGAGCTCGCCCTTCGCGGTGACGACCAGGCCCTTCGCGGCGTCGAGCGCGGTCGGCGCGCCGCTGCCGTTCGTGACGACGCCGGTTCCCGAGTCGCGTCACCACCGGCCCGCCACGATCTTCGTCGCCGCGCCGCCGACCCAGGTGGTCGTCGTGCAGCAGCCCGTGTACTACCAGACGGCCGCCGCCCCCAGCCAGTGCGTGACGCCGGGCTACTGGTCGTACGCCTGGGTTCCGTACACCACGACGCAGACGGTCTGGGTGCCCGGGTCGTGGGCCGCCGACGACACATGGACCGACAGCCACTGGGAGTCACGCCCCTACTCCTCCGGCTACTACGAGCCCTTCTGGACGCCCGGCCAGGCGTACGCCTGCTGAAAATGGGGGGCCCCGAAATGGCCCCCAGCCTGTTCAAGCGAAGGGGGCTACGCCCCCCTCGGACTCCCCCGGCCAACGCTCGGAGCGCCCCGGGGAACCCATGGCGCTCCTCGATCCTGCTTCCAGCCCTCGCGAACAGCAGCACGGTGCCATCGGCATACGCCTGCGAGCTCGGCTCACGCACCTCGCCTGACGATCGCCGCCACCGGTCCGCCGCCGCTCGGGCCCTGGTGCTCGGCGCCGCCCGAGACGTAGACCAGCGGATCGCCGATCACCGACGCGACCACCGCCGCGACCGCCGCGCGCGCGTGCCGCGTGTGGTTGATGTCGGAGTCGTCGATCATCGTGTGGCGCCGGCCGCGGATGCGGCCCGACGGCGACGCCTCCGCTTTCGCGAACACGCCGACCGCGCTGCCCGCTGAGCCCGCCGCCGCGTCGGGACGCCAGCCCGCGCTGCCGAGCGCCCGGCGCACGGCCGCCGCGTCGATCGCGTCCTGCATCACGTCGTGGCCGATCACCAGCGCGCTCGCGGACGGCGCGTTGCCGAGCACGAGCACCTCGCAGTGGTCGATCTCGACGCCGGCCGACGTCGAGGCGACGCGCGAGAAGAGATCCCAGCGGCGGCAGACGGCGCCGTCGGCGACGGCGGCGCGGTCGACCTCGCCCAACGCCAGGGCCACGCCGAGCGCGGACGCGCCGCGCGAGTAGCCCATCGACGCGTACGTGCTCGACGTCGCGACCTTCTTGCCGCGTCGCTCGGCCTCGCCGATCGCCTCGGCCGTGAGCAGCGGGCACTTGATCTGCACGAAGTGCACGTCGCCCGCGCCGCCGATCGAGGCCGAGGCCATCGCCTCGCCCACCGCGCGCTCGACCTCCGTCACCTGCACCATCGTGCCGAGCTCCTCGGGGGCGAAGGCCCGCGTCCTCGCGATGCCGGCCACGAGCCCGGGCGCGCCCGCGGCGCCGGGCGACTCGCGTCGCGTGAAGACCGTCATGTGCGGGGCCATCACGCCCTCGGTGCCGCCGGACATGATGAACAGCACGCGCGCGGCGACCTCGGCCTCCGACCGGCCGAGTGCCTGCGCCAGCCGCGTCTTGAAGGCGCGGGTCGCGAACCCGCGGCTGAAGTCGTTGACGCAGCCGTTGCCCTCGGTCTTGCCGAGCAGGCAGATCACGTGGGCGGGATCGACCGTGCCCGCGCGGATCAGCGCGTCGAAGCCGGTGACATCGTCGGGCGCGGCGGTCGGGATGATGTGGACGTCGACGCGTTGCACGGGACCACCCTCCGTCGTTGGAGTGCGCTGCCGGACCTCGTGGCGAGGATCGAGTCTACTCGCGACGGAACGGCGTGCCGAGCGCGGCCGGCAGCCGCGCCGAGCGGCCCAGCCCCGCGAGCACGACGAGCGCGACCACGTACGGGGTCATCTGGATCACGTACGACGACACGGGGAGCCGCAGCGATTGCACGCGCAGCTGCAGCGCGTCGGCGGCGCCGAACAGCAGGCAGCCGAGCAGCGTGCCGCCGGGCAGCCAGCGGCCGACGATGATCGCCGCCAGCGCGATGTAGCCGCGGCCGTTCGTCATCGCGTCGGTGAACGTGCCGACCTGCTGCAGGCTCAGCACGGCGCCGCCGAGGCCCGCCAGCGCGCCGCACGCCAGCACCGCCGCCAGGCGCACGCGCGCGGGCTCCACGCCGACCGCGAACGCCGCGGCCGGGTTCTCGCCGACCGCGCGGAGCGTGAGCCCCGCGCGCGTGCGCGCGAGGAACACCGCGATGAGCACGCCGAAAACGACGGCGGCGTAGGTCAGCGGCGGCTGGCGGAAGAGCACGACGCCGAGCACCGGCACCTCGGCCAGCCCCGGCACCGGCCACGCGGCCAGCACGGGCACGCGCAGGGTCGCCGCCTCGCCGCGCGCGGCGAAGCCGCGCAGCAGGAAGCTCGTGAGACCGACGGCGAGGATGTTGACGGCGAGGCCCGTCACCATCTGGTCGGCGCCGAACCGCACGGTCGCGACGGCGACGAGCAGGGCGAGCAGCACGCCGGCGGCGACGCTGGCGGCGAGGCCGGCGGCGGCGCTGCCGGCGAGGTGGCCGGCGAGCACGCCGCCGAAGGCGCCCGCGAGCATCATGCCCTCGAGGCCCACCGCGAAGACGCCGGCGCGCTCCGAGAGAATGCCGCCGAGGGCGGCGAAGAAGAGCGGCGTGGCGATGCGCACGGCCGCGGCCAGCAGCTCCACGAGCGCCGTCTCGACGCTCACACGCGCGCTCGCGCTGCGGACAGCGCCATCGCCGCCAGCACGAAGATCATCGTCAAGCCCTGGATGACCGAGACGAGCGGCGTCGGCACGCCCACCGCGCGCTGCATGGCCAGCGCGCCCGACTCGAGAAAGCCGAAGAAGAGCCCCGCCGGCAGCACGCCCAGCGGGCTCAGCCCGCCGATCAGCGCGATGGAGACGGCGGCGAAGCCGAAGCCCTGCGAGAAGCCCTCGATCAGCCGGTAGTGGACGCCGAGGACCTCGATGGCGCCCGCCACGCCGGCGAGCGCGCCCGCGAGCATCATCACCGAGAGCGTGGCGCGCGCCGCGCCGATCCCCGCGTAGCGCGCGGCGCCCTCGCTGGCGCCCAGCACGCGCAGGCGAAAGCCGAAGGGCGTGCGCCAGAGCACGAGGTGACACGCCACGACGGCGGCGACGGCCACGAGAATGCCCACGTGCAGGTCGGTGCCGCGCACGAGCCTGGGCAGCCACCCGGCGGCCGGCAGCAGCGGCGACTGTGGGAAGCCGGCGCCGGGCTCGCCCAGCTCGCCGTGCAGCACCTCGCCGACGATGAGCACACCCACGAAGTTCAGCAGCAGCGTCACGAGCACCTCGTGCACGCGGCGCTTGAGCCGCACGAGCGCGGCGAGCCCGCCCCAGACGGCGCCTGCGCCCGCGCCGGCGAGCGCGCAGAGCACCGGCAGCACGACGGCCGGGGCCTGCGGCAATCGCAGCGCGAGCCACGTGGCGGCCAGCCCGCCGAGCGCGATCTGTCCCTCCGCGCCGATGTTGACGATGCGCGCGCGGAAGCAGAGGGCGACGCCGGCGCCCGTCAAGAGATAGGGCGTCGCCTTGTTGAGGGCGACGGCCACGCGGTCGGGCGTGCCGACGGCGCCGCCGAGGAGGGCGAGATAGGCGACGACCGGGTTGCGTCCCGAGAGCAGCACGAGCAGGGCGGCGGTCCCGAGCGCGACCGCGATGCCCAGCACGGCCGAGGCGAGCGGGCGCGCGGCGCCGCCGACGGCAAAGGAGCGGGCGAGGGCAGCGGCCGTCATGCGAGGACGCCGTACAGCGCGGCGGCGTCGGGCGGCTCCTCGAGCGCGCCGGCCATCATCAGCCCCAGCCGGGTGAGGTCGGCATCGGCCGGCCGCATGACGCCCACCAGCCGCCCCGCGTGCATCACGGCGAGCCGGTCGGCGACGCCGAGGATCTCCTCGAGCTCGGTGGAGACGTAGAGGATGGCGGCGCCGCCGTCGCGCAGCGCCCGCACCCGGTCGATCACGAAGCGCGTCGCGCCGGGGTCGAGGCCGCGCGTGGGCTGCACGGCCAGCAGCACGCGCGGCCCGCGGCCGAGCTCGCGCGCGAGGATCACCTTCTGCTGGTTGCCGCCGGAGAGCGTGCGCACGGGGACGTCGACGCCTTCGGCGCGGATGTCGAAGGCCTCGATCCCGCGGCGGGCGGCCTCGCGCGCGGCGTCGCGGTCGAGCCAGCCGCGCCGGCAGAACGGCGGCCGGTCGACGTCGCGCAGCACGACGTTGTCGGCGATCGTCATGTCGCGCACGAGCCCGACGCTCGCGCGGTCGGCCGGCACGTGCGCGACGCCGGCCGCGAGGCGCGTGGCCACGCCGCCGACGATCTCCGCGCCGTCCACGAACACGCTGCCGCGCGTCGGCGGCGCCACGCCGCCGACGACCTCGGCCAGCTCCGCTTGCCCGTTGCCGTCCACGCCGGCGATCGCGAAGATCTCACCCGCCCGCACGGAGAAGCTCACGCCGCGCAGCCGCTCGACGCCGGCGGCGTCGCAGGCGTGGAGGTCGGCGACCACGAGGATCTCGGCGCCGGGCGCGCGGGACGCGCGCTCGACGGGAGGCGGCAGGTCGCGTCCGACCATGAGCCGCGCGAGGTCCTCGCGGCTGGCGCCGGCCACAGCGCGCCGGCCGGCCACCTCACCGTCGCGCAGCACCACGACCTCGTCGCACACCTCGAGCACCTCGCCGAGCTTGTGGGAGATGAAGATCACCGAGCGCCCCTCGTCGCGCAGCCGGCGCAGCACGGCGAGCAGGGCCGTGACCTCGGGCGGGCTCAGGCTGGACGTGGGCTCGTCGAGGATGAGGAGGTCGGCGCCGCGCAGCACCGCCTTGAGGATCTCCACGCGCTGCTGCAGTCCCAGCGGCAGCATGCCGACCACGGCGCCGGGATCGAGCTCGAGGCCGTAGGCGCGGCTCGCCTGGACGATGCGCTCGGCGATGGCGGCCGCGCGTAGCCACGAGCCGGCGGCCCGCCAGCCGAGCATGACGTTCTCGGTCACGCTCATCGCGGGCACGAGCATGAAGTGCTGGTGGATCATGCCGATGCCCGCCGCCAGCGCCGCGCGCGGCGAGCCGAGCGGCAGCGGCCGGCCCCTGAACGTCGCGCTGCCTGCGTCCGGGCGCACGAGGCCGTACAGCACGTTCATGAGCGTCGTCTTGCCGGAGCCGTTCTCGCCGAGGAGGCCGACGATGGCGCCGGCGGGCACGTCGAGGTCGATGCCGCGGTTCGCGCGCACGGCGCCGTAGCTCTTGACGATGCCGCGCATCGCCAGCATGGCGCCGGGCGCGCGCGCGGGCTCAGGCACCGCTGCGGGCGTCGTCCTTGGTGGGCTTCACCCTCAGCGCGCCCGAGGCGAGCTTCTTTTTGATGGCCTCGAGCTCCGCCACGACGGCGGGCGGGACGCCGGCGTTGAACTCACGCTCCGGCGAGTAGCGCAGCTCGCCGCCCGTCGTGCCCCTGGTGTCGTATCCGAAGGCGATGTATGGTCCGTGCAGCCGGCCGGCGATCAGCTCGGGCACCGCGGTCGCATACACCTCCGACCACTTCTCGTTGATGTTGGTGAGCACGCGCTCGGGGGCGATCTGCGTGTGGCCGAACGAGCGGCCGATCGTCCACACGCCCTTTTCCTTCGCCGCCTGCACGAGCCCCGCGTGGCCCGCGTTGAGCTTGCCGCCCACGACGTCGGCGCCGGCGCCGATCAGCGAGAACGCCGCCTCCTTCGCCGCCGCGGGATCCTCCATCGACTGCAGATACACGATGCGGACCTCCACGTCAGGCCGCACGCTCTTCGCGCCGAGCCGGAAGCCCCCCATGCTCGCCACCATGTTCGGCAGCCCCTCGAGCCCGGCCACCGCGCCGATCTTGCCGGTCTTGCTCATGCGCGCGGCGAGCGCGCCCGCGAGGTAGCCGAACTGCTCGTTGGCGAGATCGAGCGAGATCACGTTCTTGCCCTGCCCGCCCGAGCCCGAGCCGACCACGAAGAGCGTCTTCTCGAACTCGGGCCCCACGCGCTGCGCCGCCGACAGGAAGCGCCCGGAGTGGCCGATCACGGGACTGAATCCGCGGCGCGCGTAGTCCTTCATCGCCTCGATGTGGTCCGCGGCCTGCACGTTCTCGGAGTACGCGGTCTCCATCCCCTGCTCCTTGAGCTTCTGGAGCCCGCCGTAGCCGGCGGCGTTCCAGCTCTGGTCATTGATGGAGCCGGGCAGGAGCATGGCGACCTTGCCGCCCTGCGCGGTCACGGGACCGAGCGACCCCGCGGCGACGACGAGGACGGCGGCGACGGCGACGATGCGCTTGAGCATGACAGACCTCCTCGATCTCGTCGGCTGGCGACGGCGCGCGCCGTCGCCGCAAGAAGCACGCCACGGCGCAAGTGGCCGAAACATCGGCTGAGCGGCCGACGGCGCTGCGGGCCCGCTGCCTCCGTCCTGGGCAGGCGGGACGCGATCGCCGAAAGAGCGGGCAGCCGTCAGACGCGTGGCGTGAAGAAGGAGTCGCCCGCGACGTAGCGGCGGCCGTCGCGCATGTCGGGAGGCGGGCCAGCCTCGACGCTGCCGTCGAAGGTCAGCTCGAGCTGCACGCCGCTCGGATCGTACACGAACAGCTGCCAGAGCGTGGTGCCGGGCACGAGGAACTCGCGCCAGTCGAGGTCCGCCGCGCGGAATCGCTCGCGGAACTCGTGGAAGCCGTGCGCGGCGAGCGAGAGATGGTCGATGGCGCCGGTGCCGGACGGCGCCTTGCCCTCACGACCGAGCGCGGGGCCGCCGGCGTAGATGTGCACGATCGCGTCGCCGCCCGGCGCGGGACACGCGAGCCACGCGCCGGGATAGCCGAAGTCGGGCCGCGCGACCTCGCGCAGGCCGAGCACCCTGGTGTAGAAGCCGACGGTGGCCTTGAGATCGTTGGTCTTGATCGCGCAGTGGAAGAGGCCGGTGACCAGCATGGCGCGCGGAGTGTATCAGGTCTCCCGGTAGAACAGCAGCACGGTGGCCATCGCGGTGAGGAAGGCGGGCCACGCCCAGGCGAGCCACGGCCGCATGCGCGCCGTGCGGGTGCCGATCAGCAGCGCCACGCCGACGCCGACGGCCGTCGATCCCATCAGGACGTGCTGCAGGTAGATCGAGTCGACGTGCAGCCGCCCTTCGTGGAAGTGGAAGAAGAGCGTGGCGCCGCCCGCGAGGGCCAGGACGCCCAGCGCGCGCGCCAGCCGCCGCCCCGGCAGCACCGCGGCGCCGCGCAGCGCCGTGATGACCCCGATCGCGATCGGCAGCAGCGCGAGCAGCTTGTGCTGGAGCACGAGCGGATCGACGAAGATCTCGGCGAAGCGCTGCGGCCCGTAGGGCCACGACTCGGGATCGCTGCTGGGGATCAGGTAGACGCCGAACGCCATCCAGAGCGGCGCCGACACCGCGTTCCACGGGAAGGGCCGCGACCGCCACGACTCCCAGATCGTGAGCGCGGCCAGCGTCAACAAGATCGCCCCGGCCACGCGGTGCGTGAGCTGCGAGTAGAACGTCTCGGCCGGGTTCCGCGCGTGGTGCGCGGGCGCCGCGATACCGCCGTAGGGCCCGAGCCACGGGTTGCTCTCCGCGAACACGCCGTCGGGATTCGGGTACCACGCCCAGACGTGGGCGACCGCGAGCGCCGGGTGCCAGCCGACGAATGGCTCGCCGCTGGCCGGATGTCGCGCCGGGCACGCGCGCGCGCTCGCCGCCGGCAGCTCGCGGAAGTCGCGGTAGTGGCACGACGCCTCGTGTCGGTGCCACACGGCGCCGGGCAACGGGTCGTCGGTCGGCACGGACGGCAGCGCGTACTCCACGCCGACGAGCTGCCAGGCGCCGTCACGCTCGACGTAGAGCAGCACCGGCGGCGTCGCGAGATCGAGCGCACCCGTCGCGAGGGCACGCGCCTGCGCCGCCGGCTGCACGAAATGATAGCCGTGCCGTGCCTCCATCCCGCTCGCCTGGAGGTAGCCGTCGGCGCGCGCGTTCGCGACGTCCGCGTAGCGCGCGGTCGCGCGGCGCACCTCGGCCACGACCTCCTCCGGTCCGCGACCTGCCGCCGCCCACGAGGGCGCGCCGAGGAGCAGGGCCAGAACGAGCGTGACGGAGCGCACGGCTTCCCAGTATACGGACGGACGCTGCGGTAGTATGCCGCCGACGATGGACGCGTTCCTGACCGCCGACGGCCTGATCGCGCTCGCGACGCTCGCCGCCCTCGAGATCGTCCTCGGCGTGGACAACGTCGTCTTCATCGCGATCCTCACCGGGCGGTTGCCCGTGCGCCAGCGCGAATCCGCCCGCCGGCTCGGGCTCACGCTCGCGCTCGGCATCCGCATCGGGCTGCTCTTCACGATCTCGTGGATGATGGGACTCACGCGGCCGCTCCTCGCCGTGCTCGGCCACGCGTTCACGGGGCGCGATCTGATCCTGATCGGCGGCGGCCTGTTCCTCGTCGGCAAGGCGACGTGGGAGATCTACGACAAGCTCGAGGTCGAGCACGTCGAGCGCGCGGGCGCCGGCCGCGCGCAGTTCGTGGCCGTGCTGGCGCAGATCCTCCTGCTCGACATCGTCTTCTCGCTCGACTCGGTGATCACCGCCGTCGGCATGGCCAACCGGCTCGAGGTGATGGTCGCCGCCATGGTGATCGCCATGCTCGTGATGCTGGCCAGCATGGGCGCGGTGGCCGGCTTCGTCGAGCGTCACCCGAGCGTGAAGATCCTCGCGCTGTCGTTCCTGCTCCTCATCGGCGCGGTGCTGGTGGCCGACGGCATGGGCCAGCACGTGTCCAAAGCCTACATCTACGTCGCCATGGCCTTCTCGCTCTTCGTCGAGCTGCTGAATCTGCGGTATCGCAAGCGCCGGCAGCCCGTGAAGCTGCGCCGCCGCTACGAGCGCGGCTGAGGATGCGCGCCTGGATCGCCGCCCGTCTGGCGCAGACCGTGCTCGTCGTCGTCCTCTCGCTCACGGCCGTGTTCGGCATGGTGCGCCTGGCCGGCGACCCCGTGCTGCTCTTCATGCCGATGGACATCCAGGCCAAGGACGTCAACGAGTACCGCCAGCGCCTCGGCTTCAACGACCCGGTGCTCGTGCAATACGCCCGCTTCATGCAGGGCGCCGTGCGGGGCGACTTCGGAGAGTCGCTGCGCTACCGGCGCGACGCCCTCGGCCTCGTGCTCGAGCGGCTGCCGGCCACGCTGCTGCTGGCGGGCACGGCCATGCTGCTCACGCTCACCGTCGCGGTGCCGCTCGGCGTCGTCACCGCCGTGCGTCGCGACCGCGCGGTCGATCACGCGGGCACCGTGCTGACGGTGCTCGGACAGGCCATCCCGGGCTTCTGGCTCGGCCTCATGCTGATCTACGTCTTCGCCGTGCAGCTCCGCTGGCTGCCAACGGGCGGCATGGGCGGGCTGGCGCACCTGGTCATGCCGTCCATCGTGCTCGCGGCCTTCTACGCCGCGCGCGTCGCGCGGCTCACGCGCTCGGCGGTGCTGGACGCGCTGGGGGAGGACTACGTGCTCACCGCGCGCGCCAAGGGACTGGCCGAGCGGCGCGTGGTCGGCAAGCACGCCCTCCGCAACTCCGCGATCCCGATCGTCACGCTGGCGGGGCTCGAGGCGGGCCAGCTCCTCGGCGGCGCCGTCGTGACCGAGACGATCTTCGCGTGGCCGGGGCTCGGGCGGCTCACCGTGCAGGCGCTGCTCAACCGCGACTTTCCCCTGGTCATGGCCGCGGTGTCGTTCACCTCGATCGTCTACACGCTGATGAACCTGGTCGTGGACTTGCTCTACGGCTGGCTCGACCCGCGCGTGAGATCACGCGCGTGAGATCACCGATGACCGTTCTCCGCCCGACCGTCGAGCCGCAGTGCGAGCCGCAGGCCGTTCGACGGCCGAGGCGAGCGCTGAAATGTTGTGGGCGCCCTGCGAAGGCGCTCCGACGGCACATATGAAGAAATGGCTCGGCCTGGCGCTGACGGTGGGCGTCGTCGTCGCGGCCCTGACCGCACCCTGGCTCGCGGCGATCGACCCGATGGTCACCGACTTCGCGAGCAGTCTCAAGCCACCGGGCTCGCCGGGTCATCCGCTGGGCACCGACCAGCTCGGCCGCGATCTGCTGGCGCGCGTGCTCTATGGAGCGCGGCTCGCGCTGTTCATCGGCGCGTGCACGGTCGCGGTGACGGCGGTGGTCGGCGGCCTGCTCGGCCTCGTCTCCGGCTTCGTCGAGGGCTGGCCGGCGACGGCGATCATGCGGCTGGCCGACGTGCAGCTCTCGTTTCCGTTCATCCTGCTCGCGCTCACCATCAACGCCATCGTCGGCCTCGGCCTGCGCAACATCATCCTGAGCCTGTCGGCGGCGGGCTGGGTCGTCTATGCCCGCGTCGTACGCGGCGAGGTGCTGTCGGTGAAGCAGCGCGATTACGTGCACGCCGCGGCGGCGCTCGGCGTCGGCCGGCCGCGGCTGCTCTTCCGCCACGTGCTGCCGAACGTCGCGCCCTCCATCGTCGTGGTGGCCAGCCTGCAGTTCTCCCAGTTCGTGGTGGCCGAGGCCGCCATCTCGTTCCTCGGCTTCGGCGTGCAGCCGCCCACACCGGCGTGGGGCAGCATGCTGAGCGAGAGCCGCGACTTCCTCTACGTGGCGTGGTGGCTGGCGGCGTTTCCGGGGGCGGCGCTGGCGCTGACGGCGCTCGGCGTGAACCTGCTCGGCGACTGGCTGCGCGACACGCTCGACCCGAAGCTGCGGGTCTAGGTCCGATGCTCGCGGAGAGTTCGCTTGACCTCGAGGTAGACCGCCGCACTGATGCCTTCGATCTGGTCCAGGCTCTTCCGCGTCTTGTACCAGAACACGAGGAACGCCACGATGACGACGGCGACCTCGCCGCACACGATCCCCAGCATCAATTGCTGAAACGCGTGCTCGCTCATCTCGGCTGTGATTATCGGCCGGCACGCGATCGGGGTCAACGTCACGACCCGGATACGGCGTAGTACACTGCTGGCCGCCGAGCCGGGCGGCGCAGACCGGCACCCGAGCAGGACCCAGGAGGAACTCATGCGGATCGCGTTCCGCGTCGCCACGCTGGCCGCGCTGCTCGTCGCGGCCGTCACCGTCGCCTCCGCCCACGCCCAGGACCGCAGCAAGACGAAGGAGGTCGTGGTCGGCCTCGGCGCCGAGCCGCGCACCATGCTCGCCGCCACCATCGTGGACTGGACGACCAACAACATGCTCGAGCACATCTACGACCGCCTGCTCGACCGCGACGCGAAGACCTTCAAGCCCAAGCCGATGCTCGCCACCGAGTGGAAGATCGTCAACGACACGACGTGGGAGTTCAAGCTGCGAAAGGGCGTGAAGTTCCACAACGGCGAGCCGTTCACGGCGGCGTCGGTGAAGGCGACCATCGACTACGCGCTCGATCCGGCCACCAAGAGCCACTTCGCGACCGCGGCGTACTGGGGCCTCGTGAAAGAAGTGCAGGTCGTCGACGACTACACGGTGCGGTTCGTGACGAAGCAGCCGTGGCCGAACCTCGTCGACAGCGCGTCACTGACGAACTCGCTCATGCTGCCGGCCAAGGCGCTCAAGGAGCTGGGCCCGGCCAGGCTGGCCGAGAAGCCGATCGGCACCGGACCGTTCAGGTTCGTCGAGTGGCGGCGCGACGAGCGGCTGGTGCTCGAGCGCAACCCGGATTACTGGCAGGGCCCGGCCGACGTGAGCCGCGTGACCTTCCGCTTCGTCCCCGAGTTCAGCGCGCGCATGGCCGCGCTGCTCTCGGGCGAGATCGACATCATGAAGGACGTGCCACCGCACGCGGTGGAGGCGGTCGAGCGGAGCGGCCGCGCGCGCCTGCGCGCCACGGTGTCCTCGCGCATCAACTACCTGGCGCTGGTGAACCTCAAGCCCGGCCCCATGCAGGACGTTCGCGTGCGGCGGGCGATGAACCACGCGGTGGACGTGGAGGAGCTGATCAAGCAGGTGCTCAAGGGCCGCGCCACGCGCATGTGCGGCCCCCTGTCGCCCGCCAACGTCGACTACGCGCCCGTCGAATGCTACAAGCACGACCCCGCGCGCGCCCAGGCGCTCTTCCGGGAGGCCGGCGTCGATCCGAAGGCGCTCGCGCTCACGCTCGACACGCCGTCCGGCCGCTATCCGCTCGACAAGGACGTGTCGCTCGCCATCGCCGCGCAGCTGCAGCGCCTCGGCATCAAGACCAACGTCGTCGTGAACGAGTGGGGCACGCACCTCGACAAGATCAAGAACCGGAACACGGGCGAGATGTTCTTCCTCGGCTGGGGCCCCGCGCTCCACGGCCAGGGCACGATGCAGCCGCTCTTCCTCGCCGACCAGACCTACTCGTCGTACGGCAACAACAAGACGATCGACGAGAAGATCTCGCGCGCCCAGACCCTGCTCGATCCGAAGGCGCGCGCGGAGGCGTACGCCGAGCTGCAGCGGCTCGTCCACGACGAGGCGCCGTGGGTGTTCCTCTGGCAGCAGCACGACCTCTACGGCGTGGCGCAGACGGTGGAGTGGACACCGCGCGCCGACGAGAAGGTCTGGATGTACGAGGCGAAGGTGATCGCGCGATGAGCCTCACCGTCTTCACCAACGCGTTCCTGATCGACTGCACCGGCGCCGATCCCGTCGAGGGCGCCACCGTGATCGTCGAGGACGACCGTATCAAGGACGTCCGCGCCAAGGGCGGATCCGGCGCGCTGCCGGGCCCGGTGACGACGATCGACTGTGCGGGCGCCACGCTCATGCCCGGCCTCACCGACGCCCACGTGCACATCTGCGCGGTGACCGAGAACATCACCGACCAGCACCGGTTCTATCCGCCGTCGTACATCGCCGCCCGCGCCATGCAGCGCGCGCACGAGTGCCTGATGCAGGGCTTCACCACGGTGCGCGACGCCGGCGGTGCCGACTACGGCTTCCGCATGGTGCTGGACGAGGGCCACTTCCCCGGACCGCGCCTGCTGGTCTCCGGCCGCTACATCTCGCAGACCGGCGGCCACGGCGACAAGCGGCGCCGCTCCGAGTGGACCGATCCGATCGACGGCTGTGTCGGCATGATCGGTTTCATCGCCGACGGGCCGGACGAGGTGCGCCGGGCCGCGCGCGAGAACATCCGCCGCGACGTCGACCAGATCAAGATCATGGCGTCCGGCGGAGCCATGTCGCCGTCGGACGAGCTCGACACCACGCAATTCACGGTCGCCGAGATGCGGGCCGCCGTCGAAGAAGCCCAGGCGGTCGGCAAGTACGTCCTCAGCCACGCCTACTCGGATTCGGCCGTCCGCCGCGCCATCGAAGCCGGCGTGCGCTCGATCGAGCACGGCAACCTGATCCGCGAGGCCGCCGCCAAGGCCATCAAGGACGCGGACGCGTTCCTGGTGCCGACCATGGTGACGTACGAGGCCATTTATCGCGAGGGCAAGCGCTACGGCATCGGCGACCACCAGGTCGCCAAGATCGACATGGCGCGCCAGCAATCGGTGCAGGGGCTGACCTACGCCTACAAGGCGGGCTGCAAGATCGGCTCGGGCTCCGACCTGCTCGGCGACATGATGACCCAGCGCGCGGTGGAGTTCGAGCTGAAGGGCCAGGTGATGAAGCCGATGGAGGTCCTGCTCTCGGCGACGAAGGTCAACGCCGAGCTGTTCCGCATGCACGACCGGATCGGCAGCGTCGAGCCGAACAAGCTGGCCGACCTCATCGTCGTGCAGGGCAACCCGCTCAAGAACCTCCGTGTCTTCCAGGTCCAGGACAACCTGCGCGTGATCATGAAGGGCGGCCGGCTCTACAAGAGGATGGCGTGAGCGACGCGCATCGCGAGGCGATCCTCGACCAGTTCACGCGGCAGGCGGTGCCGTTCGCGACAGCGCCCTCGATCAGGGACGAGGCCGCGCTCGAGACGGTCATCGCGTTCAGCGGCTGCGGGCCGGGGGACACCGTGCTCGACGTCGCGTGCGGGCCGGGCATCCTCGCCTGCGCCTTCGCGAAGGTCACGCGCCACGTCACGGGCATCGACCTGACGCCGGCGATGCTGGAGCGGGCTCGGGCCCTCCAGTCCGAGACGCGCCTGACGAACCTCACGTGGCGGCAGGGGGACGTGCTGCCGCTGCCCTTCACGGACGGCGCGTTCACGCTCGTCGTCTCGCGCTTCGCGTTCCACCACCTGCTCGACCCCGGCGCGGTGCTGGGCGAGATGCGGCGTGTCTGCGCACCCGGCGGCACCGTGATGGTGATCGACAGCGCGCCGGCGCAGGAGAAGGCCGACGCCTTCAACGCGATGGAAGCGCTGCGCGACCCGTCCCACGTGCGGGCGCTGCCCCTGGTCGAGCACCTGGCGCTCTTCGCGAAGGCCGGGCTCGGCGAGCCCCGCCAGACGTTCTACCGCCTGCCGTCCGACCTCGAGGGCCTGCTGTCGCGCTCGTTCCCCAATCCGGGTGACGCCGACAGGATCCGGGAGACGTTCCAGCGCTCGCTCGCCGACGACGGGCTCGACATGGCCCCCCATCGCGTCGGCGGCACGATCCGCCTGAGCTATCCCGTGGCCGTGCTCGCCGCGCGCCGCTGACGTGCAGTTCGCCATCGCCGTCGCCTGCGCGGCGGTGGTCGTCGCGCTCGCGATGCGCGGCGTGCCGCGCCGGGTCGGCGCCGTGCGCGCGCTGGGCGGCGTCGTCACCTTCTGCGGTGTCGGCTATCTCTGGGTGCTGGCGATGTGGATCGTCGTGCCGAGGCTGGAGCCCGTGTTCTCGGCGCTCCCCGGCGTCTACCTCAAGGCGATCCTCGCGCTGCTCCTCTCCTTCGCGCCGCCGACGCTGGCGGCCCTCGCGGTGGTGCGGCTCGTCGCCCGCGCCGCGCGCCGCGATAGAATGGCGGGGTGAGCGCGCCCGACCTCCGACTCGCCCCCATGGCCGGCGTGACCAACGCGCCGTTCCGGCTCGTCGCCCGCGAGTGCGGCGCCGGCCGGCTCACCAGCGAGGAGATCGACGCCCGCGCGCTCGTGCGCGACAACGCGCGCACGGTGGCCCTCACCGCGTACCTGCCCGAGGAGCGGCCCCTCGCGATGCAATTGCTCGGCGAGGACCCCGACCTGCTCGCCGAGGCGGCGCGCCGGCTGGAGACCGCGGGGGCGGACGGGATCGACCTCAACATGGGCTGCCCGGTGGCGAAGGTCGTCGCCAAGGGGCAGGGCGCGGCCCTGATGCGCGACCCGCTCCGGGCCGCCGTGATCTTCCGCACGCTGCGCAAGGCGGTCGCGGGAGCGTTCACCATCAAGATCCGCGGGGGCTGGGACGACCGCACCGTGAACGCGCCGGAGATCGCGCGGCTCGCCGAGAGCGAGGGCGTGGACGGCGTCACCGTGCACCCGCGCACGCGCAGCCAGCAGTACACGGGGCGCGCGCCGTGGGACGTGATCGCGGACGTGGTCGACGCCGTGCGCATTCCGGTCGTCGGCAACGGCGACGTGAGCTCGGTGGACGACGCGCGCGCGATGGTCGCCGCCACCGGCTGCGCCTCGGTCATGATCGGACGCGGCGCCCTCGGCCGGCCGTGGATCTTCCGGGGCGTGGACGTGCCGCGGGACGCGCGCGCGACGATCATCCGGCGCCACTGCGCGCTGATCGAGGCGCACCTGCCCGAGCGCGCGGCGCTCGTCCAGCTCAAGAAGCATCTCGCGTGGTACTCCGACGGCCTGCCGTTCGCGGCGCGCTCGCGCCCGGCCATCTTCGCCGCGCGCACGCCCGCCGAGGTCGCCGACCTGTTCTGGCGGCTCTGGTGACCGGTCAGCGCTGGTTCGGCGACTTCACGGTCGGCGACCGGTTCGAGAGCCCGTCGAAGACGCTCACCGACGCGCACTTCATGTTCTTCGCCGGCATGACCGGCGACGCGCATCCCATCCACTACGACGACGAGTACGCGAAGACGACGCGCTACGGCCGCCGGCTCGCTCACGGCCTCATGCTGACCTCGCTGACGGCCGTCGGCGCCTCGACCCTGGCGCCGGTCATCGAGGCGTCGATCGTGGCCTTCGTCGAGCAGACGACGCGCTTCAGGCATCCGGCCTTCGTCGGCGACACCCTCAAGCCGCGCCACGAGGTCACGGCGCTCGAGCGCAAGCGCTCGGCCGGTCTGCTCACGCTGCGGGTGACCCTCGAGAACCAGCGTGGCGAGACCGTACTGGAGGGCGAGCACCGCTACCTGATCGCGTACCGCCCGGGCGCGTGAGCCGCGCGGCCACTCTCGCCGTGGCGCTGCTGCTCGTCGCCTCGACGGCCGCCGCCGAGGAGTCGCTGCGCCTGGCCGACTTCGGCCTGAAGGGCCAGGCCGTCTTCAAGAACTTCTCGCACTTCTCCGCGGCCGCAACCGACGATCAGACGTTCGTGGACCTCGCCCTGCTGCAGCTCGAGTGGAGCCGGCGGTTCGCCGAGTGGGGCGCGGCCAAGGCGGTCGTGGAGGCGCGCGACGACGACTTCGGCTACGCGCGCGGGCTGCACTTCCAGATCCCCGAGACGCATCCGCGCCGCTCCTACCTGAGCGTGAAGGAGGCGACGCTGGCGGCGCGCCGGGGGCCGCTGGAGGTCACCGTCGGCAAGCAGATCTTCGCCTGGGGCACGGCCGACGCCTTCAATCCGACGGACCGGCTCAACCCCTACGACTATCTCGACGTGCTCGACAACGAGAAGCTCGGCGTGTGGTCGGCCTCCGCCCGCCTCAGCGTGCCGCGGGTCAGTCTCGTCGTCGTCGGCGTGCCGTACTTCACACCGAGCCGATTACCCCTGGCGCACAGCCGCTGGACGCCGGCGGTGCCGTCGACGTTCCTCGCCGTCGTGGACCACGCGGAGCGGCCCGAGCAGGACGCGAGCGCGACGCAGTACGCCGCGCGCCTGAAGGGTACGGTGGCCGGCTGGGATCTCTCGGTCAGCTACTACGACGGCTTCGAGCACACGCCGGTGTTTCGCGGCTCGACGATCGCGCTGGCGCCGGGCGTCACCCTGCCGCGGCTGACGCCCGTGTACACGCGCGAGAAGGTGCCGGGCGCCGACTTTTCCACGACCTTCGGGAAGTTCGAGGTTCACGGCGAGGCGGTGGCCCGGCTCGTGGAGTCCAACGGCCGCGACGACCGCTTCCAGGGGATCGCGGGACTCAACTACACGCTGGACGTCGGCCGCCCCTGGCTCGACCAGATGCTCTTCGTCGTCGAGTACGCGCGTGAGACCGTGCTGCGCCACCATCGGCACGCCGACATCCTGGACAGCGACCGCGTGCCGCTCGTCGGGGCGCGGCTGTCGAACAACGCCTTCCGCGAGGCGGTGGTCGGCCGTATCCAGGCCAAGCTCAGCGAGGACACCGTGCTCAAGCTCAGCGGCATCGCCGACCTCGGCGGCTCGCCGAGCCACTACATCCAGTTCAAGGGCACCCACCGGATCACCGACGCGCTGCACGTCGAGGCCGGGCTGGACTTCCTGACGGGAAAGCCCGACACTTTCTGGGGCCGCTGGGGGGACAACGATCGCTTCTTCGCCGTGCTCCGCTATCTGTTCTGACGGAGGCCGCGTGACGTCGCCTGGCGCGGTCGTCGCCCTCCTCTCGATCGTGCTCCTCGCGGCCGGTGCGATCCCCGCCGCCGCGCAGTCCGGCCTGGAGATCATGAAGCGCCAGCGCGAGCTGCAGCACGTCCGCGACGAAGAAGAGCGGCAGGTGCTCCGGCTCGTCAGCAAGTCGGGCGCGACCAAGGAGCGCCGGGTCACGCGCTGGGTGCTCAGCGGTCCGAACGATCTCGACAAGATCCTCGTGCGCTTCCAGGCTCCCCGCGACGTCGAGAACACCGCGCTGCTCACCTGGGAGGCGGCGGACGGCAACGACGACCAGTGGCTGTACCTGCCCTCGGTGAAGAAGCCCAAGCGCATCGCGGCCAGCAGCAAGAAGAACCGCTTCATGGGCACCGACTTCGCCTACGAAGACCTCCGGTCCGAGCCGCTGGCCGTCCACACCTACACGCTGCTCGGCGCCGATGTCGTCGACGGCGCCGACTGCTTCGTCGTCGACGCGAAGCCGGCCACGGAGCGGCAGGCGGCCGACAGCGGTTACTCACACCGGAAGATCTGGATCCGCAAGGACCATTACGTCACCGTCAAGCGCGAGTTCTACGATCGGCAGGACCGCCTGGAGAAGGTCGAGACCAGCCGCAAGCTCGTGAACGTCGCGGGCACGATCTGGCGCTCCGACGAGCTGGAGATGCACGACGTCCAGAACGGCACGCGGACGCTGGTGACGATCGAGTCCCGCGCGATCAACCGGGGCCTCCGCGACGACTTCTTCAGCGAGGCCGAGCTGATCCGTTGAGGCGGCCGCTCCTCTGGGTGGCGGACCATCCGGTCGCCGCCGTCGTCCTGACCCTCCTCCTGACGCTGGCTCTCGGCGCGCAGCTGCCCCGACTCCGGATCGACGAGTCGGCCGAAGGCCTGATGGTCGAGCGGGACCCGGCGCGCGCGTTCTACGAGCAGGCCCGGCAGCGCTTCGGCAGCGACAACCTCACCGTGGTCCTCGTCAAGGCGGACGACGTCTTCACGCCGGCCGCGCTCACCGCCGTGCGGCGGCTCAGCGACGGGCTCGAGCGGGTGGCCGGCGTGAGTCGCGTGGAAAGCCTCACCACGACGCGGAACATCAAGGGCGAGGGCGACGCCCTCACCACCGATCCGCTCGTCGGCGCCGTGATCCCGACCGCGCCCGCCGAGCTGGCGCGGCTGCGAGCCGACGCGCTGGGCAGCCGCGTGCTCGTCGGCAACCTCGTGGCCGCCGACGGCCGCGCCACCGCGCTGGTCGTCTACGCCGACGCCCGGCCGGGCGAGACCGCGTTCAACCGGCGCTTCACGACGGACGTGGACGCGCTCGTCGCGCGGGAGACGCGGCCGGGCCTCACCATCTACCAGGTCGGCGCGCCGATGACGAAGGCGACCTACGCGCAGTATCTGAAGGCCGACCAGCGCACGATCATTCCGCTGTCCACGGTCGTGCTGATCGTCACGCTCTTCCTGGCCGTCCGTACGCTCCAGGGCGTCGTCATTCCGGTGGTGACCGCGGTGGTGAGCATCGTCTGGTCGCTCGGCCTCATGGCCGTGACCGGCATCCCGCTGACGATCCTCACCGCGATCATCCCCTCGCTGATGCTCGCCATCGGCTTCACCGAAGACGTCCACATGATCTCGGAGTACCACCATCGGCTCGAGCACGGTGACGACAAGCTGACCGCGCTGCGCACGATGCTCGGCGAATCGGCCATGCCGATCCTCGTGACGACCGCCACCACGGTGCTCGGCTTCGGCAGCCTGATCACCACCGACATCACGATGCTGATCCAGTTCGGCTACGCGTCCGCCATGGCCCTCACCGCGAACTACGTGGTCACGATGCTGCTGCTGCCGCCCATGCTCCGCTGGTGGGCGGTGCCGCGACGCCTGCGGCGCGTCGCCCTCGTCGACGAGTCGCCGCCCGGCGGGATCCCGCGCCTCATGCAGCGGCTCGGCGAGTTCAACCTCCGCTGGCGCGTGCCGATCCTCGTCGCGTGGGGCGCGCTCACGCTCGCCTCGCTGGCGGGCTGGCTCACGCTGCGGGTCAACACCGATCTCATCTCGTTCTTCCCGGAGCGCTCGGCCATCCGCCAGCGCGTCGCCGATCTCTCGCGCTCGCTGGCGGGCGGCCTCGCCTTCTACGTCGTCGTCGACACCGGGCACGACGATGGCATCAAGAATCCCGCGGTGCTGCGGCGGATCGCGGGGCTGCAGGATCACCTGGCGGCCACCGGCCGCGTGGACAAGACCGTCTCGGTCGCCGACTACGTCCGCAAGATGCACCGCGAGATGCACGGCGGTGACCCGGCTTTCGAGACGATCCCCGAGACGTCGGACCAGGTGGCGCAGTACCTCCTGATGCTGGAGGGGCGGGAGCTGGAGAAGTTCGTCGACTTCAAGGCGGCGGCCGCCAACATCGTGGTGCGCCACCATCTCACCGGCTCCGGCGACCTCTCGGCCCTGCTGCGCGACATCGAGCGCCACGTGGCGCGCGACTTCCCGCCGACGGTGATCGTGCGCGCCACCGGCGAGGAGGTCCTGTTCAACAACGCCTCGGACTACATGGCCGTCAACGAGCTGACGAGCTTCTCCTCCACCTTCGTCATCATCGGCGTGATCCACGCCCTGCTCTTCATGTCGCTCAAGGCCGGGATCCTGTCGCTCATCCCGAACGTGGTGCCGATCCTGATGCTCTACGGCTTCATGGGACTGGTGGGCATCCCGCTGAACACCAGCACGGCCATGATCGCCACCGTCGCGATCGGCATCGCCGTGGACGACACCGTGCACCACATGGTGACGTACAGCCGTCAGCTCAACGAGCTCCACGACCAGCGCCGCGCGATGTTCGAGACCCTGCGGATCGAGGGACGGCCGATCATCTACGTCTCGATCGCGCTGGCCGCCGGCTTCCTCACGCTGGTGGCGTCGAACTTCGTGGCCACCGTGTACTTCGGCGTGCTGGCGGCGTTCGTCATGCTGGTGGCGATGCTCGCGGAGCTGACGCTGACGCCGATCCTCATGGTGTCGATCCCCCTGCTGACGGTGTGGGACATGGTCAGGCTCCGCATGAGCGGCGACGTGCGGCGCGCGCCGCTCTTCGCGGGCCTCTCCCGGTGGGAGGCGCGCAAGGTCGTCCTGCTCGGCGGCCTGCACGAGTACGAGGCCGGCGCGCCCGTGATCGTCAAGGGCGAGATCGGCACCGAAATGTACATGGTGGTGACCGGCCGCATCCGCGTCTTCGACCCGCTCCCCGACGGCCGCGAGCGGACGCTCACCGCGCTCGGCCCGGGCGGCGTCATCGGCGAGATCGGCGTGCTGACGCAGCAGGTGCGCAGCGCCTCCGTGGTCGCGGAGGCGCGCTCGGAGCTGCTGCGCCTCGACCTCGCGGCCCTGGAGCGGGTCCGCAAGTGGTCGCCCTACACCTCCGCCAAGCTGTTCCGGAACATCGCGCGCATGCTCGGCGAGCGCCTGCGCGAGGCGACCCAGCCCGGCGTCGAGAGCGCGCTCTCCCCGCGGGTCTGATCAGCGGGCGGGCGCCAGGTCCACCATGGCGCCGCATGATCGCACAGCTCACGGCGCCCTTGACCGCGCCTCGGGCTCCCGTGTAGAACGTCCCATGTGTCCTGGCGGCCGCGCACCGCCCCGTTGTTCGAGCCGCACGTGCTCCACGCCGTCGCCCGGAGCGCCCTGGGCCTGTCGCACGAGAAGATGGTCCGCCACGTCAGCGAGGAGCTCGCGCGCCTCTACCCCGGCCACATCGAGACGCGGCCCAACTGGATGCTGAGCCTGGCCGGCGGCGTGATGGGGATCATGACGGTCCTGCACGGCTCGCTCTCGGAGTACGTGCTGATCTTCGGCTCGCCGGTGGGCAGCGAGGGCTTCTCCGGCCGGTACCGCATCGAGATCCACGACTTCATGCTCGCCGGCGAGATGTGGACCTATACGGAGTCCGAGTTCGCCGAGCGCCGCGTCTACCGCGCGGGCGACGCCGCGTTCCTGGCGCGTCGCGAGGCCAAGGGCGTGAGGATCTTCGAGGACGCGTGGATGCTCGAGTACGGCCGCGGGCCCGTTCCCACCGTCCTCCCGTTCGGTCTGAGCGGCGCCCTCGCGTCCTTCGAGCTGCGGACGATCGCGCGAACCATCGGCGTCTACGGCCGGCTCGTCGTACGCGAGCTGCTCCGGGGCAAGATCTGAGCGTGTCGCGACGCACGCTCGGCCCCCTGGGACTGATGCTCGTCCTGCCGCCGCTCACGTACTACTTCTGGCTCTGCCTGCGCGATCACGACGGCGCGCTCGTCGCGCCGTCCCTCGGCGAGCTGATCCACAACGTGCCGGCGCCGACGCCGCGCGCGCTTGCGCTCTATGGCGCGTGGCTCGCGTCGCAGATCGTGCTCCAGCTGTGGGCGCCCGGGCGCGTGCAGGCGGGCGTCCCGCTCGCCGACGGCTCGCGCCTGCCGTATCGACTGAACGGCTGGGTGTCCTTCTGGGTGTCGCTCGCGGCGGCGCTCGTCGCCGGCGCCGCCGGCGTGATCCCGGCCGGCGTGGCGTTCGACGAGTTCGGGCCGCTCCTCACGACCGCTAACCTGATAGCCGGGGCACTGGCGCTGGGCCTCTACGCGCAGGGGCGCCGCGCCGGGTCGACGACGCGCGATCCGATCCACGACTACTTCATGGGCACGACGCTGAACCCGCGCCTCCGCGGCTTCGACCTCAAGTATTTCTGCGAGAGCCGCCCCGGCTTGATCCTCTGGGTCCTCTTCGATCTGTCGCTCGCGGCCGCGCAGTACGAGCGGCACGGCACGGTGACGACGGCGATGCTGCTCGTCAACGCGTTCCAGTTCCTCTACGTCGCCGACTATTTCTTCCACGAGGAGGCGATCCTCACCACCTGGGACATCAAGCACGAGAAATTCGGCTGGATGCTCGCGTGGGGCGACCTCGTCTGGGTGCCGTTCACGTACACCATCCAGGCCTACTACCTCGTGGACCACACGCACGCGCTGTCGCCGGCGGCGACGGCGGGCATGGTCGCCCTGAACATGGCGGGCTACGCCATCTTCCGCGCCTCGAACATCCAGAAGCATCGGTTCCGCCGCGATCCGACGCGGCCGGTGTGGGGACGGCCGCCGGAGTACATCCGCACCGCCGTCGGCTCGTTGCTGCTGACCTCCGGCTGGTGGGGCATCGCGCGCCACCTGAACTACCTCGGCGACCTCGCGATGGCCCTCGCCTGGTGTCTGCCCACGGGGTTGGAGCACCCCTTGCCGTACTTCTACTTCGCCTACATGATCGTCCTGCTCGTCCACCGCGAGCGCCGCGACCACGACGTCTGCCGGGCGAAATACGGCGCGGACTGGGACGCGTATTGCCGGAAGGTCCGGTGGCGGATCGTGCCGGGGGTGTACTGACGTGAGCGACGCGCGCGCGTTCGACGTCGTCATCGCCGGCGGCGGCATGGCCGGCGCCGCGGTCGCGGCGGGCCTCGACGGCCTCGGGCTCTCCACGCTCGTGGTCGAGCCCGGCCTCGACGGCAGCAAGCGGCTCGCCGGCGAGCTGATCCATCCCCCGGGTACCACCGATCTGGCCGAGCTCGGGCTGCTCGGCGCGCTCGAGGCCGTCGGGGGCGCGCCGGTGCGCGGCTTCGCCGTGCTCGCCGACGGGCAGGCGCACCTGCTGCCGTACGCCCCGGTGGTCGGGATGCGGCCGGCGGGCTTCGCGATGGAGCACGGCGCCATCGCCACCACCCTGCGCGGCACGATCGCACGGCGGCCGCACGTCGCCGTGTGGCACGGCGCGCGCGTCGTCGCGCTCGACGCGAGCGCCCCCGACCACGTCGGCGTCACCGTCGCGAACGACGCGGGCGCCGTCCAGCTCCGCGCGCGGCTGCTGGTGGGCGCCGACGGCGCGGCGTCCAGCGTGCGCCGGCTGGCCGGCATCGGCGCGCGGCGCCGGCGGATCTCGACGATGCTGGGGTTCGTCGTGCCGTGCGGCCGGCTGCCTCACCCGGGCTTCGGCTGCGTGCTCCTCGGCGGCCCCGCGCCGGCGCTCGCCT
The DNA here is from genome assembly GCA_003220225.1 of Candidatus Rokuibacteriota bacterium. Taxonomy (GTDB): domain Bacteria; phylum Methylomirabilota; class Methylomirabilia; order Rokubacteriales; family CSP1-6; genus AR12. Next base: position 133,156 of record QHRU01000036.1, read on the forward strand.
ACCAGATCGCCACCGATGCGGTGCGCGTCATGTTCGACCTGCCCGACGACACAGAAGGCAGCGACGTCTCCGCGCGCGGCCGCGCCTACCTCACGGCGCTGCCCGAGCCGCTGCGTACCGACGTGCGTGAGGCCATGGACGCGCAGCGCGGCCTCGTCTCCGCGAGCCACTCGGTCGAGCCCGACGCCGTCGCGCGTGGCCGCGTGGCCCTCGTCGGCGACGCCGCCGGCTGCTGCCATCCACTGACCGCCACCGGTCTCAGCGTCTCGACCCGCGACGCCATCCGCCTGCGCGACGCCCTGCGCGCCGAGCCCGACGTGCCGTCGGCGGTGCGGCGCTACGCGGCGCACCGGGCGGGGCCACAGCGCACCCGCGTGGCGCTCGCGCAGGCGCTCTACGCGGTGTTCGTCGCGCGAACGCCGGAGACGCGCGTGCTGCGAACGGCGCTGCTGCGCTACTGGAAGCGCAGCCCGCGTGGCCGCGCCGTGTCGATGGCGCTGCTGTCCACGCAGGAAGGGCGCATGTCGATCATGGTGCGCGAGTACGCGCACGTCGTGCGCCACGCGCTGCCCACGCTGCTGCGGCGTGGCGCCGAGCGCCGGCCGCTGGCCGCGCGCACGCGCGTGGCCCTCGGGCTGTCGGTCTCGACCCTGCGCCACGCCGGCGGCGCGCTGCGCGGCCTGCTGTCGTGAGGCGCGCGGCCGTCGCGATCGTCGGGGCGGGGCCCGCCGGGACGGCGGCCGCGCTGCGCCTGGGCCAGCTCGGCGTTCGCGACGTCGTGCTCGTGGACCGCGCCGACTTCCCGCGCGACAAGACGTGCGGCAGCGGCGTGTCTCCCCGCGGCATCCGCACGCTGCGCGAGCTCGGCGCGTGGGACGCGATCGAGCCTCACGCCTACCGCGTCACCGGGCTGCGGCTGGTGACCCCGGGTGACCGCGAGGTCGTCGTGTCGGGCGGCGAGGCGGCCGCCGCCGTCGTCTGCCTGCGACGCACGCTCGACCACGCGCTGCTCGAGCGCGCCCGCGCGCTGGGCGTCGACTTCCGGCCCGGCGTCACCGTGCAGGCGCTCCGCACCGAGGGCGAGCGCGTCGCCGGTGTCGTCGGCCGCGACGGCCGCGAGATCGCCGCTCGCTTCACGCTCGTCGCCGACGGCGCCCATTCGCGCCTCGCGGTCGACACGCGGCCGCCGCGCACGCTGCAGGCGATCATGGGCTGGTGGGAGGGCGCGCCGTTCCGCGGCCACCACGTCGAGATGGTCTTCGACCGTCTCGTGACGCCGGGCTACGGCTGGCTCTTTCCCGAGAGCGCCACGCGCGTCAACATCGGCATCTGCTACGAGGATCCCGCGCACGCCAGGAACGGGCGCCACGTCTTCGAGGCGTTTCTCGACAAGCACTACGCGCGGCGGCTGCGCGGAGCGACGCAGGTGGGCGGCTTCAAGGGGCATCCCATCGCGTACACGTTCCGCATCGGACGACTCTCCGCGCCCGGCCGGCTCGTCGTCGGCGAGGCGGGACGCATGGTGCACCCGGCGACGGCCGAGGGCATCTCCCAGGGCATGCGCTCGGGCATCTTCGCGGCGGAGGCGGTGGCGGCGGCCCTCGGCGGCCTCGACGAGCGCGCGGCGCGCGCCGGCTACGAGGCGCGCTGTCGTCGGGCGTTCGGCGCGTCGTTCGCGGCGGCGCGGCTGTGGCGCGCCGCCGTGAGCTCGTCGGCGCTCGATCGCGTCGTCGCCGCCGTCCAGCGCCCGGCCGTGAAGACCGCGCTCGCGCGCCTCATGGCGGCGATGTGACGCCGCCGCTCGCCGCGACGTAGCGCGCCAGCGCCCACGCCGGGAAGTACGCCGGATAGAGCCGGTAGTGGAGCATGGCCGAGCCGAAGAAGACCCCGTTGACCGCGCCGGCCGGCCAGCCGCCGTCGGCACGCTGGCGCGCGATCAGCCAGTCGACGCCGCGGCGGACAGCCTGCGCGTGCGGCCGGACGACTCCGAGCAGGGCGAGCAGCGCCCACGCCGTCATCACCGGCTGGCTCTCGGGGTGCTCGACGTAGCGCTCGTCGCGCGCGCCCGAGTGATGCTCGCCCCAGCCTCCGTCCGCGCGCTGGCGCACCATCAGCCACGCCGCCGCGCGGACGAGCGCGGGATCGCCGGCGCCGACGCCGGCCGCGCGCAGACCTTCGACGAAGTGGAAGATCCCGTAGGTGAAGTTCACGCCCCAGAACCCCGGCACCGAGCCGTCGGGACGCTGCGTCGACCTCAGGAAGCGCACGCCCCGGTCGATCGCGCGGTCCAGGCGCACCGACGCGAGCTCGGGCCGCGCGGCGCGCAGCCGCGACAGCGCGCCGAGGGCGGAGGCGGTGCACTCCACGTACGAGCGCTCGGTCATGCACCGCCCGAACATCTCCGAGGGATTCAGCCGCTCGAGCCAGGCGCCGCCGCGGCGGCGCTCGTAGGTGGCGAAGCCGCCGTCGGCGTTCTGGCGCGCGAGGATGAAGTCGCGGGCGAGGCCCAGCGGCGCGGGATCGGCCCGGGCGACCTCGAGCAGCGCGCTCACCGCCTCGGCCGTGCAATCGCTCACCGGCCAGCGATGCGCGCCGTCGGAGAAACACCAGCCGCCGCGGATCGGATCGCGCCCTTGCTCACGGCCGCCCGGCAGCTCGACGGTCAGCTGGGCGCCGCGCAAGAACGCGGCCCCGCGCGCCACGCCCGCGTGCGCGGGCGCTGACGCCGACGGCGCCGCGGCCAGCGCGCGCAGCGCGAACGCCGTGTCCCAGGCCGTCGAGCGCGCGCCCGCGTAGCGGATGCCCTGCTCGGCGTCCTCCCAGCGCCAGTCCTCGAGCCCGGCGAGGCTCGCGTCGAGATCGGGATGCGCGCGCGACCAGAGGACGAGGCAGTTCAGGAGCCCGTTCACCGGCGACAGGGCGTGGTGCCGGGTGACCCGCTGCTCGTAGACGACCCGCTCGAAGCAACGATCGAGCGCCCGCCGTCGGAGCGGCGCGGGGACGGCGCGCTCGAAGACGCGCAGCGCGCGCCACGCGGCGCGCAGCGCCGGCGTCGGGTGGACGTAGAGATCCGAGGGCGCGACGTCGTCGCGATGGGCGGCGAAGTCCAGCGTCGCCCACGGCGTGCCGTAGAGCTCGTCGCGCAGCTCGTCGGCGAGCGGCCCGAGAGGCGCGCGCACGCGCCCGCCGTAGAGGCAGGCCATCGCCAGATAGATGTAGCGCGTGTGACAGTAGTAGCGCCAGGGATGAAAGGGCAGCGCGCGCGGCAGCAGAACGAGCTCGGGCGGACACGGATTGACGCCGCGCCAGTCGTAGAGATCCAGCAGCGCGAGCCAGAACTTGCCCCACGTCGGGATCGCGAGCACGCCGGGCGGAGTCCCGAGCCAGCCCCGTGCCTCCTTCGCGATCGACTCGTCGCGCCCCACGCCCAGCAGGCGCAGGGCGACGTACACCAGCGCCGTCACGAACACGTAGCCGCCGGATTCCGGGTGCAGCCCCCAGGCGCCGTCCGCCGACCGCGAGGCGTGGAAGTAGCGCACGAGGCCGGCGCGCGTCGCCGCGTCCACCGGCCGGCCGACGGCGTGGCGCACGATCGCGTACTGGGCGGTGATCATGGGACACCAGACCATCTCGCCTTCCCAGCCGCCGCGCCGCGACTGCAGGCTCAGCAGATGCTCGAGGGCGCGCTCACACGCCGCCGGCGCGCTCGAGATGCTCCTCCCACTTGCGGACGGTGAGCTGCTGGAAGAGGGCGACGGCGGGATTGAGGTCGGGCACGGGCAGCGCGTGATGCGTCTCGTACGCCTGCTGCTCGGCCTCCACCGCCGCACCGTCCTGCCGGAGCAGGGGCGCGACGAGCAGCCGGTTGGCGACGCGGAGCAGCGGCGTCATGAGCGCGCGCGGGATGCGCACGCGCGTGAGCGGCACACGCAGCGACTCGAAGTAGAACAGAAAGAAGGTCCGCGTGGTGCGCTCGTCGATCGGCAGGAAGAAGCACCAGTGCTTGATCTTGCCGCCGGTGTCCGACCACTGGTAGGGATACTCGTAGCAGAGGTCCATGGCGTCGGTGTTGACGCGGCGGCGATCGACGAACAGGCCCGAGATCTTCCCGCGCCCGACCTTCGTCTGATAGCCGACGTACACGCGGTCCCCGATCGCCTCGCAGCGGGTGAGCCGCGCGTCGGAGAACGGCCGGTACTTGCGGTGCAGCCAGGCGTGGCTGAAGTCGCTCACGTTGTCCACGATGAGCGAGTGGTGCGCGCGCCACGTGAAGTCGAGCGGCACGCAGGCCCACCGGTCGCGCCCCTCGAGCTCCGGGATGTCCGGGATCCGGCGCTCGGTGGCGCGCGCCGGATCGCCGGGAAAGATCCACACCAGGCCGTAGCGGACCCGGGCCGGATAGGCGCGCAGGCCGACGGCCGGCATCGGGTGGCCGAAGCGGTCGTGCGGGACGTCGGCGAGCCGTCCCGACTCGTCGTACGACCAGCCGTGATACATGCAGGTGAGCCGGCAGCCCTCGACGCTGCCCAGCGTGAGCGGCAGGTGGCGGTGCGCGCAGCGGTTCTCGAGCGCGCGCACGCCACCGTCGTCGCCGCGGAACAGCGCGATGGACTGGTTCCAGAACTTCACCTCGACGGCGCGGCCGCGCGGCAGGGCGCGCGCGTGCTCGACCGCGTACCAGTAGTCGGGATGGAGGCCCGCCACGCGCGCCTTCTGCCGCCGGTTCCGCGCGTCGGCGAAGGTCGGCGGCGCGCTCACGGCGGGGTCCCCACGAGCGCCGGCGCGGCGAACGTGACGCCGGCGCGCCGCCGTCGATAGCGGACGAGACACGGACGCCGCGGGCCGACGACGAACGTGGCGTAATCCGGGCGGTGGCCGGTGCGCGCGAGCGACAGCTCGAAACGGCGCAGGATCACCGACCAGATCACCTTGATCTGCTGCTGGGCGAAGGTCGCGCCGATACAGCGATGGTGGCCGCCGCCGAAGCCGATCAGGCCGTGCTTCGTGCGCCGGTCTTCCTGGCGCGGAGGTCCGAAGCGGTCGGGGTCGTAGCGGTCGGGATTCGCGAACACCTGCGGCAGCCGGTGCGCGGCCGCCGGCGAGACCATGGCCAGCCCGCCGGCCGGCAGCACCCAGCCGTCGTACTCGAAGTCGCGCACGATGCGCCGCATGAGCATCACGAGCGGCGGATGCATGCGCTCGGCCTCCTTGACGCAGCGCTCGAGCGCCGCGAGGCGCCGCAGCGCCTCCAGGGTGATCTCGCCGTCGCCGACCTCGCTCGCCAGCTCGTCGAGCACCGCGGGCAGCCAGCGCTCGTGCTCGAGGAGCAGGATGCCGGTCCACGCGCCCATCACCGTGCTCGTGTGCTGGCCGGCGAAGATCGTCGAGATCAGCAGCCCGACGATCTCGTCGTCGCTCAGCGCGCGCCCGTCGGCGTAGCGGGCGGCCATGAGTACGTGGAGGAAATCCTCTCCGTCGCGGCCACCGGCGCGCCGCTCCGCGATGATGCGCGTGATCAGCTCCGCCATGCGCGCCCGCGCGCGGTCCCGGCGGCGGAAGGCGGGCAGCGGCAGGTAGGGGTTCACCATGGCCACCAGGTTGATGCCGCGCTCGAGGTCGTGGAACAGATGGGCGAGGTCGCGCGAGAGACGCGCGCGGAACTCGGCGCCCACCAGGCATCGGCTCGCGATGAACACGGTCAGCTCGTTGAGGGCCGCGAGGAGGTCCACCTCTCCCTCGTCGCCCCACGCGGCGACGTAGGCCTCCGCCTCCTCCTGCATGACGCGCGCGTAGGCGCGCAGCCGATCGTCGCGCAGCGCGGGAAAGAGCAATCCCATCTGCTCGTCCATCACCTCCGGGCTCGCGTCGTACACGACGCCTTTGCCGAAGATCGGCACCGTGAACCGGTAGACCTCGCGCGCGCTCAGCCGGTCCTCGGTCGCGCCGAAGACCGCGGCCTGCGCGCGCGGGCCGATGAACGCGGTGACGCGCGTGCCGGGCAGACGCAGCGAGAACACTTCGCCGAAGCGCGCGTGGCCGCCGAGCAGCAGACCGACGGGATCGCGGCGCAGGTCGAGGGCGTGACCGAGCAGCGGCAGACCGCCCGGCAGCATCGGCGGCGTCCGGTCCCGCCGGGTCGCGGTCGTCATCGGCGCGTCGGCGCCTGGCCGCGGCGGACGAAGTCCTCGTACGCCTCGCGGACGGCGTCCTCGACCGACGTCGGCCGGTAGCCGAGCTCGCTCCGCGCCTTCGTGACGTCGGCGCGGCGCTCGGAGCGCAGCAGGCGCACCGCGCCCGGCGTGAAGCGAGGCTCCGCGCGCGGGGCGACGCGGCGCGCGACCGCGTCGACGACCTCGGTCAGCGCCAGCATCAGCCCCGACGGCAGGCGCAGCCGAGGACGCGGGCGCCCCGTGACGCGCTCGAAGATCGCCATCAGCTCGTCCACGGTGTGAAACGCCGTCGAGAAGATGTACTTCTGACCGGCGCGGCCCTTGTCCATCGCGAGCCGATGGCCCTCGACGATGTCGCGCGCGGCCACGAACTCGAAGCCGCCCGGGATGTAGGCGCGCAGACGGCCGCGCGCAAAGTCGAGCAGCACCCGGCCCATCCGCGACGGCTTGAAGTCGTTGGGGCCGACGATGGCGCACGAGGTCGCGATGACGACGTCGAGGCCGTCGGCCGCCGCCTTGAGGCACTCGTGCTCGGCCGCGACCTTGCTGCGCGCGTAGGGCAGCAGCCGCTCGAACGGATCGACCGGCATGCTCTCGTCGCACGGGCGGCCCGGGACCCAGCCGACGGCGCTGACGGATCCGGTCACGACGATCCGGTCGACGCCCACGTCGAGCGCGGCGCGCAGGAGGTGGCGGGTACCGAGCACGTTGCAGTCGTGGATCTCGCGCGGCTGCCCCGCGCCGCTCGACACCTTCGCCGCGCAGTGATACACGCGGCGACAGCCGCGCACCGCCTCGCGCGTCGCGCGCGCGTCGCGCAGATCGCCCCAGGCCCGCTCGACGTCGAGGCCGTCGAGCGCCCGGTTGTCGCTGTCGCCACGGACCAGCACGCGGACCGCCTGGCCCTCGTCGAGCAGGCGGCGGACGAGGTTCGCGCCGAGATGTCCGCTGCCGCCGGTAACGAGGACCGTCATAGGCCCGTCAAGAATGCCTCGGTCGCGCCTCCGCTTCAACAGGCACCATTGACGCTCCACCGCCCGTCCCGTAGAGTGCGACGCCATGCGCGCGGTGGCCACGCTGGTGCCGCTGCTCTTCGTCGCGGCGCTCGCGAGGCCGGCGACGGCCCAGCCACCGCTCGAGGCCGCGCGCGGGCTGCTCGCCGCCTGGCACGACGATCCCGCACGCATCGACCGCGCGCGCGTCTTGCTCGAGGCGGAGGCGGCGGCCGATCCCAGCGCGGACACGCTGGTCGAGCTCTCGCGCGCGTGGTTCCTCACCGGCGACTTCCGCGCGCGCTCGGAGCCCGATCGGCTGGCCGCCTACGAGCAGGGCGGCCGCGCCGCGCGGCGCGCGATCGCCGCCGCACCCCGCAACGAGCGCGCCCACCTGCTGCTCGCGTTCAACAGTGGCCGCTCGGCGCAGATCACGGGCGTGATGCGCGCGCTCGGAATGCTTGGAACGATCCGGGAGGAGTCGGTGACGGTGCTGCGGCTCAATCCGTCGAGCGTGGACGGCCTCATCCTCGCCGCCGGCATGGCCGCCGAGTTGCCCGCGTTCATGGGCGGCGATCGCGCGAAAGCGGAGACCCTCTTCACCCGCGCGCTCGACCTCGATCCGCACCAGACGGGCGGCCGGCTCGAGCTCGCTCGGCTCTACCTCGGCCTGCGCCGGTGGACCGATGCGGCGCGAGAGCTCCAGGCCGTCATGGACGAGACCACTCCGACCGATCGGCCACGCTGGGCGATGAGCGATCTGCCGCGTGCCCGGGCGATGCTCTTCGAGCTGCGCGAGCGGGGCCGCGTGCCCGGGATCGCTCCGCAGTCGCCGTAACGGCCTCACACGCGTCCCGTCGCGCGGCCGACCGGCCGCGCCTCAGGTCTGCCCCGTCCAGCCGCGCTTCGCGCGCTCGCGCCACCGCGTGCGGATCGCCTCGAACTCCGCGGCCGGCAGCGGACCGGCCGCCAGGCGCTCGGCGTTCTGCCGCCAGCGCGCGGGCTTCGTGGTCCCGACGATGGCGGTGTGAACGCCGGGCACGCTCAGCGTGAACCGCAGCGCGACGGCGACGGCCTCGTCCATCGGCCGGCCGAGGAAGTCGTAGTCGAGCGCGCGCAGACGCTCCCAGTAGTCGACGTAATACGAGCCGGGCCGGCGGCTGGACGCCCAGACGGCGTTCGCCACCGGCCGCTTGGCGATGACGCCCAGCTGCCGCTGGCGCGCGGCGGGCAGGACGGCCTCGATGGCCTCCTGGTCGGCGACGCTCACCGAGATCTGGAGGGTGTCGAAGCGGCCGCTCTCGACGGCGTGGCGCGCGGCGGCGCCGTCGCCGCTGTAGCCGATGTAGCGCGTGAGGCCGCGCTGCTTCGCCGCCTCCAGCGCGGCGATGGCGTCGCCCTTCCTCAGCACGCCCTCGGAGCACGAGTGCAGCTGCACGAGGTCGAGCGCGTCGGTGCGCAGCCGCTCGAGGCTGCGCTCGATGGACTTGAGGATGGCCGGCGGCCGCCAGTCGTCGCGGCCCCAGCCGCCGGCGTGGCCGACCTTGGTGAACAGATGGAACTCGCGGCGCCGGCCGCTCACCGCGCGCCCGATGAGCGTCTCGCTGTCGGCGTAGCACTCGGCGGTGTCGATCACGTTCAGGCCGGCGTCGAGCGCGGCGTTGAGCAGCCGGGTCGCGGTGCTCTGGCTCACGCCCTCGTAGCCGATCTCGCTGCCGCCGAAGCCGAGCGCCGTGACCTCCATGTCGGTGCGTCCGAGCCGCCGCCGCTCCATCAGTCGTCCCGCCACGCGCTGGCACGCCAGTTGTGCTGGCCGTGGCCGGCGGCGCGCCACGCGGGCAGCGGCATCACCAGGTGGTCCGCGAGCGCGATCACGTACGGCTCGTACATCTTCCGCAGCTCGGCGAGCTTGTCCGCCGCGGCATCGGAGTCGTCGAGCACGACGGCGCCGGCGGCCAGCGCCACGCGCAGCCGCCGCAGCTCCGTGCGCGGCAGGCGGTCGCGCGCCGCCGGCTGCGGCCGGCGCCGCAGGACCTGCGCGAGGTCCACCACCGCGTGGCGCGCCATGGCGAACGTGAGTTCCGCCTGCCGCGCGCAGGCGCCCTGCACGCCGACCATCACCAGGGCGCTCGTGTCGAGGATGGTCGTGAGCGCGGCGAGCCAGGACTGGTTGTCGTGCTGCGAGCGGAAGTACGACAGCACCGGATAGGACAGGTGCGACTCCATCGTCTCCGCCGACCAGCGCTCCCAGTCGTCGAGCAGCTCGGCCAGCTCTTCGAGGTCGTCGCCGGCATGGCTCCGCAACAGCGCCTCGGCGCTCGGCGGCGAGCCCGCGCGCGCGTCGAGCAGCGTGATCTCGATCTCGCGGCGCGAGAACGCCTGGTAGAGCACGGGGACGTAGCCGATCACCAGCGCGAGGAACCCGAAGCCGAGGCCGGCTTCGGCGACCATGACGGCGCGGCCGACGCGCGAGGTCGGCGCGATGTCGCCGAGGCCGAGGGTGAAGAACGTCTCGCCGCTCAGGTAGAGGTACTCGAACAAGGTGCCGCCGTCGGGCGCGGTGAGCCGGGTGCCGAGGCCCCACTGCACCAGCGCGAAGGCGACGATGAGGCTCAGGGCCCACGCCGCGAGCAGCAGCAGCACGGACATCGGGCCGTAGAACGACAGGTAGGTCTCACGCCGTCCGCCCGCGGCCAGGCGGCGGGCGAGCGCCGACCATGTGGACCAGGTGACCCGATAGAAGAGGCGGGTGGGCCGCAGCCGCCGGGTCACGCGGCGCGGCAGCACGATGGCCTCGAACGCGTCCCAGACGATGACCGCGATCCACAGCGCGCCCGCGACGCCGATCAGCCAGCGCATGACGTTGGGACGCAGGAACGGCCGGCGGCGGCGCTCAGTCGGAGCGCCCGCGGGCGGCGACGTCCCACACCTGCTCCACCCGGGGTCCGCGCACGCACCAGACGCGGTCGTAGAGGTTGAACGTCGGGTCGCAGTGGGGCGGGAAGAATTCGATGCGGTCACCCAGCCGGGGCGCGCGCGCCGGATCGGTGATCGTCAGCCGCCCGTGCTCGTCGCCCGCGAAGCCGTAGGTGACGCCGGGACACTCGACGGCCTCGGGCGGGAAGGGCTTGTCGGTGGAGAAGGCCTTCAGCCCGCCGTCCACCATCGCGCGATCGGCCGTCGGCACGCTCACCACCGTGGTGGCCACCGTCAGCGCCATCTCGAACTCCGTCAGCGCGTCGTCGGCGCGGCCGCCGATGCGGCGGTAGTCGAGGTCCATCACGCAGTAGGAGCCGCTCTGCAGCTCGGTGAGCCCGGCCAGCTCGACGTCGATGTCGTGCGTGCCCGTCGAGCCGCCGGCGACGATCTCCACCGGCAGCCCCTCGGCTTCGAAGCGAGCGCGCGTCTGCATCAGCGGCGCCATCGCCGCGCGCGAGGCCTCGCGGCGCTGCTCCCAGCCCGTCACGTGCGCGCAGTGACCCGCGTAGCCCTGCAGCCCGCGCAGCCTCAGCGCCCCACGGTGGACCACGGCGCGGGCGAGGGCGAGGGCGGCCTCTCCCGGCTGCACGCCGGTGCGCCGGTTGCCGACGTCGACGTCGATCATCACGTTGAGGGTCACGCGGTCCTCGACGGCCGCGCGCGCGAGCGCGTCCACGTTCTCGGCGTTGTCGACGACGACCATCGTGTCCGGCGCCTCGGCCACCAGGCGCGTGAGCCGCCGGATCGCGCTCGGCGTCACCACCTCCGTGGTGATCAGGAGGCCATGGATGCCGAAGCGCGTCATCACCTCGGCCTCGCCGAGCTTCGCGCACGCGACGCCGAGGGCGCCGGCGGCGATCTGCCTGCGCGCGATCTCGGGACAGCGATGGGTCTTGGCGTGCGGGCGCAGCTGCTTGCCGGCGGCGCGCACGTGCTTGGCCATGCGCTCCAGGTTCCGCTCGAAGCGATCCATGTCGAGCAGCAGCGCGGGCGTCGGGATCTCGTCACGCGTCATCGGGATTCGGAGCCTAGCACGGATTTGACGGGGCCGAGCCCCTTCACTAGACTTCGCAGCACCATGCCCGGACGGCCGTTCCTCCAGATCCCGGGGCCGACGCTCGTCCCCGAGCGCGTGATGCGCGCGATGGCCCAGGCCGTCATCGACCACCGCGGCCCGACCTTCGGCGCGCTCGTCCACGACTGCCTCGCGGGGCTGAAGGACGTGTTCCAGACGACGCGCGGGCAGATCGTGCTCTATCCCGGCTCGGGAACCGGGGCCTGGGAGGCGGCCCTCGTCAACACGCTGTCGCCCGGCGACCGCGCGCTCGCGTGCGTCAACGGCCACTTCTCCACCGGCTTCGCGAAGACGGCCGCCGCCTATGGCATCGAGGTCGAGCGGCTCGAGGTCGCGTACGGCGAGGGCGTGCCCGCCGACCGCGTGGCCGCGCGCCTGGCCGCCGACACCGCGCACGAGTTGCGCGCCGTGCTCGTGGTGCACAACGAGACCTCCACCGGCGTGACGTCCGGCGTCGCGGCCGTGCGCGCGGCCCTCGACGGGAGCGGGCACCCCGCGCTGCTGCTCGTGGACACCGTTTCGTCGCTCGCCTCGATCGATTTCAAGTTCGATGCGTGGGGCGTGGACGTCGCGCTGACCGGCCCCCAGAAGGGCCTCATGCTGCCGCCGGGCATGGCCATCCTCGCCGTGAGCGAGCGCGCGCTGACCGCGTCCGAGAAGGCGAAGTGTCCGCGCGCGTTCTGGGACTGGCAGCCGGTGCTCGAGCGCAACCGCCGCGGCGAGTTCCCCTACACGCCGGCGACGGTGCTCCTCTTCGGCCTGCGCGAAGCGCTCGCGATGCTCCACGAGGAGGGGCTGGCCAACGTCTTCGCGCGCCACGCGCGGCTGGCCGAGGCGTGCCGGCGCGCGGTGCAGGCACTCGGCCTCGCCATCCTCTGCCGGAAGCCGGAAGAGTACTCCAACACGCTGACCGCCGTCGTCATGCCGCACGGCTTCGACTCGGACGCCTTCATCCGGCACGCGGCGCAGAGGCTCGACATGTCGCTCGGCGTGGGACTCGGCGCGGTGAAGGGCACGGTCTTCCGGATCGGCCACCTCGGCAGTCTCAACGAGCTGGAGCTGCTGGGCGGGCTGGCTGGCGTCGAGCTGATGCTGAAGGACTTCGGCGTGCCGATCCGCCTCGGCGCCGGCGTCACCGCCGCCGAGGAATTCCTGCTCGCCTAGCGGCGCAGCACGTTGTTCAGGCTGCGCGACTGGATCCCGCCCTTGAGGTCCGTGTCCGTCTGCGGCGACCGCGGGGCCGGACGGGTGAGATCGCGGACGATCGCCTGCTGGCGCGCCGGCTGCTGGATCTCCGCGGCCGCGCGGTTGAGGTCCTGCTGCACCTGGTCGGTCGGCGTGAGCGGGCGGACGATCACGCGGCGGTGACGCATCTCCTGCTGCAGCTGCGTGTCGCGCCCGGGGCCGGCGGCCTGCGCGAGCGCGACCACGGGAACGAGCGCCCCGACCAGGGCGATCACCGCCGCGATATTCCGTCTCATCGGCCGACTCCCTTGGCTTTCCAACCTACACCCATATGACGCGCGGACGTCGACTCTGGATGCAGGAGTTGCAGACGCTGTGCCGCCGACTCCATCAGCGCCCCAGACTGACGTCGTCCGGCAGCTCGTCGACGTCGTCGGGACCCCGCGGAAAGAAGCGCGCGAGGCTGGTCCCCACCTCCGAGACGGCGCCGATGACGGCGCCGCGGACGGCGCCCGCGCGAAGCCGCTCGACCATCCGGTCGCGCACGCCAGTCCAGTAGTCGTCGCCCACGCGGGCGTGGATGCCCTCGTCGCCGACGATCGCGAGCTTGCGGTCCTCGATCGCGAGATAGACGAGGACGCCGGCGCGATGGGCGGTGCGGTGCATGGCGAGGGCCGCGAAGACCTGGCGCGCGCGCTCCATGGGGTCGGTGGTGCGCCGGCGCAGGCCGTGCCCCACCCGGCGCTCGACGTGCACGCGGATCTCGGCCGAGGTCCCCCGCTCGGCGTCGCGCACCGCCGCCGCGATGGCGTCGAGGTCGGCCTCCGTGAACACCCGCCGCGCCCAGCCCGGATGGCGTCCGAGCATCACCAGTCTCCGCTCGCGCCGCCGCCGCCGAAGCTGCCGCCGCCGCCCGAGAACCCTCCGCCGCCCCCGCCGCCGCTCCACGAGCCGCCACCACCACCGCCGCCCCAGACGATCGGCGGCTGCGAGCTCCAGCCGCGGCGGTCGACGGTGTAGCCGCGCCCCTGGGCGTTCCGGATCGCCGCCAGCACCGCCACGGCGAAGACGCCGAAGATCAGGCCCAGGAGCGCGATCGCCGCGGGGCTGAGCCCCGGCGGGGCACGGCGAGCGGCGGACTTCGGCGGCGGCCCGCCGCCGATCCGCGCGAACACCGCGTCCACCGCGGCGTCGAGGCCGGCGGCGTAGCGCTGCTCGCGGAAGCGCGGCGCGATCGCGTCGCGGATGATCGCGGCCGACACGATGTCGGTGATCACCGGCTCGAGGCCGTAGCCGACCTCGATCCGCAGCTTGCGCTCCTTCAAGAAGACGACGAGCACGACGCCGTTGTCGACGCCCTTGCGGCCGACCTTCCATTGTTCGGCGAGGCGGATGGAGACGTCTTCCAGGCTCTCGCCCTCGAGCGAGGGGAAGATCGCGATGACCATCTGCGCGCCGGTGGCGCGCTCGCGCTCGGCCAGCTTGCTCTCGAGCCGCTGGCGGTCGGCGGCGGACAGGACGCCGGCCTGGTCGTTGACGCGCGCGGTGGGCGCCGGGGGAAGGGTGAGGGCGAGGGCGAGGACGACGCCGAGGAGCAGCCTAGAACTTCACTTTGGGCGCCGTCTCGGCGCCGGGCGCCGCCTCGAAGAACGGCTTGGGCCGGTAACCGCGCATCGAGGCCACGAGACTTCCCGGGATGAACTGCACGCGGCCGTTGTACTGCTTGACGGCCTCGTTGAAGTTTCGCCGCGCGACGGCGATCCGGTTCTCCGTCCCCTCGAGCTCGGTCATCAGACCCTGGAAGACCCGGTCGGATTTCAGCTCCGGGTAGCGCTCGACAGTGACGAGCAGCCGGCTGAGCGCGCCGGACAGCTGGCCCTGCGCGGCCGCGAACTTTTGCATCGCCTGGGGATCGTTGAGCGCTTCGGGCGTCAGCTTGAGGCTGCCGGCGGCGTTGGCGCGGGCCTGCGTGACCTCGGTCAGCACCGTGCGCTCCTGCTTGGCGAAGCCCCGCACGGTCTCTTCGACGTTCGGGATGAGGTCGAGGCGGCGCTGGTACTGGGTCTGCACCTGCGCCCAGCTCGCGTTCACGTTCTGATCGAGCCGGACGAGGTCGTTGGCGACCGAGACGTACCATGCGACGAGGGCGATGACGAGGACGGCCACCACCGCGAGGACGACCAGGACCGCACGCATCCTGGCCGGATTATACTCGACGCCGTGTCCGAGACCCTGCCCGTCTATCGGGTGACCGCGAAGAACACGTCGACCGGCGAGAACAAGATCCACGACGACGCCACCGCGCGGCGCCACGGCTTCCGCGGCGCCCTCGTCCCCGGCGTGACCGTGTACGCCTACATGACGCAGCCGCTGGCCATCGCGTTCGGCCCGGCCTGGCTGAGGCGCGGCACCGCCAGCGTCCGCTTCGTGAAGCCCGTCCTCGACGGCGAGGAGGTCGTCGTGAGCGGTGTCGTCACCGCGCGCGACGCGACGGGCGTGACGGCCACGCTGACCGCGTCCACCGCGGCCACGCCCGAGTGCGCGACGCTGACGGCGACCATTCCGGCGGGCCTCCCGACGCCGGTGAACCTGGCCGGCTACCGCGAGGCGCTGCTGCCCGAGCCGCGGCCCGAGGCGACGCGCGCTCACTGGGCCTCGCTCGCCACGCTCGGCACGCCGCGCGCGCACTACGACGTCGCCGCCGCCGAGGCGTACGTCGCCAAGGTGAGCGAGCCGCTGCCGCTCTACCGCGGCGCCGGCGGCTGGGTGCACCCCGGCTTCCTGCTCGAGCAGGGCAACCGCGCGGTGGATCGCAACGTGACGATGGGCCCGTGGATCCACGCCGGCACCACCGTGCGCCACCTCGGCGGCGCGCGCGTCGGCGAGCGGCTGACCACGCGCGGCAAGGTGCGCTCGCTCTTCGAGAAGAAGAGCCGCGAGTTCGTGGAGCTGGACCTCGTGATCACCGCCGGCGAGCCCGCGCGGCTCGTCGCCCACCTCCTGCACACCGCGATCTATCGTCTGCCGCCGCCCGAGTGATTGCCTCGCCGGAAGGCGCGTGCTAGAAACGTCCATTCCGACTGGAGGCCCGTGATGGATCTGAATCTCTCGCCCGAGGATCGCGCGTTCCGCGACCAGGCCCGCGCGTGGTTTCAGCGCAATGTGCCGCGCGCCGAGCTCAAGACGCTCGAGGAGCGCCGGGCCTGGCACCGCACGATGTACGACGCCGGCTACGTCGGCATGGGTTGGCCCACGGAGTACGGCGGCCGCGGCGCGACGCCGATGCAGCAGGCCATCGCCGCCGACGAGATGGCGCGCGCCAACGCGCCGGCGCCGATCAACGGCCTCGGCGTCGGGTTCATCGGGCCGACCATCATCATCCACGGCACGCCCGAGCAGAAGCAGCGTTATCTGAGAAAGATCCTCACCGCCGAGGAGATGTGGTGCCAGCTGTACTCCGAGCCGAACTCGGGCTCGGACCTCGCCAGCCTGCGCACGCGCGCCGAGGACAGGGGCGATCACTTCCTCGTCAACGGTCAGAAGATCTGGACGAGCGGCGGCCACATCGCGGACTGGGGCATCCTGCTCGCGCGCAGCGATCCCGGCGTGGCCAAGCACAAGGGGATCTCGTGCTTCCTGTTCGACATGCGCCAGCCCGGCGTGGAGGTGCGCCCGCTCAAGCAGATCACGGGCAGCTCGGAGTTCAACGAGGTCTTCATGACCAACGCGCGCGCCGAGAAGCGCGACCTCATCGGCCGCCTCGGTCAGGGCTGGGAGATCGCGCAGACGACGCTCGGCTTCGAGCGCGGCGGCAACTCGATGGCGCGCGTGACGCGCTATGCCTCCGCCTTCGACCGTCTCGTGGACGCCGCGAAGAAGATCGAGCGCGGCGGCAAGCCGCTGCTCGAGGATCCGGTGGTGCGCGCCAAGCTGGGGAACGTCTACGCGGAGATGGAAGTACAGAGGTACGCCGCCCTCCGGGTGCTGTCCGCGCTCCAGAAGGGCGCGTCTCCCGGCGCGGCGTCGTCGATCACCAAGCTCTCCTACAGCGAGTTCGAGAAGCGCTACTACGAGCTCTGCCTCGAGATCCTCGGCCCCTACGGCCAGGTGACGGACGGCGGGCTCGAAGAGACCACGCTCGACGTCGACTCGTCGTCCGGCGTGCGCTCGAGCTGGGCGTACGCGTTCTTGTGGGCGCGCGCGGGCACGATTTATTCGGGCTCGTCGGAGATCCAGAAGAACGTCATCGGCGAGCGCGTGCTCGGTCTCCCCAAGGAGATCCGCGCCGACCGCGTGGCGAAGGCCTAGGAGGGCGCCGTGGACTTTTCCTTCAGCTCCGACCAGCAGCTCCTGAAGAACTCCGCGCGCGCCTTCCTCGACGAGCACGTGAAACCGGCGCAGGTGCGTCTGCTCTGGGACGACCCGCGCGGCGAGAGCGAGGCGCTGTGGAAGGAGATGGCGCAGCTCGGCTGGCTCGGCCTGGCCCTGCCCGAGGACGCCGGCGGCAGCGCCCTCGGCCTCGTGGAGACGGCCATCCTCCAGGAAGAGCTCGGGCGCGCCGCGTGCCCGTCGCCGTATCTGTCGACCGTGCTGGCGGCCATGGCCATCGACCGCTTCGGCAGCCCCGCCCAGAAGAGCCGCTGGCTGCCCGCCGTCGCCGGCGGCGGCGCGCGGGCGACGGTGGCGCTGATGGAGCGGGCGCTCGATTGGAGCCCGCAGTCGATCGAGACGCGCGCCGAGGAGCGCGGCGGAAAGGTCGCGCTGAGCGGCGTCAAGCAGTTCGTGCCGTGGGCGCACGTCGCCGACGTCATCCTGGTGCCCGCGCTCAGCGGCTCGACGCCGGCGGTGTACGTGGTGGAGGCCTCGGCGCCGGGCGTGTCGGTCACGCCGCTGACCACCCTGGACCCGGGCACGCGGGTCGCGCAGGTGACGCTCGACGGCGCGGCCGTCGCCGCCGAGGCGAAGCTGCCGGCGGACGCCCTGGCGTTCCTGCTCCAGCGCGGCGCCGTCGGCGCCGCCGCCGAGATGCTGGGCGCCGCGCGCCGGTGCCTGGACATGGCCGTGGAGTACGCGAAGGTGCGCGAGCAGTTCGGCCAGCCGATCGGCTCCTTCCAGGCGATCCGCCACAAGTGCGCCGAGATGCTGCTGGAGGTCGAGAACTCGCACGCGGCGACCTACTACGCGGCGTGGGCGCTCGCCAGCGGCGCCGAGGACGGCGCGCTCGCGGCCTCGGTGGCGAAGTCGTACGTCAGCGACGCCTCGCGCAAGGTCTGCGGCGACGCCATCCAGGTGCACGGCGGCATCGGCTTCACCTGGGAATACGACCTGCACCTCTACTTCAAGCGCGCGAAGGCGCTGGAGCCGCTCTACGGCGACGCCGAGCACCACCGCGAGCTGATCGTTCGCCGCGTGGCCTCCTGAGGCGCCGGTGGCGGATCTCCGGACTCCGCTGGAGGGCGTCCGCGTCGTCGACCTGACGAGCTACATCGCCGGCTCCTACGCGGCGACGATGCTCGCCGATCTCGGCGCCGACGTCGTGAAGGTCGAGTCGCTCGAGGGCGACTCGTTCCGCGAGCTGCCGGGCTTCTTCGCCTGGAACCGCGGCAAGCGGTCCATCGCCCTCAACCTCAAGGCGCCCGAGGGGCGCGCCGTCGTCGAGCGGCTCGCGCGCGACGGCGACGTCGTCATGGAGAACATGCGCCCGGGCGTGGCGGACCGGCTCGGTGTCGGCGAAGCGGCGCTGCGCGCGCTGAATCCGCGCCTCATCTACTGCTCCACCACGGCCTTCGGCTCCACCGGCCCGTTCGTCGACCGCCCGGGGTTCGATCCGGTGCTGCAGGGCATGGCCGGGATCATGGCGCTCCAGGGCTTCGGCGGCCCTCCGCAATACATCCGCGTCGCGCTGGTCGACTATTACGCGGCGGCGCTCACCGCGCAGGCGGTGCTCGCGGCGCTGTTCGTCCGCGAGCGCACCGGCGTCGGCCAGAAGGTCGAGACGTCGCTGCTGCACGCGGTGACCGCCTTGCAAGCGGGAAACTTCGTCGACTACCCGGGCAAGCAATCGGTCTTCCGCGACAACCCGACGTACCGGCTCTACCAGGCGGGCGACGGCGAGTGGCTCTTCCTCGCGTGCGGCAACCAGTCGTTCTGGGTCAAGCTCTGCCAGGCGCTGGGGCTCGAGGCGCTGGCGCACGATCCGCGCTTCGCGTCCTGGATGCTGCGCCTCGACAATCGCGAGGTGCTGCTGCCGATCCTCGAGGCTCGCTTCAGGTCGCGGCCACGCGACGCCTGGCTGGAGGAGTTGCGCACGCACGACATCCCGGCCGGCCCCGTGCACACGATCGACGAGTTCCGGCGCCATCCGCTCACGCGGCACCACGGGATGGCGCGCGAGTACGACCACCCGGAGGTCGGCCGCCTGACGCTGCCGGGCTCGCCGCTGCTCTTTTCCCGGACGCCGACGCGGGACGTCGGCCCGCCGCCCACCCTCGGGCAACATACCGACGAAATCCTGCGCGCGGCAGGCTACGACGAGGCCGAGCTCACGGACCTCCGCGCCAGAAAAGTGATCCGGTGAGCGCGGTGTCGGGGGTGGGCCGTGCCCTGCGAGACCCGTGTCTTCTGGGTATTGCGTCGGGCCCGGCTGGTCATCGTGGCCCCATGACAGGCGCAGCGCAGTGTCGATGTGCGTGGTCGAGCAGAGCGCGGCCCGCTCCCGACACCGCGACGCAAGGGATCATCCCATGAGCACGAAGTACGAAGCGATCATGTACCACGTCGCCGACGCCATCGCGACGGTGACGCTGAATCGGCCCGAGGTGCACAACGCGATGAACGACGTCATGCGGCGCGAGCTCACGCGCTGCTTCGACGGGCTCGTCGCCGACGACGACGTCAAGGTCGTCGTCGTCACCGGCGCCGGCGAGAAGGCGTTCTCGGCGGGCGCCGACATCCGCGAGTTCGTCGCGCCGCTCGTGCCCGCGCAGTTCCGCGAGCACCGCCGCCGCGTGGACTTTCGCCAGGCCATGGACCGCTGCCCGCAGCCCATCCTGGCCGCCGTCAACGGCTTCGCCTTCGGCGGCGGTCTCGAGCTGGCGCTGGCCTGCGACATCCGCGTGGCCGCCGCCAGCGCGCAGATGGGGCTCACCGAGATCAACCTCGCCATCATCCCCGGCGGCGGCGGCACGCAGCGGCTGCCGCGACTGGTGGGACGCGGCAAGGCGCTCGAGATGATCCTGACGGGCGCTCGCATCCCGGCCGACGAGGCGCTCCGCATCGGGCTCGTCGAGCGCGTGGTGCCGGCGGGCGAAGCACTGAAGGCGACGCTCGAGCTGGCGCGCGCGATGGCGGCGAAGGCGCCGGTGGCTCTGCGCTACGCCAAGGAGGCGGTGGTGAAGGGCCTCGAGCTGCCGCTCGCCGACGGCCTGCGCCTCGAGGGCGATCTATCCACGCTGCTGCGCACCACCGAAGATCGCGTGGAAGGCGCCAAGGCGTTCCTGGAGAAGCGCGCGCCGCGCTGGACGGGGAAATAACCTCTGCCGTTTTCGTACTACGCGCGGCTGTCGCGCGCGCAGCAGGCCGTCTACCGCAAGAGCGACGCGATCACGGAGCTCCGGCTGCCCCAGGCCGAGCGGTTCGCCGCCGCTGTGGACGCGGTGGAATCGGCGCTGCTCGCCGAGGACCGCGCGGCCACCCAGGCCGCCAGCGAGCGGGTGATCGGCGGTCTGATGACGGTGCTCGGCGCGCCGCCGGTCAGGGTCGAGGTGCTGGCGGCGCGGCCGCACGCGCGCTGGGGCGAGCTGCACGGGCTCTACACGGCCGAGCGCGGGCGGCGTCCGAAGATCCAGCTCTGGATGCGCACGGCCAAGCAGAAGCGCGTGGTGGCGTTCCGGACGTATCTGCGCACGCTGCTGCACGAGGTCGGCCACCACCTCGACTACACGGTGCTGCGGCTGGAGGAGTCATATCATACGGAGGGCTTCTACAAGCGCGAGTCGAGCCTCTTTCACCAGCTGGTCACCGATCTGAGGAGGAGCGCGATGCCGACCATGGAGGAGTACGCCAAGCAGCCGCGCGAGCAGCGCCTGAAGCGCCTCGAGCGCACCGCCGACGAGCTGGCGGGCGCGATCCGCGGCCAGAGCGACGCCGCGCTCGCGCGGCGGCCCGACGCCAAGAACTGGGCGCCCAAGGAAGTCGTCTGCCACCTCCGCGACACGGAGGAGCTGTTCAAGGCGCGGTTCGACACGATCCTCGCCACGGACAATCCGCCGATCGCCCCGCCCGATCCCGACCGCTGGGCGGAGGAGCGGCAGTACCTGCGCAACGACGCGGGCGAGGCGGCGGGCGCCTTCCGCCGGCGCCGCGAGGAGACGCTCGCCTTCATGAAGAAGCTCGCCTCCGCGGACTGGGAGCGCGGCGGCACGCATCCCGTGCGCGGCAAGGTCACCCTGGACGCGTTCCTCACGCTGATGGCGTGGCACGACGACAACCACCTCGATCAGCTCAGGCGCGCCCTCGAGGGCAAGGCGTAGCGCCGCGCCATCACCGCGGGCGGCGCGCAATCGTGGGCACCGGATTGTCGGACGTCTCGAGCTGCGCTCGGATCGTGTACTCGGTGCCCGGCGTGATCCCGCGGTCCGCCCTGAAGACGAGGCGATAGTCGGCGATATCCCCCGCCCGGTGCTCGGCCTCGCTCGGCCGCACGGTCAGGATGGTGTTGCGTCCAACACGCCGGCGATCGTGCCGCACTTGACGGCCGAACCCGTCGACGAGGTCGACCTTCCAGGGCTGGAGCGTCTCGTCGAACACGACGTGATAGACGGCCGAGGGTTTCGGCGTCCTCGGTGACCGCAACATGGTCGAGCAGTGCATCCGGATCGCCTATGCCGCGTGTGGCGCGATCTCCTGCATGAAGCGATCAAGGAGGGGCCGGGGGTCCTTCGGAAGGAACATCGTCGGAATCCACACCATGCTGACGCCGGCGGCGGCGAGCCGGCCCAGCTTGTCGCGGATCTCGCCGACGGAGCCGACGAGCGCGGTGTCCTGGGCGAGCGCCTCGGCCATGCCGAAGCGCTTCGTGAGCGCGGTCCGCAGGCGGTCGGCCTCGGCGCGGTCGTCGCTGATCAGCAGCGCCATGTTGGCCGAGCGGGCGACGGATTTCGGGTCGCGCCCGGCGGCGCGGCAGTGAGCGTCGAGGATGGCGCCCTTGCGCGCGAGCGTCTCGGGCCCGCCCCAGACGTTCCAGTGATCGGCGTGACGCGCGGCGATCTTGAGCGTGACCTTCTCGCCGCCGCCGCCGATCATCAGCTCGGGGTACGGACGCTGCACGGGCTTCGGCGCGAGCGGCGCGTCGCTGAGCTGGTAGTAGCGCCCCTTGAGGGTGACCTTGTCCTGCGTCCACAGCGCCTTGAGCACCTGGCAGGCCTCGTCGAGGCGCGCGAGGCGCTCGGCCACCGTGTAGAAGGGAAGGCCGTACGCCTCGTGCTCGTTCTGCTGCCACGCGGCGCCGACGCCGCAGATGAGGCGGCCGCCCGAGATGATGTCCACCTGCGCGGCCATCTTCGCGAGCACCGCGGGGTGCCGGTAGGTGTTGCCTGACACGATCGTGCCCAGACGCATCGTCGGGACGGCGGCCGCGAGCCCCGCGAGCGTCGTCCAGCACTCCATCGTGTCGCCGACGCGGTCCGGCGTGTTCGGCATGAAGTGGTCGGTGACGCACGCGGCGGCCCAGCCGCTCGCGGCAGCGTGACGCCAGAGGCCGAGGACGGCGTCCCACGTGGTGTTGCCCATTCCGGTGAAGATCCCGAAGCGCATGTCAGCTCACCGTCGTTGACGCCAGTCCTGGGGAGGGGCCGGGGGCGAGTCGGCCGCGCGATCGCCCTTCGAGGGTTTCATGTCCACCCAGCCGCGGCCGCGCAGGCACTCTTCGTCGAGCTCACCGCTCTTCGTCTTCGAGCAGGCGGCGTAGTCGCGCCGGAACTCGGCGGTGGTGTACGGCTCGCCCACTTTCATCCACTGCTTCTCGGTAGCGCAGCCGGCGACGGCGGCCGCGACCACGAGCAGGGCGACCGGGAGCCTGGTTCGCATTGCGCCGCATTGTACCGGGTGTACGCTCTAAATGGTAACCGCCCATGCCAGACCGTTGGGGCGACGGCGTCTGGACCGCTCTCCTCGAGACCCGGGAACGGCTCGCGGCCATCCTGCCCGGGCTCTTCGTGCTGGTCGTTCTCCTCGGGCTCGGCGTGCTCCTGGGCGTGATCACCAAGGTCGTGCTCGAGCGCGGCGCGCGCGCGTTCGGCTTCGACCGCGTGATGGAGCGCTGGGGCGTGGCCGCGTCACTGCGGCGCTCCGGCGTCCAGCGCGCGCCGTCGGGCGTGCTCGGCCTCCTCGCCTTCTGGGCGATCTTCCTCTTCTTCGCCAGCGCCGGCGTTGACGCCGTCGCGCTGCCCGGCGCTCACAGCGCGACCGCCCTGTTGCTCGCGTTCCTGCCGCCGCTCTTCGCGGCCCTGCTCATCCTCGTCGCCGGCTGGCTGCTCGCCAACTTCCTCGGCCAGACGATCCTCATCGCGGCCGTCAACGCGCGGCTGCCGGAGGCGCGACTGCTCGCGCGCGTCGCACACTGGGCCGTCATCCTCTTCGCCGTGGCCACCGCGCTCACGCACCTCGGGATCGGCAAGGAGATGGTGCTGGTCGCGTTCGGGATCACGTTCGGCGGGCTGGTCCTGGCGCTCGCGCTGGCCTTCGGCCTCGGCGGCCGTCACATCGCGGCCGACCTGCTCAGGCGTCGCCTGCGGCGCGAGTCGCCGCCGCCTCAAGAACGCCTCACTCACCTGTAGACGCCGTCGGCGTCCGCGTGCAATCGCGGAGGCGCGGGGCGGGGCGGGCCGCGCTCGACCACGCAAATCGACGAAGCGGTGCGCCTGTCAGCGGGCACCGAAGATGTCCGCGGATCCGACGCAGTACCCGAAACACGGGTCTCGCGTGGCCCGCCCCGCCCCGCGCCTCCGCGATTACGCCCGCCTCCTTCCGGCTAGAGACGGGCGAGGTCGAAGAGGACGTAGCCGATGCCGCCGCGAGCCAGCCACGCGTTTCCGAGTTCGTCCGCGCGGTAGCGGCGTGGGACGGATGCGGCGGTCGGCGCGGCCGGGTCGTTGACGAGGACGGTGTCGCCTTCCAGGCCGACGAGGACGAGCAGGTGGCCGGACGTGGCGGCGACGGCGGCGCCGCCGAGCTCGCCGGCCGCGTAGCGCACGGAGGCGATGATCGGAATTCCGCGCTCGAGACACCAGCGCGCCGCGCGCCAGTCGGGGAAGCGCAGCAGATAGCCGGCCACGCCGCGCGCGCCGGCGGCGCGGACGGCGGCGGGCCAGACGCCGTAGATGTCGAGCGCGGGATGGAACATCTCGGCGGCGAGCGCGGCCGGCGCCGCGGCGCGGCCCCAGTAACCGAGCACCATCGCGACGCTCGTCGGCGAGCAGAGGCGCGCGCCGAGCGTCGCGTCGGCTTCCATCTGACTGAGCGCGGGCACCTCGAGCCGCGCGGCGGCGCCCTCGGCGAGACGGAGATCGGGCGCCGCGGCGTCGGCCGTCGAGAGGGCGACGATCCAGCGCGCGCTCGCGGCCGCCCGCACGCGCACGCGCAGCCGTACGGCATCCACCGCGGGCGCGGCTCGGAACACATCCACGTCACACGTGAGCGGCGGCGTGGCCGACGGCAGCGGCGCGAACTCCGCGGCGCCGATCGTCGCGCTGGCGGCCCACGCCGACCACTCGCCGTCGGCGAGTGCCGAAACCTCGAAACGGAACGCGAGCGGCGCGTCCGTGAGCGGCGCGAACGACGGGAGCAGGTGCGCGGCCGGCCGCCGCGGCGTCCACGTCGGCAGCATCAGCAGCGTGTCGGCGCCATCGCGCGCGGCGATCGGCGCCGGATCGACGCCGCGCAGGCAGGCCGGCGGGACCGCGCCTTCGAGCGCCCGCGCCTCGACTCCGGCCGCGGCCAGGAACAGGTCGGTCGTCACCACGCCTCCGAAGTGGGCAAGGAAGTTCCCTCTCGCCTCGTCAAGATGCCAGTCAAGCGCGCGCCGACTCGGACGCGGTCCCCGGGCACAGCGCTTGCAACTTCACCGCGGCGTTTTCGGGCGAATCCCTACGGGAGGGGACCTGAATGACCTTCGGAAAATGTGTTTGGGACGGCTGCACCCGCCACGCCGAGAAGGAGTCCACCGGCGCCTGCCGGACGCACCATCTCCAGCTGCGCGACGCGCGCTGCACCGGGTGCCAGGGGCCGCTGCGCGATCGACTGGAGCTCGATCGCAAGCGCTGCGCGCGCTGCGCCGCCGTGCGCGCGGCCTGAACCCCAACGCATCAGTCGAGTTCCAGGCTTCCTGCACGCGGTTGCGCCGCCGCGGCCGAGTCCCGCATGGAATTTCGTGGATCTACGCGTGGCATCGGCGTTGCCCCCGGAGACGAGTATGGCGACCGAGCCCGCGCCGTCCGAGAAAACGCCCGCAGGGCAGGCCGTTCCACACCTTCACCGTGCTACGCGGCATGGCCGTCGCGCTCGTGATCGAGACGCACGACTGGTATTCGGGACTGCTGCAAGCCGCGCTGGCGCGCGTTCGCATCGAGGGTCAGAAGTCGGCGGGAGTTGCGGGGGCCGCGGGCGGTCGATGCCGCCCGCGGTACTCCCCTTGTTTCTAGCGCGGCCCTCGAGCCGCGCGCTCCGGCGTGCGCCGGGGCCTTGTGACTGCCAAGGATGTTGGCGCCGCACGTGGCCGCTAGCAGGCTGCGCGCAGCGCGCTCAACAGGTCCGGTGGCGCATTCTCCATCCACACCTCCTGGATTGGAGTTGCCCTCGACGGTGGTGGGGACGATGTCCCCGTCACCGTACGTCCGGTGTACACTCCTTCGCCGTCGTCGTCAAGCGGGTCAACGGCCGCCGCGCAGCCGCGGATCGAGCACATCACGCAGCGCGTCGCCGAGCATGTTGAAGCCGAAGACGGCGAGCGAGATCGCCACGCCGGGCCACACCGCCATCCACGGCGCGCGCAGCATGTAGGTGCGGCCCGAGCCCGAGAGCATCGCGCCCCACGACGGGTAGGGCGGTGGCACGCCGAAGCCCAGGAACGAGAGCGCGGACTCGGCGAGGATCACGGCCCCGAGGCCGATGGTGGCCAGGATGATGATGGTCGCGAGCACGTTCGGCAGCAGGTGACGCACGATGATCCGCGCGTGGCCGCAGCCGATGGCGCGCGCCGCCTCCACGAACTGGCTCTGCATCACGCCGAGGGTGGCGCCGCGGATCACCCGCGAGTTGGTGGCGGCCGCGATGATGGCCACGGAGATGATCAGGTTCAGCCGCCCGGGGCCGAGCACGGCCATCACCGACAGGATGATGACGAGGTACGGGAACGAGAGCCACGCGTCCACCACGCGCTGGACGGCGAGGTCCCAGACGCCGCCGAAATACGCGCTCGACACGCCGATGGCGGTGGCGACGACGATGGCGAGGGCGATGGTGGCGAAGCCGACGGTGACGGACACGCGCGCGCCGTACACGACGCGGCTCCACATGTCGCGGCTGAGGTTGTCGGTGCCCAGCCAGTGGGCGGCGCTCGGCGGCTTCATGCGGGCGCCGCGGATCGTCTCGTCGAAGCGGTAGGGCGCGATCTGCTCGGCGAACACCGCCATCACGAGCATGGCCACGACGATCACGCCGCCGATCGCGCCGAGCGGCTTGCGGCGCGCGAAGCGCGCCGCGGCCAGCGCCCAGCGCACGGCGGCGGGCCGGGGGCGCGCGCCCGCCGGCGTGGGCGCGGCGCCGTTGAGCTCGAGGGTGGCCGAGGTCATCGCGCTCAATAGCGGATCCGCGGATCGAGCACGGCGTAGAGGGCGTCCACGGCGAGGTTGACGAGGACCACGGTGGACACGACCAGCAGGTTCACGCCCTGGATCACCGGGTAGTCGCGCTGGTTGATCGCGTCGAAGAGGAATCGGCTCACCCCCGGCAGCCCGAAGATCGTCTCGATGACCACGGTGCCGCCGAGGATCTGCGGCAGCTGCGTGCCCAGCAGCGTGATCACCGGGATGACCGCGTTGCGCAGCCCGTGCTTGATCACCACCGCGCGCTCGGCGAGGCCCTTCGCCCACGCCGTGCGCACGTAGTCCTGGCGGAGGACCTCGAGCAGCATGCCACGCGTGAGGCGCATGAGCGCGGCGGCGGAGGCGACGCCGAGGATCACCGCGGGCAGCAGGATCTGCACGACGTGCCCGAGGGGGTCCGCGCGGAACTCGACGAAGCCCGTCACCGGGCGCCAGCCCCACCAGATGGCGGGCAGCACGATCAGCAGCGTGGCCAGCCAGAAGCCCGGCACCGACAGTCCGAGGATGGCGAGGCTGCGCACGACGTAGTCGGAGAGGCTGTCCTGGCGCGCCGCCGCCAGCACGCCGACGGGCACGGCGATGAGCAGCGCGATCAGCGTCGCGTAGAGCGCCAGCTCCGCCGTCACCGGCAGGCGCTGCCCCAGCTCCTGCACCACCGGGCGCCGCGTCCACAGCGACTCGCCGAGGTCGCCGCGCGCCGCGCGCCCGATCCACTCGACGTACTGCACGTGGAAGGGCCGGTCGAGCCCCAGCTTCGCGCGCAGCTCGTCGATGTCCTTCGCGTAGGAGGTCTCGGCGAGCATCAGCTGCACGGCATCGCCCGGGATCAGCCGGGGCAGGGTGAAGACGATGGCGGTGGCGATCAGCAGCGAGGGAACGGCGACCAGGAGGCGCCGGACCAGGTACCGCCGCAACACGGCGCCGCCTCCCGTCGCCTCAGCGTTCGAGCCAGGCGGCCATCAATCGGCCGCCGTAGTCGTAGCCGAAGCTCGGCGCGTAGTTCTTCAGCGCACCCTCCCAGACGCCGATGTAGACGCCCGAGGGCATCTGGACGTAGTACTGCTGCCTGGCCAGATGCCGCTGGATGTCGAAGATGATCTCCCGGCGCTTGGCGACATCCGCGGTGCGCCGCTGGCGCACGAGCATATCGGCCACCACCGGATCGTTGATGTGGCTCTGGTTCTTGAGCTCGTCGGGGTAGTACTGGCCGAACAGGAAGTTGTCGGGCTCGAGGAAACCCGTCTGCGGGCCGTAGGTCATGGAGTCGAACTTGCCGTAGAAGCACGTGGAGATGTACGCCCCGTACTCCTTGGTGTCGAGCTTCGCGTCGATGCCCACGTCCTTGAGATATTTCTGGACGAGCTGCATGGAGTCCACGAGGATCGTCGAGCCGTAGGTGGTGAAGCACATGGTGGCGGGGAACCCGTTGGGGTAGCCGGCCGCGGCCAGCAGCCGCTTGGCTTCAGTCGGGTCGTACCGGTAGTAGCGGGCGCCGTCGCCGAGCTTGTCGATCGGGATCGACCACTCCCGCAGCGCGGCGGGCACCGGCGGGTTGAGGACGCCCACGCCCTCGAAGACGGCCTCGATGATCGCCTTCCGGTCGATGGCCAGCGACATCGCCTGGCGCACGCGGACGTCGTCGAACGGCTTGCCATCGGTGCGCATCGAGAGGTGGCTCATCACGGCGGAGGGGTACTCGACCGTCTTGAGGTTGGGCCGCTTCTGCTTGAGCGTGTCCTTGATCTGCACCCAGTCGGTGCGGTTGATCGTGCCGGGGAATTCCCAGCCGAGGTCGTACTTGCCCGCGAGGAACGCGGAGATGCGGGAGGCGTTGTCCTCGTCCACGGTCATCTCGACCCGGTCGATGTAGGGGAGGCCGGCGAGGACGTAGCCCGGGTTGCGCACGAAGCTGAGTCCCACGTTCGGCCGATAGGCGTCGAGCATCCAGGGTCCGGTCCCGACGACGGCCTCGTGCTTCTTGAGGTCGCCGTGCTTCTCCACGACCTCCCGGGCGACGATGGCGACGGCCAGCGGGTTGGCCAGCATGTCGAGGAACCAGACGAACGGCTCCTTGAGCGTGAACTTGACCGTGTACTTGTCGGTCGCCTCGACCTTCGCCACCGACTTCAGCATGTAGGCGTTGGCGTTGCCCTTCACGGTGAGGAAGTGGTTCACGCTGTACACGACGTCGTCCGCGGTCAGCTCGCGCCCGTTCACCGGAGGCTTGTGGTGCCAGCGCACGCCCTTGCGGAGCTTGAACACGTACGTCGTCTCGCTGGGCTGGCTCCACGACTCGGCGAGGTCGCCCTCGATCACGAAGGTGCCGGGAACGACGCTGGGCCCCGCCTTGTGCTTGAGCAGCCGGCTGTGGGTGAAGCTCAGCGCGATGTGCGTCTTGTAGGAGATCGTCTGGAACGGATCGAAGTGCGGCGGGTCCCACGTGCGGAGCGACAGCGTGCCGCCGCGGCGAGCCCCGGCGTCCGGAGGCTTCGGCGTCTGGGCGCGCGCGACGGAGGGGCGGAGCGTCGAGGCGGCGAGCGCGCCGCCGCTCAGCGCCAGGAGATCGCGTCGGCTCAGAGGCATGACAGCACCTCGTCGAAGATGCCGAGCGTCTCCTCGACGTCGGCCTCCGAGTGCGCGAGGGAGACGTAGATCTTGTTCACGGCCTTCACCGCGCCGCGCCGCAGCAGCTCCTGGTTGAAGCGCGTGATCTTCGCGCGGTCGGCGGTGAGGGTGGCGCGGTAGTCGACCACGGGGCGGTCGGTGAAGAAGAGATCGAAGACGGGCGGCTCGCCGCTCACCTGCGCGGCGACGCCGTGCTTGGTCACGGCGGCCTGCAGGCCGGCCTTCAGCCGCGCGCCCGTCTTGAAGAGGCGCTCGTAGGTGCCGGGCTTGCGCAGCTCGGCCAGCGTGGCGAGGCCGGCGGCGGCCGCGATGGCGTTGCCGTTGAAGGTGCCGGCCTGCCAGACGTAGTCCGGCGTGCCCTCCAGCGCCGCGTCGAAATGGCGCATGATCGCCGCCGGCCCGGCGATGCACGCGAGCGGGAAGCCGCCGGCCACGACCTTGCCGAAGGCCGCGAGGTCGGGAACGACCTTGTAGAACTCCTGGGCGCCGCCGTAGGCGAAGCGGAAGCCGGTGACGATCTCGTCGAACACGAGCGGCACGCCGTGGCGGTGCGTCGCGCGGCGTAGGCCCTCGAGGAAGCCGGGCGCGGGCGGGATCGTGCGCTGGTAGGGCTCGACGATGACGGCGGCGAGCTCGTCGTGATGCGCGTCGATGAGCGCCTCGGTGGTGGCGAGGTCGTTGTACGGCGCGACCAGCACCTCGCCGTCGATGGCGTGCGGGATGCCGGCGGAGTCGGCCATCGGCGCAGGGAACGCCTTGGGCGAGCGCGGCACCACGCTCATCAGCACGTAGTCGTGCGTGCCGTGGAAGCCGCCCTCGAACTTCATGACCTTGTCGCGCTTGCGGTAGGCACGCGCCACGCGGAGCGCGAAGAACGTCGCCTCGCTGCCGCTGGAGGTGTAGCGCACCTGCTCGGCGCACGGCACGGCGGCCACGATCTCCTCGGCGAGCCGAATGGCCGGCTCGTTGACCACGAAGTACGAGGTGCCGCGCTCCATCTGCCGCTGCACCGCCTCCACCACGGCCGGGTGGGCGTGGCCGAGCAGCATGGGCCCGGAGCCGAGCAGATAGTCGAGGTAGCGGCGGCCGCTCATGTCCCAGAGATAGGCGCCGCGGCCCTCGCGCACGACGAACTCGAGCCCGGGGCCCGAACGGTGACTGCCGAGCACGCCGCCGGGCAGCACGCGCGCGGCGCGCTGCAGGAGATCGGTCTGATCACTCATGGCAAGACCCTGCCTCGTTCCGAAGGTGCGTCATGATACCAGAACCGCCGAGCCCGCAAAGGCGCCGCGCTTGAGCGCGCCGAGCGCGCGGTTGGCCTCGGCGAGCGGGAACGTCGTCGTCGTCAGGCGGACGGGGATCCGCGCCGCCTCCGCCAGCAGGGCCTCGCCGTCGGCGCGCGTGTTGGCGGTGACCGAGCGCACCTGGCGCTCGTAGAAGAGGTCGCGCGCGTAGTCGAGCGGCGGGGTGGGCGTCATGGCGATGCCGGCGAGCGCCAGTGTGCCGCCGCGCGCGAGCCGCCGCAACGCCAGCGGTACCAGCTCGCCGGCCGGCGCGAACACGATGGCGGAGTCGAGCGGCTCCGGCGGCGCGTCGCCCACGTCGCCCGCCCAGGCGGCGCCCAGCGTCCGCGCCAGCTCACGATGCGACGCCGCGCGCGTCAACACGTGCACGCGGGCGCCGCGCGCGCGGGCGACCTGGAGCGTGACGTGCGCGGAGGAGCCGAACCCCCAGAGGCCGAGCCGCCCGCCGCGCGGCACCGCGGCGCGCTGGAGAGCGCGAAAGCCGATGATGCCGGCGCACAGCAGCGGCGCCGCGTCGACGTCGGAGAACGCCGCCGGAATCGCGTAGGCGAAGGCGGCGGGCACCACCGCGTACTCGGCGAAGCCGCCGTCGGCGTGCCAGCCGGTGAACTCCGCGCGCTCGCACAGGTTCTCGCGGCCGGTCGCACAGTACTCGCAGTGCCCGCACGTCCGCCGCAGCCACGCGATGCCCACGCGGTCGCCGGCGCGCACGCGCGCGTCCGGCGGCGCCGACTCCACCACGCCGACCGCCTGATGGCCGGGAACCAGGCGATCGCGCACCGGCGGCAGGTCGCCCTCGACCACGTGGAGGTCGGTACGGCAGACCCCGCACGCGCGCACGCGCACGAGGAGCTCGTCGCCCGCCGGCGTCGGGATCGGGACGTCTTCGGCCAGGAGCGGCGCACGTTCGATGGGCGCCTGGCCCTGCAGCACCATGGCGCGCATCGCGCTCAGCCGCCCGCGCGCTCGATCAGCTTCTTCGCGCGGGTCAGGTGTGGGGCGTCCACCATCTGCCCCATGAAGCGGAACGCGTAGGCCCCGCGTGCCGCGTGCTCGGCGAAGGCGGCCACCAGCTCGCGCGCTTCGGCCACGGCCTCCTTCGAGGGCGTGAACACCTCGTTGATGACTGCGATCTGGCTCGGGTGGATGGAGATCTTGCCGGAAAATCCCATGGCCACGCCGTCCTCGCACTCGCGGCGCAGGCCGTCGAGGTCGGCGATGTCCGTGTAGACGGTGTCGAGCGCGTCGACGCCGGCGGCCGAGGCGGCGATCGCGCACATCGTGCGCGCGTAGCGCGGGATGTCGAGGTACTTCCCGTGCTCGTCGCGCACGCGCGGCAGCCCCATGGCCGCCCCCAGGTCCTCGATGCCCCACGAGATCGTCACGACGCGCGGGCTCGCCACGGAGACCTCGCGGATGTTCAGCAGGCCCTCCGGCGTCTCGGTCGCGATGAGCACCAGCCGCGTGCGGCCGTGGGGGATCCCGTGGCGGTGCTCGAGGCCGTCGAGGACCTGCGCGATCTCCCGCACGTCCCCCGCGTGGCGGGGCTTCGGCACCACGTAGCCCGTCGGCCGCCCCGCGATCGTCTCTGCGAGATCGTCGCGGCCCAGTCCGGTGGCGATGGGGTTCATCCGCACCCAGCGCTCACGGCCGCCGAAGTCGCGCCCGAGCCACTCGCGCACGATCGACCGCGTGGCCGCCTTGCGCTCGGGCGGCACCGCGTCCTCGAGGTCGAGAATGAGGCCGTCGGCGGGCAGCGTGAGCGCCTTCTCGAGCATCCGCGCCTGGCCGCCGGGAACGAAGTGGAGCGAGCGGCGCGCCATCAGGGACCTCCGAACCATTTCACCGCTCGCCTCGCCGGAGGCACCGGCTCAGCTCGCGCTGCCACGTTTACGCATCATTGCGTTGCGGCGGGCGCGCATCACCAGCTCGCCGTGCTGGTTCTTCGCGCGGTGCTCGAAGGTGACGATGCCCCACTGCGGCCGCGACTTCGACTCGCGCTTGTCCACGATCTCGGTCTCCGCGTAAATCGTGTCGCCGTGGAACACCGGTTTCGGGAACTCCACCTTGTCGAACCCGAGGTTGCCGACGGTGGTGCCGAGCGTGGTCTCGCCGACGGAGAGCCCGACGGCGATGCCGAGGGTGAGCAGGCTGTTGACGAGCGGCTTGCCGAACTCCGCCTTGCCCGCCGCGTGGAAGTCGAGATGCAGCGGCTGCGGGTTCATCGTCATGCAGGTGAAGAAGACGTTGTCGGCCTCGGTGATGGTGCGACCGGGCTGATGCGTCAGCACGGTGCCGACCTGGAGCTCCTCGAAAAACTTCCCCGCCATGCGCGCCTCCTCCGCGGTGGGCGGATGGTAACATTCCAGGCGGCGATGAGCGACGCCACGCCCCCGCCCGCGCAGCCGAGCACGGCCACGTGCGCCCGCTGTGAGAAGACGCTGACCGAGGGCGATCGCGTGCTCGCGGCCGACCGCGCCTTCTGCCGCTCCTGCTACGAGGTCCTCAAGTTCGAGCTGCAGCAGGCGGTCGCGCGGATGTCGCAGGACATCAACTATCCGCTGGCGACGCTCGGGGCCGTGCTGGGCGGCGCCGTCGGCGCCCTCGCGTGGTGGGGCTTCACCGTGCTGACGGAGATCGGCTTCGGGCTCGTGGCCGTGGTCATCGGGTTCCTCGCGGGGCACGGCGCCGTCCGCTTCGCGGGCGGCAAGCGCAGCGCGGGCTTGCAGGCGATCGCGGTCACGGCCGGCGCGCTCTCGTTCCTCGTCGCCGCCTACCTCGTCAACATGACGTTCATCAACCAGGCGCTCCAGCAGCGCGGCGAGACCTGGCGCATCCCGTTCCCGCCCCACAGCGTGGACATGTTCTACCGCGTCCTCGCCGTGAACTTCGGGCTCATGAAGCTCGTGTTCCTCGCCATCGTGGTGTACGAGGCGTGGGTGATCCCGCGGCCGCCCAAGCTCGACCTGGCCGCGTGACGGACGACCCCGAGCGCCGCGCGCGCGAGGTCGACAACCTCCGCGCCGTCTACCAGAGCCTGCAGCCCGGCGCCCGGCCGTCCGAGCCCCGCTCGCGCGTGGGCCGCGGCGTCGCCGCCGGCGCCGTGGGCGGCGGCCTCCTCTTCGTCCTCGGCAAGGCCAAGCTCCTCGGCCTGTTGGCGGGCGTCTTCAAATTCAAGACGCTCGCGACGATGCTGCTGTCGATCGGCGCCTACGCGATCGAGTGGGGCTGGGCCTTCGCCGCCGGCTTCGTGCTGCTGATCTTCGTCCACGAGATGGGCCACGCGGTGGCGCTGCGGCGCGAGGGCATTCCCGCCGGCGCGCCGGTGTTCATCCCGTTCGTCGGCGCGTTCGTCGCGATGCAGGGTCAGCCGCGCGACGCGGGCGTGGAGGCGCGGGTGGCGATGGCGGGCCCCGTCACGGGCTCGCTGGCCGCGTGGCTCGTGCTCGGCGCCGGCCTGGCGTGGCCGCAGCCCCTGCTGGTCGCGCTCGGCCACGCCGCCGTGCTGCTGAACCTCTTCAACCTGGTGCCGGTGCCGCCGCTGGACGGCGGCCGCATCGCCGGCGCCTTCACGCGCACCTCCTGGGTGATCGGGTACGCGGTGGGCGCCGTCGCGCTCCTGCTCACCCGCTCGCCGCTCCTGCTGATCGTGTTGATCGTCGGGCTCTTCACGCTCGTGCGGCGCTGGCGCGACCCCGTACCGGGTTACGACGCGCTGCCGCCGCGGCAGCGCGCGACGATCGCGCTCGCCTACGTCGCGCTCGTCGTCGCGCTGCTCGTCACGCTGCCGCTGCACGATTGAACTTGGGGGGCCCCGACCTGGCCCCCCATGGTATATGATCCGCGCCCGACCCCTCATGTCCGGCCTCATCGTCCCGCCCGCCGTCCCCGTCCTCGCGCTGGCGAGCGCGCTCATGTCCGCCGCCTCGACCGTGCTCATCTCTCGCGGCCTGCGGCGCTACGGACCGTACACGGGGGCCTGGATCAACCTCGCCGTCGGCACCGCGTGCGTCTGGATCGCCGTACTCCTCGCGGGCGGCGTCGGACGTCCGACGCTGGCGGGCGTGGCGTACTTCGCGCTCGCCGGCCTCATCGGCACCGTCGGCGGCCGGCTCCTTCGGTTCATGAGCATCGAGACGGTCGGCGCCTCGATCAGCGCCGCCCTCATCAACCTGAACCCCCTCGTGTCGTCGGGCCTGGCCATCCTGCTCCTCGGCGAGCGCGTCACGCTGCCCGTGGCGTTCGGCACGCTCGTCATCGTCGCCGGGACGACGCTGCTCTCCGTCGGCGGTCGCCGCGCCGGCGTGCGCCCGATCCATCTCGTCCTGCCGTTGACGTCGGCGACGTGCTTCGGCGTGGTGGCCGTGCTGCGCAAGATCGGGCTGAGCGGCATGGCGCCGATCCCGGGCTTCGCCGTCAACGTCACCGCGGCCCTCGTCGCGTACACCGCGTTCCTCGTCGCCTCGCGCCAGAGCGCGCTCATGGTCTGCCGCGGCCGCAGCCTCGTCTACTTCGCGGCCGCGGGGGTGGCGGAGAACGTCGGGGTCTGCCTCGTGGTGCTGGCGCTCAGCGTCGGCACCGTGAGCGTGGTGGCGCCGCTCGCGAGCGTGTCGCCGATCTTCGTCCTCGTGCTGTCCTTCTTCTTCCTGCGCGGCATCGAGATGCTGAACCGGCGGATCGTCGTGGGCACCCTGCTGATCGTGAGCGGCGTCTACCTGCTCACCGCGCTGCGCTGAGCGCGCTACGGATGGACGGTGGCGGAGAACGGGCCGCCGATCGGCTCGGCGCACCGCGCGCGGCCCGCCGTATAGGCGACGGCGCCGGTGACGAGCGTGAAGACGAAGCTGCCACCGAGGCGCTCGAACGCGTACACCCGGTGCTGCGTCGGCGGATCGACGAACCCCCTCGGCGCGCATCGCCACCAGCGCGACGACACCGAGCGCGGGATGTCGGCGATGCGCTTCGAGTCGTAGAGGTCCTCGAGCCGCCACGCTCGCACGAGCCGCCCCGATGGATCGTAGATCGCGACGACGGCGCCGTAGCCGGCGTTGTGCCAGTTGTCGAACGTGATCAGGTGGCCCGTGTTGCTGACGAGCGCCTCGACGGGCGCCACCGGGTTCGCGAGGGCAACATCGGCGACGAGCCGGTACGAGCGATCGCGCTGCCGGACGTCGAACTCGCCGCGCGCGGGCCCTCCGTTCGGGGCGCCGGCGAAGCCGACGGTCTCGCCGACCGACGTGCCGGGCACCAGGCGCACGAAGCGCCCGCCGTCCTCGGAGAACACGCTGACGGTCCGCGGTCCCGGCCAGTCGTCGGCGAACACCGCCGTGGCGCCGAGCGCGAGCGTGACGACGAGGGCGGCCGGCCGGTGGCGCACCGGTGTCAGCGACCCGGCTCGATGAGCCGGTCGACGACGTCCTTCGCCGTGGTCAGATCGACGCCGGCCTCGCGCTCGTAGTGCCGGATGGCGGCGATCTTCTGCCCCTGCTTGACGAGGTCGAGGACCTGTTGCTCGAGCGCGGGCGGCATGCCGGTGATGAGCGTCTGCACCCGCTGGGCCTGCGCGGCGGCGACCCGCGGCGCGGCGGCGCGAGCCGCGTCGATCTGCGCCCGTGTTCCGGGCTTCGGGCAGAACGCGGTGACGTACCATCGCCCTGCGTCGCGTACGGTCTGCACGATCAGCGTCGTGCTCGCGTTCGGCCGTGCCTCGTAGGTGATGTGGAGCAGGTGGCTCGGCCGCACAGGGTAACCGACCCGGTCGGAGAACATCGGCGGCCCGGCGGGCGCCTCCTCCATTCGCCACGTGAACGTCGGCGGTACGGGCCCCTTGGCGCCCAGCCGCGGATCGAAGAACGACATCGCCGCCTCGTACTCGCTCGGGCAGACCAGCGACGTCGGATGCAAGAGCGCCGCCGCGCGCGCGGTCTCCGGCGTGTTGATCGCGTCGACCACGCGCTTCACGAATCCGGCCTCCGCGGCGTCGTGGGTGGACGCGGCCGCGACGCGCGAAGCGAGAAGCACCAGCACGAGCGCGACGAATCTGCTCATACGAGCAGCCTAGCATTTCCGGCGCGGCGCGCGGCGACACGGCGACGGCACGCGCGCGAGCGCCCACACCGCGAGCTCCACGAGACTCGGCGCCGGCCCCGTCACCCGCGCAGGGTCGCGCGGATCTGGGCGAGGTGATTCAGGTCGTGCTCGGCCCAGTGCTCGAGCATCTGCCGCACGCGGATGCGGCCGTACTCGGGATGGCGCCCGGCGGCGGCGCGCTGGGCGGGCGACAGCCGCCGGACCTGCTCGAGGTTCGCCGCGCGCAGCGCCGTGTACGCGGCGAGCAGCGTCCGCGCGTCGGCGCGATGGTGGCGCAGACCGTCCGTCCACTTCTCCTGGTCCCAGGCGACGATCGCTCCGCCCGGCTCGGCGGCGAGCTTGCGGATACGGAAGGCCAGCGTGACCTCGGCGTCGAGCAGATGGCCGAGGACCTGGATGGCCGACCATTCGTCAGGACCAGGGCGGCGCGTCAGGCGCAGCCGCGAGGCCCGGCCCAGCGCGCGGCGGATGGCGCGCGGCGCCGCCGCCAGCGCGGTCAGCGTGTTGCGACGACCGAGGCGATGGTGCAACGTGCGGCACATCGGGCAGGCCATCTCGGGGTCCTCCTCCTCGTTGATGACATACAATATTGTCCTGTGACGTACGACATCGCGATCATCGGCGGCGGGATCGTGGGACTGGCGACGGCCCGCGCGATCCTCGACCGCGCGCCCCGCGCGTGCCTCGTCGTGCTCGAGAAAGAGATCGACATCGCGCACCACCAGACCGGTCACAACAGCGGGGTCATCCACTCCGGCATCTACTACAAGCCCGGCTCCTACAAGGCGCGACTCTGCGTCGAGGGCGCACGCCTGATGAAGGCGTACTGCGAGAAGAACGAGATCGAGGTCGAGACGTGTGGCAAGGTGATCGTCGCCACCTCGCGGGAGGAGCTGCCGCGGCTCACGGCGCTCTACGAGCGCGGCGTCGCCAACGGCGTGCCCGGCGTGGCCATGATCGACGCCGGACGGCTCAAGGAGATCGAGCCGCACGCGAGCGCGGTGGCGGGAATCCACTCGCCGCAGACCGCGATCGTGGACTACCGCCGCGTCGCCGAGACGCTCGCCCGCGAGCTGGTGGCGTCCGGCGTGACCATCGAGCGCAACTTCCGCGTGACGTCGATCGCGCGGCTGCGCGGCACGCTGCGCCTGGCCACCGACGACGACCACGCCGTCACCGCCGCGCACCTCGTGAACTGCGCGGGGCTGCAGTCCGACGTGGTCGCGCGCCTGGCCGAGGCCCCGATCGACGTGCAGATCGTGCCCTTCCGCGGCGAGTACTACATGCTGCGCCCGGAGCGGCAGTATCTGGTCAACGGCCTGATCTACCCGGTGCCTGACCCGGAATTCCCGTTCCTCGGCGTGCACTTCACGCGGACGGTCCACGGCGACGTCGAGGCCGGCCCCAACGCCGTGCTCGCATTCGCGCGCGAGGGCTACACGTGGCGCCGCGTGAAACCGGGCGAGCTGCTCGACACGCTCCGCTTCCCCGGCTTCCGCGCCATGGCGAAGAAATACTGGAAGACCGGCGCCTACGAGATCTACCGCTCGCTCTCCAAGCGCGCGTTCGTGAAAGCGCTCCAGCGCCTCGTGCCCGCGCTGCGTCCCGAGGACATCCGCCCCGGCGGCGCCGGCGTACGGGCGCAGGCGGTGACGGCGGAGGGCACGCTCGTGGATGATTTCCGGATCGTGCAGACCGCCGACGCCGTCCACGTCCTCAACGCGCCCTCGCCGGCGGCGACCGCGTCGCTCGCGATCGGCCGTCACATCGCGACGATCGCGGCTCAGACGTTCGGGCTCTCCGCCTGAGCCGCGACAAAAGGTCCGTCCAAGGCGAAAAACGCCTCTATTGACAGGGGTTTGGCCGATCAGGTAGAGTGGCGCGGCCATGATCACCGTGCCCGCGCGTCGCGTCAAACAATTCGGAGTCGAGTTCTACCAGGCCGGCCTCTCCGCGAAGGACATCGATCGCCTCGTGAAGTTCGAGGTGCTCGGCTATTCGGGCGTCGAGGCGAACGAGGAGGCGAAGGCCAAGGCGCGCAAGAGCGCCGCGGCGCGCTCCCGCGTCAACTGGGACATGCTCGAGAAGCGCATCAGCGAGAGCGAGAACGCCTACCAGCGGCCGATCATCCGCCGCAAGATCGACGAGCTGGCCGCGTACTATCGCGAGTGCAAGGACGCGGCGACGCTGCCCGCGATTCCCGGCGCCGTCATCATCACCTCGGAGAAGCGTTTCACGTTCACGCCGATCGCCGGGCACCACGATCTCGGGCTGCTGCAGATCCCCGAGGAGCACGGCGTGCTGCGCGTGCTCGACGGCCAGCACCGGCTCCTCGCGTTGCACTCGCTCAGCCAGACGGGCGACGCGATGGGCATCGAGGTGCCCGCGGTGCTCTTCGACTCGCTCGACGCGCGGCAGATCGTCGAGCTGTTCGTCACCATCAACGCCAAGCACACGCGGCTGAACCCGTCGCACATCATCAGCCTGGCCGGGCGCAAGCTCTACCCGGACCCGAACCAGGCGCTCGCGCACGACATCATCCGGTCGCTCAACGAGGACGACACCTCGCCGCTGCACGGCGAGATCAAGATGCTGGGCACCGGCCGCGGGCGCGTGAGCCAGGCGCCGCTGGCGGAGGAGATCGTGGACCTGCTCGAGACGGTGGAGAAGCTGGGCGGCGGCGCGCGCATCCAGGAGCTGCGCCAGCACGCCAAGCGCTTCTTCCTCAACTACATCAAGGCGCTGTCCACGACCTTCCCTTCCGCGTGGGCCGGCCGCAAGTACTCGATCAAGACGGGCGCCGCGTTGCGCGCGTTCATCCGCGCCGCCCCCGACGTGATGGCGCGCGCCAAGGAGCTCAAGCGCGAGCCCTTCGACCTCACCGGCATCCGCGAGGCCATCAAGCCGTGGGGCGAGCGGCTGCGCGACCGGCGGTTCGAGACCGAGGGCGAGTGGAAGCTGAAGCTCGCGGGCGGCACGCGCGGCACGGTGGAAGTCCTCACGCGCGAGCTGCGGGACGCCCTGCGCTAGGCGCGCGGCGCCGCGCTCGTCATTCGGTCCAGCCGAAGTTCACCTCGAGGATCTCGAAGGTCTTCTTGCTGCCGGGCAGCTGCGCGGTGACGCTGTCGCCCACGCGCTTGCCGATCAGCGTGCGCGCGAGCGGCGAGTGGATCGAGATGCGGCCCTTCGCGGGGTCGGCCTCGTCGGAGCCGACGATCCAGTAGCGGACCTCCTTGCCCGCCTCGTCCTCGAGCCGCACGGTGGAGGCGAAGGTCACGCGGTCGCCGCCCTTCGGCGCCTCGATGACCTCGGCGCCGTTCACCTTGCCCTCCAGCTCGTTGATGCGCCCCTCGACGAACGACTGCTTCTCGCGCGCGGCGTGGTACTCGGCGTTCTCCGAGAGGTCGCCGTGCGCGCGCGCCTCGGCGATCGCCTTGATGATCGTCGGGCGCTCGACGCGCTTGAGGCGGTCGAGCTCGTCCCGCAGGCGCTCGAAGCCCGTCCGCGTCATCGGCGTGCGCTGCATCGACATGGCGTCACCTTAGCACGGCGTCAGGAGCGCTTCGGCGCCGCCAGGACCTCCACCTTCGCGGCGGCGCGCGCGTGGCTGACCCACGCCTCCCACGCCTGGCTCTGCTTCTGCGTGAGGACCTCGCGCGAGAGCCGGTCGCGCTCGGCTGCGAGGTCGGCCATGTTCGGCGCGATGCGCTCGAGCACCTTCAGCACGTAGTAGCCCTGGGGCGACTTCACGGGCCCGGCCACGGTCCCCGCCGGCGACTGCAGCGCAGCGAGCTGGACGTCGCCCGGCAGCCGCTCCGCCGGCTTCGTCCGCGAAAAGCGCGCCGTCTCGCCCGTCTGCGCGCCCGCGGTCCTGGCGGCGGCCGCCAGATCCTTCGTGCCGGTCTCCGCGACCACCTTGTGCGCGCGCTCGAGCGCGATCGCCTCGGCCTTCTGCCGCTTCGCCGCGCCCGCCACCCTGTCGCGGATCTCGGTGAGCGGCGGCACCCCGGCCGGGATCGCCTCGGTCGACTTCAGCACCACCCAACCCGCCGCCGTCTTCACGGGCGACGAGACGCCGCCGATGGCCAGGGCGAACGCCGCCTCCTCCAGTGGATCGGTTCCGCCGAGCATCGGGAGGCGCTCCATCCTGGACATCGTCGTCTCGATCGGCGTCAGCCCGAGCCGCCTGGCCTCGGCCACGAAGTCCGTCGCGGCCTGCAGCGGCGGCCGAACCTCGTCGGCCTTCGCGCGCGCGGCCTTGTCCGCGGCCTCGGCTGCGAGCCGATCGCGGATCTGGGCGGCCACCTCCTTCAGCGGCTTCTTCCCGGCGGCGCGGCTCTCGAACACCTTGATCGCGTGAAAGCCGAACGGGCTGCGCACGGGCTCGGGCGAGATCTCGCCGCGGCGCAGCGTGAAGGCGACGGCCTCGAAGGCCGGCACCATCTCGCCCTTGGAGATCCAGCCGAGGTCGCCGCCCTTGGACTTGCTGCCCGGGTCCTCGGAGATCTCGGCGGCGAGCCTCGCGAAGTCCTCGCCGGCTTTCGCGCGGCGGATCACGTCGACGACCTTCGTGCGCGCGTTGTCCTCGGCCTCGCTGCCGCCCGTCTGCGGCACGGGCACCAGCACGTGGGCGGCGTGCACCTGCTGCGGCGTCTCGAACTCCTTCGCATGGTCCGTGTAGTACTTCTCGACCTCCGCGTCCGGGAGCTGGGGGCGGAAGTCCTTCGGCGCCAGCGTCACGTACTGCACGCGGCGGCGCTCGGGCAGCTGGAACTCCGCCGGGTGCGCCTTGAGGTACTCGGCCACCTCCTCGTCGGAGACCGTGGCGGCGGCGACGAGCGGCGCCGTCTCCACCAGCGCCCAGGCCGCGCGCACCTCCTCGCGGCGCAGCGCGAACGCGCGCTCCAGCTCCGCGTCGGAGACCTTGATCCCCGCCTTGACGGTGGTCTCCACCTTCATGCGCGTGAGCTCGCGGCGCACGTCGTTCTCGAAGGCGGACGCGCTCATGCCACGGCGGCGCAGGAAGTCCTGGTAGCGCGCCAGCGAAAAGCGGCCGTTCTCGGCGAAGGCCGGCACGGCCTGGATCTGCGCGTTCAGCTCCTCGTCGCTCACCTCCAGGCCCTCGGCGCGCGCGCGCTGCACGACGACCGCCTCCTGCACGAGGTCGTTCACCGCCTGCTGCGGCAGCCCGAGCTGCTCGGCGAGCGTCGGCGAGAACCGATCGCGGTACACGCGCGAGTAGGCGTCGAGATAGGCCTGGTAGCGCCGCTGGTAGCGCTCGACCGGGATCGCCTCGCCGTTGACTGTCGCCACCACGTCGCCGCGGTTCCTCGCCCCGCCGGACATCGAGCCGACGTACACCGACGTCAGCACGAAGGCGGCGATGACGACGAGCAGGCCGACCTGGAGGACCCTGCGATAGCGACGCATGACCGTGATCATCGGAGCTCCTCGACGCTCGGCGGGCTACTCGTCGCGGTCGGATGCGGCGAGGCGGGGCGCGGGAGCGCCCTCCTCGGGCACCACGCGGCGCGCCACCGTGATGAATCCCGTGTGGGCCACCATGCGGTGAAACGGCCGCACGGACGTGCCCTCGATGTTCCAGGGGCGGTAAAGGGTCTCGAACGTCTCGACGAGCGCCCACTCGCGCTCGCGATTGAGCGCCTCGGCGATCTGGTGCGACTGGATGATCGTCGGCACGTAGGAGAGGAAGATCCCGCCGGGGCGCAGCACGCGCGCCACCGCCTGCGTGAGCCGCCACGGCTCGGGCAGGTCGAGCACCACGCGGTCCACGGGCTCCTCGTCGCCGACGCCTTCCTCGACGGGACCGAGACGCATGGTGAGGTTCGTCACCTCGCCGCAGCGCATGTGGATGTTGGCGAGCGCGCGACGCGCGAACTCCTCGCGCTGCTCGAAGGTGATCACGCGGCCCTCGGGCCCGACCGCGCGCAGCAGCGCCAGCGTGAGCGCGCCCGAGCCCGTGCCCGCCTCGAGCACGCGGCAGCCCGGGTGCACGTCGGCCCAGAAGAGGATCATCGCGAGGTCCTTGGGGTAGATCACCTGCGCGCCGCGCGGCATGTCGAGCACGAATTCCGCCAGCGTCGGACGCAGCGCGAGGTAGCGCAGGCCCATCGAGGAGCGTACCCACGAGCCCTCGGGCTGGCCGATGATCGCGTCGTGCGAGATCCAGCCGCGGTCGGAGTGAAACGTCTCCGACTTCCTCATGAACAGCAGGTGGCGCTTGCCGCGCTGATCGATGAGCAGCACCTGCTCACCGTCCTGGAGCGGAAGGGGCTCTTTCACCGATCTCGGGGCGCGGGCAGGAAGTGCGCGGCGACGAAGCTGGCCAGCGGGATCAGGGCGCTGACGGTGAGCGCGGCGGGCAGCCCGTGACGGTCGGCCACCCAGCCGAGCGCGGCCACGCCGAGGCCGCCCGTGCCGAAGGCGAAACCCACGATGAGCCCGGAGGCCATGCCCGTGTGGCGCGGCAGATAGGCCTGCGCGAGGACGACGGACAACGAGAAGCTCGCCGTGAGGACGGCGCCGAACACCGCGAGCATCACGATCGCCAGCGTGCCGCGCGTCGCGAGGAAGAGGAGGCCGAAGGGCACGGCCGCGAGCAGGCCCCACTTCATCAACGCGCGCGGGCCCCAGCGATCGGCGAGCGGAGATACCAGCACCGTGCCGAGGGCGCCGGCCCCGAGGAAGACGAAGAGCAGCGTGCCCACGATGCGCGGGTCCCCCTCGAGATAGTCCACGTAGTAGAAGGGCATGAACGTCGTGAACCCGAGGCTCGCGGACGCGCGGATCATGACGACGAGGATGAGCAGGGCCATGGCCGCGGGCATGTTCTCGCCGCGTCCCGTCGCCTTCGTGGCCCGCGCCGCCGTCGTGGCAGTCGTGAACGACGGCAGCGCCGCGAGCAGCACGGCGCCAACGAGCAGCGGGGGCAGGGCCAGCGCCAGCGTGCCCTGGAGGGCCCACGTGGTCACGAGGAACGTGGCGACCAGCGGGCCGAGCGCGATGCCCACGTTGCCCCCGAGCGAGAAGTACGACAGCGCCGTGGCCTTGCGGTCGCCCGCGACGCCCGTCGCGGTGCGATAGCCCTCGGGGTGCCAGGCGGCGACCCCGAGCCCCATCACGACGACGAGCAGCACGAGACTCGTGTAACCGGGCGCGAGCCCGGTGAGCGCCATGCCCGCGCCGGCCACGACGACCGACGTCGGCAGGATCCAGCGCCGCATCGTCTGGTCGGCGAGGTAGCCGAAGAGCGGCTGGAGGAGCGACGCGGTGAGGTTCGTGGCCAGCACGATCGTCGCCACCTCGGCGTACGAGAGCCCGTGCGCGCTCTTGAGAAACGGCAGCACCGCGGGCAACGAGCCCTGCGTGAGATCGACGGCGAAGTGGCCGAGAGCGAGGAGCCCGATCAGTTTCGCGTGCGGCCGGACGCGCTCGACAATGGTCGGGAACGGAACCGCGGCCGCTGTCGCAAGGGCCGCGGGCTTCGAATCAGCCATGACCCACCAATGGTACACTAACGCCGCGACGGAGACATCACGCCCGATGAAAATCCGCGCCCTCGGTCACGTCTCACTCTTCGTTCGCGATCTCGACGCGACGCGACGCTTCTATCGCGACCTGCTCGGCCTCGCGGAAACCGGCACCGGCAAGGACGGCCGCATCGTCTTCTTCTCCGCGGGCGCGCGCCATCACGATCTGTCGTGCGAGCTCGCGCGCGCTCCGGGTCCGGGACCGCAGCCCAAGGGCGTGCCCGGGCTCTACCACGTCGCCTTCGAGGTGGGCGAGACGTCCGACGACCTCTCCGCCGCGCGGCGCGACGTGGTGGCCCGCGGGCTCGAGCCATTCGGCGAGT
This sequence comes from Candidatus Rokuibacteriota bacterium, assembly GCA_003220225.1. Classification (GTDB taxonomy): domain Bacteria; phylum Methylomirabilota; class Methylomirabilia; order Rokubacteriales; family CSP1-6; genus AR12. Next base: position 177,329 of record QHRU01000036.1, read on the forward strand.
ACGCGAACGGCTTCTGTGTTCGAGATCCCGACGGCCACGAGGTCGAGCTCTACGTCGAGCCCGTGCGCACCCGGAGCGCGGTCAGCGAGAGACGGTGAGGCCCTCGCCGCCGTAGTGGTCGACGTCCACCCACGGCGGGTCCTCGACGAACCGCGAGGCGCGGAACGGATGGAGGTCGGCCGTCGACGGCGCGCCGGCGGTGATCCACTCGGCGAGGCAGCGGCCGATGGCGGGCGCCGTCTTGAACGACGTCCCGGAGTCGCCGAGCATCGCCCAGAGCCCCTCGGCGGCGGGCAGCCGATCGATGATCGGCCGCCCGTCGGGGCTCATCATGATCATCCCCGCCCAGCCGCCGCGCATCGGCGCGTCGGCGAATTGCGGCAGGCGCGCGGTGAGCGCCTCGCGACATCTCGCGACGTAGGCCGCGTCGACGCCCTCGTCGAATTTCTCGGGATCCGCGTGGGCGGCGCCCAGCTCGACGCCGATGAGCGTGGCGGCGGCGCCCTCGGGACGGAACCACGACATGCGCGTGGCGTCGATGACCGCGGGATGGCGCTGCGCGAAGCCCGCGGGCCAGCGGAAGATCGCGACCTGGATGCGGAAGGGCGACAGCCCGTAGTCGAGACCGAGCGGCGCCAGCAGCGACGGCGCCCATGCGCCGGCCGCGATCACGACCGCGCGCGTGGCCACGCGGCCCGCCGTCGTCTCGACGCCCGTCACCCGCCCGCCCTCGACGACGACGCGCACGGCCTCGCAGCGGGTCTGGATCGTCGCGCCGCCGCGCCGCGCGGCCTCCGCGAACGCGTACGTAGTCGCGTTGGGATCGGCGAAGCCGGAACCGGGCTCCCAGGCGGCGGCGCCGACGCCGGCGAGGTCGACCCCGGGCAGCAGGCGGCGCACGTCGTCCAGCGAGGCCTCGCGCGTGTCGATGCCGAGCGCCTGCTGGCGCGCGACGTTGCGCCGGAGCGCGTCCCGGTACTCGGGTCCGACGAGCTGCACGAAGCCGACGGGCTCGAAGCCGCACTCGCCGCCGACGATCGCGCCGAAGTCGCGGAAGACCTTCAGGGATTCCAGCGCCAGGCGGGACTCCACGTCGTTCGTGTAGTGCATGCGGACGAGGGCGCCGGACTTCCCGGTGGCGCCGGCGGCCAGGTGGCGGCGCTCGAGCAGGAGGACGTCGCGCACGCCGAGCGTGGTGAGATGGAACGCGGTGCTGGCGCCGTTCACGCCTCCGCCGATGACGACGACGTCGGCCGTGCGCATGGTGGCGCGGATTGTAGCACCCGCGCGCCCTTGACAGCCGGACCCGAGTGCCCGCAAATAGCAGCACTCTCCCGGGAGGTGCCTCATGAGCGGTCTCACCCGTCGCGAGCTGTTGAAGGCGGCCGGCGTCGCCGGCGCCGCCGCCGCGCTGCCCTCGGCGCTGGCCGGACCCGCCGGCGCGCAGGGCACGCAGAAGCGTGAGCTCGTCGTCGCCCAGGGCGGCGACATCTCGAAGTTCGATCCTCACTTCAGCACGTCGGCCAACGACATCCGGATCTCCTTCAACCTGTTCGACAACCTGATCGCGCGCCATCCGGACGGCAAGCTCCAGCCGTCGCTGGCCACGGACTGGAAGCTCACCAATCCCACCACGTGGACGTTCAAGCTGCGCCACGGCGTCAAGTGGCACAACGGCGATCCGTTCTCGTCGGCCGACGTCAAGTACAGCTTCGAGCGCACGTGGGACCCGAAGCAGAACACGCGCGTGAGCACGGTGTTCACCACCGTCGACAAGGTCGAAGCGCCCGACGCGAGCACCGTCGTGTTCACCACCAAGAAGCCCGACCCGCTGCTGGCGGCGCGCGTGGCGTTCTACGGCGGCCAGATCGTGCCGAAGAAGTATCTCGAGGCGGTCGGCAACGACACCTTCAACGCCAAGCCGGTCGGGACCGGGCCCGTGCGATTCGTGTCGTGGACGAAGGACGACAAGATCGTGCTCGAGGCCAACCCCGACTACTTCGGCGGCAGGCCGGACTTCGACCGCTTCGTCATGCGGGCCGTCCCGGAGATGGCGCCCCGCGTGGCCGGCCTGCTCAAGGGCGAGACGGACATCATCACGCAGCTGCCGCCCGACCAGGGCGAGCGCGTGAACGGCAACCCGTCCACGCGCGTGGCCGGCGCGCTCTACGCCGGCCTCTACGTGCTGGCCGTCAACAGCAAGGTGCCGCCCCTCGACAACCCGCTCGTCAAGCAGGCGCTCTCGCTGGCGGTGGATCGCGACCTCATCGTCAAGGAACTGTGGCGCGGGCGTGGCATCGCGCCGAGCGGCCCCATCGCCAAAGGCGACAACCACTTCGACACGTCGCTGCCGGCGCTCAAGTACGACCCCAAGGAGGCGCGCGAGCGGCTCAAGAAGTCCGGCTACAAGGGCGAGGACATCGTCATCGAGACGACGGCGGCCTACATGGCCAACGACAAGCCGATGGCGGAGGCGATCGTCGCGATGTGGCGCGACATCGGCGTCAACGGTAAGGTCGAGGTGGTCGAGTACTCGGTGCGCGCGCAGAAGAATCGCGACAAGTCGTTCAAGGGCCTGTGGTGGTCCGATCCGACCTCCACGCTCAGCGATCCCGACGGGATGTTCTGGCGGCTCCTCTCGCCGGGCGGACCGCAAGATTACTGGCGCCACGCGCGGTTCGACGAGCTGGGCGAGGCGGCGCGCTTCTCCGTCGACGAGAAGTTCCGCGGCCAGGCGTACAAGGAGATGACCCGGATCTTCCTCGAGCACCTGCCGTGGATTCCCGTCATCCAGCCGTACGAGGACTACGGGCTGCAAAAGCACCTCGAGTGGACGCCGAACCCCAACCAGCAGTTCGAGATCCGCCGCTTCGCGTTCAAGTTCCGCCGCGCCTAGGCGCCGGCCGGCCGGGGCCTCGGGCTCCGGCCGGCCTCATCCATGCGTGCCCTCGTCACCTTCCTCGCCGCGCGTCTCGCCCGGGCCCTCGTCGCCGTCTGGCTCGTCTCCACCGTCGTCTTCGTGGTCATGCGGCTGTCCGGCGACCCCGTGCCGCTGCTGCTGCCGCCGGACGCGCCGCGCAGCGAGTTCGCGCGGGTGGCCAGGGAGCTGGGCACCGACCGGCCGCTGCCCGTGCAGTACGCGGTGTTCCTCGGCCACGTCGCGCAGGGTGACTTCGGCCGCTCGATCCACTTTCGCGAGCCTGCGATGCGGGTCGCGCTGGAGTACCTGCCGGCGACGGCGCAGCTCGGGCTCACGGCATTCGTGTTCGCGGTGCTCGTTGCCGTCCCCGCCGGCGTGGTCTCCGCCGTCCGACGCAACACCGTCGTGGACCAAGTGGCGATGGGCGTGGCGCTCGTCGGCCAGTCGGCGCCGACGTTCTTCCTCGGCATCCTGTTCATCCTGACGCTGTCGCTCAGGGCGGGCCTCTTGCCGACGTCGGGACGCGGCGACTGGACCCACATCGTGCTGCCCGCACTCACGCTCGGCGCCTTCGCCATGGCCTCGATCGCCCGCCTCACGCGCTCCGCGCTGCTCGAAGTGCTCCGGCAGGACTACGTCCGCACGGCGCGCGCCAAGGGGCTACGCGAGTGGCGCGTCGTCGCCAAGCATGCGTTCCGCAACGCCGCCATCCCCGTGCTCACGATCACGGGCCTGCAGTTCGGCCAGCTGTTCAGCAACACCCTGGTGACGGAGACGGTGTTCGCGTGGCCGGGCATGGGCCGGCTCGCCATCCAGTCGATCTACAACCGCGACTACCCGGTCGTGCAGTGCGTGGTGTTCCTGTCCGCCGTGCTCTTCGTCGCCCTCAACTTCCTCATCGAGCTGGTGTATGGCTTCCTCGATCCCCGTATCCGTCCCCGCTGACGCCGCGGGCCTGGAGGCCGCGCGCGGCGGGCGCGTGGCGCGGCGCACGCGGCAGCTGGTCGCGGCCGGCGCGGCGTTCGTCGCGCTGCTGACGATCATGGCCGTGGCGGCGCCGTGGCTGGCGCCGCACGACCCCGTGCGTCAGTCGCTGCGCGCGCGACTGACCGCCCCCACGCTCGAGGCGGCCGACGGACGCGCGCATCCGCTCGGCACCGACCACCTCGGGCGTGACGTGCTGTCGCGCACGATCTGGGGCGCGCGCGTGTCGCTGCTCGTCGGCTTCGCGGCCGTCATGGTGGGGGGCCTCGTGGGCGCGGGGCTCGGCATCCTCGCGGGCTACCGCGGGGGCTGGACGGACACCATCATCATGACGATGGCCGACGCGCAGCTGGCCTTCCCCTTCATCCTGCTCGCCATCGGCATCATCGCCGTGCTGGGCCCGAGCTTTCCCACGCTCGTGGTCGTGATCGGGCTCTCGGGCTGGGTGGACTACGCGCGCGTGCTGCGCTCGCAGGTGCTCGTGCTGCGCTCGCGCGAGTTCGTGGACGCCATCCTCGCGCTCGGCGGCGCCGTGCCACGCATCGTGGCGCGCCACATCCTGCCCAACGTGCTCTCCACGCTGGTGGTGATCGCCACGCTCCAGCTCGCCCGCGCCATCGTGCTGGAGGCGACGCTGTCGTTCCTCGGCCTCGGCATCCAGCCGCCGACGCCGTCGTGGGGCGGCATGATCCAGGAGGGCCGCGAGTACCTCGACTCCGCCTGGTGGATCTCGATCTTCCCCGGCTGCCTGCTGCTGCTCACCTCGCTCGTGGTGAGCCGCAGCGGTGACTGGCTCCGCGACCTGCTGGACCCCACTCTGCGAAGCGAGTAGGCTGGAGCGGCGATGCGGATCCTCGTGGTCGACGACTCGTCGCCGCACCGGCGGATGCTCACGGCGATCTTCGGCCACGCCGGGCACCAGGTGCTCACCGCCGCCGACGGCGAGGCGGCGCTGGCGCTCCTCGAGCGCGAGTCGGTGAATGCCGTCGTCTCCGACGTGCGCATGCCGAAGCTCGACGGCTTCCAGCTCTGCCGCGCAATCCGCCGCGACGCGCGCTGGGCGCGGCTGCCTTTCATCTTCTACAGCAGCGTGTTCATCGGCGGCCCCGCGCGCGACCTCGGCCGCGACGTCGGCGCCACCGCCTACCTCGACGCCAAGGACATCACGCCCCAGCAGATGGCCGTCGAGCTGGAGCGCCTGGTCGAGCGCCACGTGCGCGCGGAATACGACGAGACGCTCGGGCGGCTGCTCGACGACGTGGACTTCGCGCGCCGCTATCACCAGGTGGTGCTCGACTCGCTGCAGGGCGCCGGCCGCGAGGAGATGCGCGACCTGGTGACCGAGAGCAAGCGCGCGCTCGACACCGTCCTGTCGCGGCTGGACCACGAGCGCCAGGCGCTGGCCGAGCGCACCGACCGGAAGGTGGAGGCGGCGCAGCTGGCGCTCCTGAAGGAGCTGGGCGAGTTCCTCGGCGACCGCATCAACAACCCTCTGGCCGTCATCATGGCCAGCGCGCAGCTGCTCGAGATGCGCGCGCCGAGCAGCGCGACCAGCGAAGCGGCCGAGCGGATCACGACCGCCGTGAGCAAGATCAACGCGGTCGTCCGTGAGATCGCCTCGAAGAGCGGCGAGATGGCGTGAGTTAGACGAGCTCACCCATTCACGTGGGGGGCCCCGACATGGCCCCCCACACCCCCCAACGCTCGGAACCGCCCCGGCCAAGCCGTGGCGCTCCGCGATCCGGCGCGAGCGGCCCCGACATGGCCCCCCACACCCCCCAACGCTCGGAACCGCCCCGGCCAAGCCGTGGCGCTCCGCGATCCGGCGCGAGCGGCCCCGACATGGCCCCCCCACGCTCGGGGCGCCCCGGGGAACCCGGGGCGCCCCTCGATTAAGCCGCCCCGAACGCGTCTAGTCCGGTCACGTCGCGGCCGACGATCAGCGTGTGGATGTCGTGGGTGCCCTCGTACGTGTTCACCGTCTCGAGGTTCAGCATGTGACGGATGACCGGGTGCTCGTCCACGATGCCGGCCGCGCCCAGGATGTCGCGGGCCATGCGGGCGCCGTCGAGGGCGGCCTGCACGTTGTTCATCTTCGCCAGTGACACCTGCTGCGGCCGCACCGTGCCGGCGTCTTTCAGGCGTCCCAGCTGGAGCACCAGCAGCTGCGCCTTGGTGATCTCGTTCAGCATCCAGACAAGCTTCTGCTGCACGAGCTGGAAGGAGCCGATCGGCTTGCCGAACTGCACGCGCTGCTGCGCGTACTGGAGCGCCCAGTCGTAGCACGCCATGAGCGCGCCCACCGCGCCCCACGCGATGCCGTACCGCGCCTGGTTCAGGCAGCCGAGCGGTCCGCGCAGCCCCTGCACGTTGGGCAGCAGGTTGTCGAGCGGGATGCGGCAGTCCTGGAACGCCAGCTCCGACGTGATCGAGGCGCGCATCGAGAACTTGCCGTGGATGTCGAGGGTCGAGAAGCCCGGCGTGCCCTTCTCGACGAGGAAGCCCCGGATCTCGCCGTCCTCGGTCTTGGCCCACACCACGGCCACGTCGGCGATGGAGCCGTTGGTGATCCAGAGCTTGGTGCCGTTGAGGACGTAGGCGTCGCCCTTCTTCACCGCGCGTGTCTTCATCCCGCCGGGGTCGGAGCCGTGGTCGGGCTCCGTGAGCCCGAAGCAGCCGACCGTCTCGCCGGTGGCGAGGACGGGCAGCCACCGGTCCTTCTGGGCGTCGCTGCCGTAGGCGTAGATCGGGTACATGACGAGGCCGCTCTGCACCGAGGCGCACGAGCGCAGCCCCGAGTCGCCGCGCTCGAGCTCCTGCATGATGAGCCCGTAGGCGACGCTGCTGAGCCCGGCGCACCCGTAGCCCTTGAGGGTGGCGCCGAAGACGCCCAGCTCGCCGAGCTTGGGGATCAGCGCGATCGGAAACGTGCCGGCGCGATGATGCTCGGGGACGATCGGGATGAACTCCGCCTCGACCCAGTCGCGCACGGCGTCGCGGATCATCCGCTCGTCCTCGGACAGGAGCGTTTCGATGCCGTAGTAGTCCACGCCCCGGAACTTCTCCATGGTCGTCCTCTTTACAGCCGCACGGGGCTAGAGCCGCACGGGATTGAAGTCCGTGTCGTAATCGTACGCGTCCACGCCCTCGCGCGCCTTCAGCCAGGCGACGGCGGCGTAGGTGAGCGGCGTGGCCGCCGCCTCGTAGAGGACCTTGAACACCCACTGCCCGCCGACGAGCTGCACCAGCACGCCCGCCGGGACCGCGCCCGCGAAGGCCAGGGTGACGAACACGCCGCTGTCCAGGGCCTGGCCGACCACCGTCGAGCCGATGGTGCGCAGCCACAGCCAGCGGCCGCGCGTCGCGAGCTTCAGCTTGGCGAGCACGAACGAGTTGGCGAACTCGCCGACGAGGTACGCGACGAAGGAGGCGGCCACGATGCGCGGCGTGTGGCCGAGGATCTCGGCGTAGGCGGCGTCGCCCTTCCAGAACGGCGCCGGCGGCAGCTGCCCGCCGAGCCAGATCGCCGCCACCATCAGCGCGTTGCACGCGAAGCCCAGCCAGATCACGCGCCGGGCGGCGCCGTAACCCCACACCTCGGTGAGGACGTCACCGATGACGTAGGAGATCGGGAAGATGACGATGCCGGCCGTGAGCACGACGCCGCCCACGACGATCAGCTTCGCCGCGATCGTGTTCGCGGTGAGCAGGCACGTCACGAAGAGCGCCGCGCACGAGAGGAATCGCCAGCTCATGGCCGTCGATAATACACTGGCGTTGATGACGCGGGCGGTGGTCCTCCTCAGCGGCGGCGTGGATTCGACGACCACGCTGGCGGTGGCGCGTCACAGCGGCTTCGAGACGTACGCGCTCACGTTCGGCTACGGCCAGCGCCACGCCGTCGAGGTTGAGGCGGCGCGGCGCGTGGCGCGGGCGCTGGGCGCCGCGCGCCACGAGGTCGTCGCGATCGACCTGCGCGCCTTCGGCGGCTCCGCGCTCACCGCGGACATCGCGGTGCCCAAGGACCGCTCGCAGGCCGAGATCGGCCGGGGCATCCCGGTGACCTACGTGCCGGCGCGTAACACGATCTTCCTGTCCTACGCGCTCGCGTGGGCCGAGGTGCTCGGCGCGCAGGACATCTTCATCGGCGTCAACGCCCTCGACTACTCCGGCTATCCCGATTGCCGCCCCGAATACGTCGGCGCCTTCGAGCGGATGGCGAACCTCGCGACGAAAGCCGGCGTGGAGGGAGGTCAGAAGCTGAAGATCCACACGCCGCTCATCCATCTGACCAAGGCCGAGATCATCGCCCAGGGCGCGGCGCTCGGCGTGGACTTCGCGTTGACGCTGTCCTGCTACGACCCGACGCCCGACGGCGCCGCCTGTGGCCGGTGTGACGCGTGCCTGCTTCGGCGCAAGGGCTTTGCCGAGGCCGGCCTGGCCGATCCCACGCGCTACCGCGCCGGCTGACTCACTCGCCCGCGAACTTCTGACTGTTCCCCATGGCCGGCCACACGTACGCCTGCACGTTGGCCAGCGCCTGGCGGATGTGGTTCCGGTCGTGGTAGACCCATTCCTGGAGCAGGTCGCGGACCCGCAAGAAGCCGACCTTGGGGTGCTGGCCCCCACGGTCGAGATCGGGCTCGCGCAGACCGCTCACGAGCGTGACGCTGTCGTGCCTCAGCCCGGCGAGTTCATCGAGCAGCGCGGCCATCGGCCGCGCGCAGTCGCGCCGCGCGCGGGCGACCGCGTTCTGATCCCAGCTCTGGAGGGCCGGGCGGTCGGCGCCCAGGATGATGCGGATCCGCCCCGCGAAGCCGCGGCGCTCGGTCTCGACGAGGTGGCCGACGACCTCCTTGGCGCACCACTCGCCCGCCGCGGGATGCCAGGCGGTGACACGCTCGGGCAGCGCGCCGAGCTCGGCGCGCAGCGTCGCCATGGCGGCCTCGAGGAGGGCCGCGACCTCGGACGGCGTCAGCGGTGAATCCATGGGTATCTCCCGCGGGACTAGACGTTGGTGACGATCGAGGACGGCTCTTCGTTCAGCGCGCGCTTGAGCGCGGTGGCCAGCTCGGCGTCGTGCTCGTGGCTCATGGCGAAGATGCGGCACTGCGCGACCTTGCCCGGCAGGTACTTCAGCAGCTCGGTCAGCGGCTCCTGCGAGACGCGCTTGGTGAACGAGTCGTAGACGTAGATCTGCCGGTCGCCCATGGCGAGCGGGTTCAGCGGGCGCGGGTCCTGCTGCGCCATGTCGATGCGGAAGTCGAAGTCGCGCAGCGCCGGCGGCAGAAACGCCTTCACGCGCCGGACGACCTCGTTGGACTCGAGGAAGCTCTGGCCCTTGCGGACCTCGAACTGGTCCAGGACCTCCTCGCCCGCCATGCGCCACTTCAGCTTGCGGTCGAGGATGTGCCGCCACTCGGCGCCGAGGCGTCGCTTGTCCTTGGCATGCGCGTCGGACTCGGGCGTGTCGTGCCAGCGGCCCACCTCTTCGAGCAGCGTCCACTCCGTGAGGTGCAGGTACGGGTGCAGGGCCTGGCGCAGGTCGAACCCGAACGCGATCTGCATCGTCTCGTTGAAGATCTCCTTGAGGTGCAGGTCGATGCCGCGCGTCGTCCGGTGGTAGTAGACGTTGGTGTACATGTAGAAGCGGGCGTTGAGGAACATGATGAACGCCTGCAGCCCGCCGCGGTCGAGCGTGAGCCCCTTCTCGGAGAAGAACGAGTAATAGATGATGCGCTCGATGTCGATGGGGCCCACGGCCACGCCGCACATGTAGGCGTCGCGCAGCACGTAGTCCATGTTGTCGGCGGTGAAGACGCCGGAGAGCAGCGGCTTGAGGAACTTGAGCCACTTCGGGTGCTCGGGCAGCGGCTCCGTGTAGGCCTTCCCCATCAAGTAGCAGATCCACTCCGGGTCGATCGCCTCGTCGGCGTTGAAGGCGCCGCTCGGGCTCCTTCGCAGCGCGCGCAGCACGTCGCCGAGCTCCTCGCGGATGATGCGCTGGCCGACCAGCTCGTGGGTGAGGTGGTAGTCGACGAGGAAGTTGTCGTCGAAGAAGTGGCCGAACGGGCCGTGGCCGATGTCGTGCAGCAGCCCGGCCATCCGCAGCAGCTCCTCGAGCAGCGGCGCCGAGGGCGCGTCGGCGCCGAAGACCGCGCGCAGCGACGGGTAGAGCTGCTGGCCGAGACGTCCCGACAGGTGCATCGCGCCGAGCGAGTGCTGGAAGCGGCTGTGCTCGGCGGCGGGAAAGACCCAGCGCGCCGACTGCAGCTGCGGGATCCGTCGCAGCCGCTGCGCCCACGGCGTGTCGATGACGTCCTGCTCGGTCGCCTCGCCCGGGATGCCGCCGGGCCGCGTATAGAGGATGTACCGGTGGATCGGGTCCGCGATGAGCCCGCGGCCCTCGTAGGTGTCGGTGGCGCCCTTCATGCCTTCGAGGGTACCGCGCTCAGCGCGAGGTCGTCCGATACAACGTATAGCGGTCCATCGACCGCACGGAGATCACGCGCTCGGCCGCGCCGCGGCGCACGGCCACCGCGATGGTGTCGCCGGCCTGCCGCCGCCACAGCCGCTCGTAGAACTCCTCCTGCGTGGCCACGCGCACGCCGTCCACGCCGACGATGCGGTCGCCGCGCCGGAAGCCGGCCGTGCGCGCGGGCCCGGCGTCGTTGAAGCCGTCCACCACGACGCCGTCGGCCCCGGCGCTCGTGTGCAGGCCGAGCCAGGGCCGCGGCCGGCGGCTCGTCACGCGGCCGGCCGCGATCAGCTCGTCCTTCACGGGCAGGAACGTCTCGAGCGGGATGGCGAGATTGACGTGCGGCGCGTCACCCAGCCGCAGCGAGATGACGCCGACCAGGCGCCCGTGGTCGTCCACCAGCGCGCTGCCGCCCCACGACGAGACGGCGGGCGTCACGATGAACGCGCGGTCCAGCATGTACTCCCACGAGGCCGAGAAGCGGCGCACCCCCTCGATCGCGCTGGCCGCGTGCACGAGGTCGTCGTCCTCGTCCATCCCGACCGTGCCCGTGCGCGTCCCGGCGACGAGGTCGCGCGAGTCGCCGAGCTCCGCCGTCGGCCACGGCCCCGCCCCCACCAGCCGCACGACCGCGAGCCCCGTCTCGAGGTCCACCCCGACGAGCTGCGCGGGCACCGTGCGGCCGTCGCGCAGCTGCGCCTCGATCCTCTGGGCGTCGACGACGAGATAGCTGACCGTCACCGCGTAGCCGCGCGTGTCGAAGATCACGCCGCTGCCCGCGCGCCGGGCGCCCAGCCGCTGCGACGATGGCGCGTCGGCCCGCGCCTTCACGCGCAGGCCCACCACCGCCGGCTCCACGCGCCGCACGTACGAGGGCAGCGGCGAGACCGCGTTGGGCGGCAGGCGCGGCGGCGACGGGCGCGTCACGGCCACGGCCGGCAGCGCGGGCACGAGGAACAGCACCGCGAGAAGCGCCGTGCGCAGGCGTCGCATCATCGGACCTCCGGGGTCAACGGTTGCCGTACTGGCGCTCGTACCACGCGCGGAACTCGCCCGACTTCAGCGGCCGCCACCAGGTCTCGTGCTCGCGGTACCAGCGCACCGTCGTCTCCAGCGCGGAGGCGAACGGATAGCGCGGCGCCCAGCCGAGCTGCCCGATCTTCGTGGAATCCACGGAGTAGCGACGGTCGTGGCCCGGGCGGTCGGTGACAGGCCGGATGAGCGTGTCCGGCTTGCCGGTGAGTCGCAGGATCTCCCGGGTGAGGGCGATGTTCTCCACCTCGTGGCCGCCGCCGATGTTGTAGACCTCGCCGTCGCGCCCCCGGCGCAGCACGAGGTCGATGGCCGCGCAATTGTCCAGCACGTAGAGCCAGTCGCGCACGTTGCGGCCGTCGCCGTAGAGCGGCAGCGGCGTGTCGTCGAGCGCGTTGGTGATGAACAGCGGCACCACCTTCTCCGGATACTGGTGCGGCCCGAAGTTGTTCGACGAGCGCGTGAGCACGACGGGCACGCCGTGCGTGTGCCAGTAGGAGAGCGCGAGGAGATCGCCGCCCGCCTTCGAGGCCGAGTAGGGATTCGACGGACGCAGCGGGTCCCGCTCGGTCGAGGAGCCGCGCGCGACGCTGCCGTACACCTCGTCGGTGCTGACGTGCAGCAGGCGCGGGATCCCGAGGTCACGCACCGCCTCCAGCAGCGTGAAGACGCCGAAGACGTCCGTTCGCAGGAACCCGTCCGGCTCCACCAGCGAGCGATCGACGTGCGACTCGGCCGCGAGATTCACGATGGCGTCCACGCCGCGCGCCACGTCGCGCACGAGCTTGGCGTCGCAGATGTCGCCCTGCACGAAGGCATAGCGCGGATCGCCGGCGACGTCGGCGAGATTGGCGGGGTTGCCCGCGTAGGTGAGCTTGTCGAGATTGACGACGCTGTCGTCCGGATGCTCGCGCAGGAGGTGACGGATGAAGTTGCTGCCGATGAACCCCGCGCCGCCCGTCACCAGCAGCTTCATCCTAGCCCCGCGTGATCTCCCAGACGTCCTTGCCGGCGAAGTCCCACGGGAGCCGACCCTCGTCGCACGTCGCCGGCTCGGGCGAGAAGTGCAGGTCGGTGAGATAGACGATGCGTCCCGTCGCCTCCGCGAGGTTGCGCACGCCGTGGGCGACGCCGGGGGGGATCAGGAGCAGGCGCGAGCCGCCGTTGCCGAGCACGACGCGCTGTCGCGCGCCCTCGGTGCGCGAGCCCTCGCGCACGTCGAGCAGCACCACGAGCATGCGGTCCGACGGCGGCACGAACCAGACGTCGGTCTGGCGCGCGTGCAGGTGGAAGGCCTTGATCGCGCCCGGCGCCATCTCGCTGTAGTTCACCTGGCGCACGCTGAAGTCGCCGAGGCCGGCCGCGCGGCCGTCGGTGAGCCGCGCCAGCTCGGTCATGGCGCCGCTGTCGTCGGCGTGGCGCGTCAGCTCCACCACGCGCACCCCGTCGATGGCGGTGGCGGCCCCGTACGTCTGCACGTGGAACACGCGCTTGGCGTCGGGCGAGAATTCCATCGCTACACCGGGCGAGAGTCTAGCATGCTAGAGATCGGCCACCAGACGGCGCAGGTACTCGCCGTACGAGTTGCCGCTCATCGGCGACGCGAGCCGGAGGACGTCCTCCGCGGTGATGTAGCCCATGCGGAACGCGATCTCCTCCACGCACGCGACCATGAGGCCCTGCCGCTCCTCGAGCGTCTGGATGAAGCTCGACGCCTGCAACAACGCCTCGTGCGTCCCCGTGTCGAGCCACGCGATGCCACGGCCGAGGCGCTCGACGTGCAGCTCGCCCGTCTTCAGATAGGCGAGGTTGACGTCGGTGATCTCCAGCTCGCCCCGCGCCGACGGCTTGAGCGAGGCGGCGATGTCCACCACGCGGTTGTCGTAGAAGTACAGCCCGGTGACCGCCCACGGCGAGCGCGGCTTCGCCGGCTTCTCCTCGAGCCCGACCGCGTGGCCGCCGCCGTCGAACTCGACCACACCGTAGCGCTGGGGATCGCGCACCCAGTACGCGAACACCGTCGCGCCGCGCGCGCGCGCGGCGGCGCGCTGGATCGAGTCGGTGAACCCGTGGCCGTAGAAGACGTTGTCGCCGAGGGCCAGCGCCACGCGGCCGTCGCCGATGAACTCCTGGCCGATCACGAACGCCTGGGCGAGCCCGTCGGGGCTCGGCTGCACCGCGTACTCGATCGTGAGCCCGAGGTGGCGGCCGTCGCCGAGCAGCCGCCGGAACGCGGCCTGATCTTGCGGGGTCGAGATCACGAGCACGTGGCGCACGCCGGCCAGCATCAGCGTGGAGAGCGGGTAGTACACCATCGGCTTGTTGTAGATCGGGACCAGCTGCTTGCTGAGGGCCAGCGTGACGGGATAGAGGCGGGTGCCGGAGCCCCCGGCGAGAATGATGCCTTTCGTCGCGGTCCTCGCCATGAATCCTTGCGAGTATAGCAGGCGTCGTAGGGGAAATAGAGGTAACATCAGCCCCATGAAAACACTGAGGGAAATGCTCGCCGAGGCCCGGCAGGTGGTGCCCGAAGAAGGGCCCGAGGACCTCCAGCGACGCCTCAAGTCGGACGCCCCGCCCGCGGTCATCGACGTGCGCGATCCCGACGAGTACCGCGACGGCCACATCGAGGCGGCCTCCAACATCAGCCGCGGCTTCCTCGAGTTCCGCATCGCCGGCGCGGTGAGCGATCCCACGACGCCGATCGTCCTCTACTGCCAGACCGGGCTGCGCTCGGTGCTCGCCGCGAAGGCGCTGAAGGAGCTCGGCTACCAGACCGTCATCAATCTCCAGGGCGGCTACCAGAAGTGGGCGCAGTCGGGTCTGCCGGTCGTCAAGGACGTGGCGATGACGCCCGACCAGATCCAGCGCTACAGCCGCCACTACCTGCTGCCCCAGGTCGGCGACAAGGGCCAGCGCAAGCTGCTGCGCGGCAAAGTCCTCCTGATCGGCGCGGGCGGGCTCGGCTCGCCGACCGCGCTCTACCTCGCCGCCGCCGGCGTGGGCACGCTCGGTCTCATGGACGGCGACGTGGTGGACATCACGAATCTCCAGCGGCAGGTGCTTCACACGACGGCCGACATCGGCAAGCCGAAGGTGGAGTCGGGCACGCGCACGCTCAAGGCGCTGAACCCCGACGTGAACGTGATCCCGCTGCCCACGCGGATCACCGTCGACAACGTGATGGAGATCATCAAGGACTACGACCTCATCGTCGACGGCTCGGACAACTTCGAGACGCGCTACCTCGTCAACGACGCGTGCTACCTCGCCGGCAAGACGAACGTCCACGGCTCGATCTTCCAGTTCGAGGGCATGGCCACGGTGTTCGCGCCGAACGAGGGGCCGTGCTATCGCTGCCTCTACCCGTCGCCGCCGCCGCCGGGCCTCGTGCCCAGCTGAAGCGAGGCAGGCGTCCTGGGCGTGCTCCCAGGAGTGGTTGGGCTGGTGCAGGCGACGGAAGCCGTCAAGCTGCTGCTCGGGATCGGCGAGCCGCTCGTCGGTCGTCTCCTCACGTACGACGCGCTCGGCATGCGCTTCCGCGAGGTGCGGCTGCGCCGCGATCCGAACTGCCCCCTCTGCGGCGGCTCGCCGACGATCAAGGATCTGTCGATCCATCGAGCCGGCGGCGACGCGTGCGCGGCGACGCCCAACGGCCACGCGGCGGCCGCCGGTGCTCCGGCGCCGGCGCGCGCCGGGGGCTAGGACCCCGGCGACCGTTCTGATCTGGCTCGACGACGCGGACGACGACGTCCGCGCGGCCGAGACGGCCGGCCTCGGCCGCTCCTTCGCGAGCGCCGCATCGGCGGCACGGTGCTCGACGTGCTCAGGGGCGAGCCGCTACCGGCCGAGCATCCGTTCTGGACGACCCCCGGGATCGTCGTGCTGCCGCACGTCGGCGGCCTGCATCCGCGCCGTGACGCGATCGTGGCCGGTCTGTGGGGAGACACCCTCGAGCGCTTCGCCGCCGGCGAGCCGCTGCGGGAGGTCGTGGACCGCGTGCGCGGCTACTGACCGGGCGGTGGCGTGACCTCGGATTACTGGCGGTCGAGGATGAGCTGGAAGGACGGCGACTCGGCCACGCGGCCGTAGATCCGGTCGCCCACGCGCGTGAAGCGCAGGGTCACCGCCGGACCGTCCTCGTAGCGCGCCAGCACTTCGCCGCGCGAGATCCGATAGTTCACCGGCATGCCGAAGGTGCCGAAGTACCGCACGATGTCCGGCACGCCGATCGCGGCGACGGTGTCGGCGAGCTTCACGCGCCCCGTGCCCTCGGTCCCATACTGCACGAAGACGATCTCGGCGTCGCTCTCACGACGATCACCGAACGGACCGTGGGCCACCCAGCGCCCGCGCCAGCGGCCCGTCATGTCCAAGCCCTGCACCGCGACCGGCTCGACCGGCGTCGCCTTGGCGGCGACCCTGACGAAGCCGGGATCCTCGGGCACGAGCCGGCCCCACCACGCCTCGCGGGCCGCAGCCGCGGTGTGGGCCTCGGTGATGCTGACGCTCGTGGGGTGGCTCTTGGCGGAGAAGGCCAGATGGCGGGCGGAGGCGAAGTGTGCCTGGTGCCCCGACCAGTGCTGCCAGGCCTCGGACGCGCAGCCGGACATCGAGAACATGACCGCGGAGAGCAGGAGCAACCACCACTGAAGACGTTCCATCAGCCGCCCTCCAGCCATCGAGCCCCGGCCCGATACGGACCGCATCGCGCCTGAGGTGCAAGGCGAGGACCACGGCGGCCGGCGTAACATTTCGCGGAGTTGGCGTCGGTCCGGGGTCGGAGCGTGCCGCTCTGGCCGCGCGCGGCGTCGTAAGTGTCGGTCGGCCGACGGTGCTACCCTCCCGGACATGGCTCGCTCGCTCGGTCCGCGGCTGCCGCCGGCGCTCGTCGACCGCCTCTCGCAGCGCGACCTGGCCGCCCGCCTCGGGGTGGCGCTGCCGTTCGTCACGGTCGACCGCGCGGGCCGGCCGCACGCCATGCTCCTCAGTTACCTGGAAGTCCGCGCCTACGACTCCGGCACGGTGGGGCTCGTGATCCAGGCGCGCAGCACGAGCGCGCGCAACCTCGCCGAGCGCCACGCGGGGACGCTGCTGATCCTGGAGCCCGACAGGGTCGCGTACGTGAAGACGCGCGCCGTCGACGGCCCGCTGGAGGTGGCGGGCGCCGAGGAGGCGGGGCTGGGCTACTTCCTGCTCGGCGTCGAAGACGTCCTGGAGGACGTGGCGGCCGAGTGGGAGGGCGGGATGCGAATCACGAGCGCGGTGACCTACGCGCCGCCGCCCGCGCTCGACGCGGCGTGGGCGCGCGCGACGCTCGCCGCGCTGGCGGCGCCGCGCGCCCGCGCCTGACTCACTTTTCTTTCGGGGAGTCTTTCGGCGCGTCCGCCGGCGAGTCTTTCGGCGTCTCCTTGGGCTTCGCGGGGGCGTCGCGCTCGCGCGCCTCGCGCTCCTTGTAGAGCCCGACCGTTACCTCGACCTCGGTCTCGCGGCCGTCGCGCAGGAGCACCACGCGCACGCGCTTGCCCACGGGTGTCGAGGCCACGACGCGCTGCAGGTCCCGGGGGTTCTCGAGCCGCGTGCCGTCGACGGCCACGAGCACGTCGTCCGCCTTGACCCCGCCCACCGCGGCCGGCTCACCCGGCATGACGCCGCGCACGAGCACGCCGCGTGCCTCGCGGAGCTTGAGCCTCGGCACGTCCTCTTCGGTGACCTCGGTGATCGACACGCCGAGCCAGCCCCACTCGACCTTGCCCTTGGCGACGAGCTGGGGGACGAGGAGCTTCACGAGGTTCGAGGGAATGGCGAAGCCGATCGAGCCGTTGCGCGCCGCCATGCTGTTGACGCCGATCACCTGCCCCGCCATGTTCACGAGCGGGCCGCCGGAGTTGCCCGGGTTGATGGCGGCGTCGGTCTGGATGAAGTCGAAGCCCGGCGCGGCCACCGTGAGTGGCATGCCCTTGCGGCTCACGATACCGAACGACACCGATTGCTCGAGGCCGAACGGATGGCCGAGCGCCAGCACGAACTCCCCGACGCGCATGCGATTGGAGTCGCCGATCGGCAGCACGGGCAGTCCGCCCGCGTCGATGCGGAGGAGGGCCAGGTCCACCCGGCTGTCCAGCCCGACCGTGCGCCCGTTGAAGCGGCGGCCGTCGGCCAGGCGCACCTGGATCCACTCGGCCTGCTCGATGACGTGGGCGTTGGTCACGATCAGGCCGCTGGACTCGATGATGAAGCCGGAGCCGGTGGACCGCCGCGGCTCGCCCGGCCCGTCGTCGTCCTTCGGCGCGGAGCCGGCGCGGCGCACGCGCACGTGCACGAGCGCGGGCTTCAGCCGATCGGCGAGGTCGGCGAGCAGGTCATTAAAGCGTGTGAGCTCGGGCGCGGCCGCCGCGGCGGGGGCCTCCTGCCAGAGCCTGGTCTGGTCCGCGCTCGTCGGACGCGCGCAGCCAAGCGGAAGCGTGACGAGCACGAGCAGGGCCAGGACGGCGCGGACGCGTGCGAGCATGAACGCCAGCCTCCTTGTGTCGCGTCTCAGCGTGTGTCGCGTCTCAGCAGTATAGCGAATTAGCGGGTCGCCTCGCGCAGCAGGTGCCCGAGCTCGGGAATCAGCAGCTTTTCGAGCGCGAGCCGGCAGGCGTTGGGCGAGCCGGGAAGGGAGACGACGATACGCCGGGCGTGGATGCCCATCTGGGCGCGGCTCAGCATGGCCGCCGCGCCAACCTCCTGGAAAGACAGCATGCGGAACAGCTCGCCGAAGCCGGGCAGGCGCTTGTCCAGGAGCGCCTCCACCGCCTCGTAGGTCGAGTCGCGCGAGGTGATGCCGGTGCCGCCGGTGAGGACGACGGCCTGCACGTCGTCGCGCGTGCACGCGTCGTGCACGATGCGCGTGACCTCGGCGGGCTCGTCGCGCACGATGACCGAGCCCGAGACCCGGTGGCCGGCCGCGGTGAGGAGCTCGCGGATGAGGGCGCCGCTCGTGTCCGTCTCCGGGTTCTTGGTGTCGGAGACGGTCAGCACGAAGCAGCCCACGGTCTTGGGCGCGGTCTTCTTGTGCTCGTCCGGGGTCGACGTGCGGTCGGCGCTCACGCGTTCGAATTACCGCGTTCGAGCGGCGGCTTTGCCGCCGCACTCGGGGGGGGGAGGTTCGGAAGGGGGGCGCAGCCCCCCTCCGAGGAATACGCGCGGTCGAGGATCTCGACGATGTGGAGCACGCGCACCGGCGAGCCAGCCTCGTGGAGCCCCTGCTGGATCTGGAGGATGCAGCCAGGATTGGCGGTGACGACGGCCGAGGCCCCGGTGCCGAGGACGTGGCGCACCTTGCGCCGCAGCAGGCGGCCCGCCATCTCCGGCTGCGTGAGGTTGTAGATCCCCGCCGAGCCGCAGCACCAGTCCGACTCCGGCAGGTCGACGACGCGCAGCCCGGGAATCTGCGCCAGCAGCGCGCGCGGCGCCGTACGGATCTTCTGGCCGTGCACGACGTGACACGGATCGTGGTACGTGACCGTCATGGGCACCGGCTGCAGCGGGCCGCGCAGTGCCGCCCCCGCGAGGAACTCGGCGACGTCGCGCACGGTGGCGGCGAACCGCCGCGCGCGCTCGGCCCAGGCCGGATCCTCGGCGAGGAGCGTGCCGTAGGCCTTCATGTGCGCGCCGCATCCGGACGTGTTCACGACGATGGCGGCGACGCGCTCGCCCTCGAACGCCTCGATCGTGCGCCGCGCCATCTCCAGGGCGCGCGCGTGGTCGCCGCCGTGGGCGTTGAGGGCGCCGCAGCAGCCCTGCCCGGCCGGCGCCACGACGTCCCAGCCGTTCCTCGCCAGCACCCGTGCCGTCGCGCGGTTGTGCGCGCCGAAGACCACCGACTGCACGCAGCCGGTGAGCATCGCGACGCGCCCGCGGCGCGCGCCCGCGGCCGGCGTGAGCGCGGGCAGCGGCGCGCGTCCGGCGGCGGGCAGCGGCGGCAGCAACGCCTCCCACGCCGGCAGCGTGCCGGGCAGCGCGCGGATGAGACCGCTCGTACGCACGAGCGCCTGCAGCCCGCTCGCCTGGTAGAGGCGCAGGCCGGCGGCGGCCAGCCGCAGCATGCGCGGGTGACGCAGAAGCAGGTCGAAGTTGATCCAGCGAAACGCGCGGCGCACGGGCCCCCCGGGGCGCTGCCGCTCGATCTCCGCCTTCGCCGCCTCGATCAGGCGGCCGTACGGCACGCCGGCCGGGCACACCGTCTCGCACGCGCGGCAGTCGAGGCAGAGCGACAGGTGCTGCACGGTCGAGTCGGACAGGCCGATTCGTCCCTCCGCGAGCGACCGGATGAGAACGATGCGCCCCCGCGGCGAGTCCATCTCGGTGCCGAGCTCCGAGAAGGTCGGACAGGACGCCAGACAGAGACCGCAGTGGACGCACTGGTTCACGCCCTCGACGCTGAGGCCGTGCAGCGTGAGCGGCGCTGGAGTCTCGGACGTCGCGTGCGCCATCGCGCGTCAGATCCCGCCGACGAAGCGGCCGGGGTTGAGCACGTTGTTCGGATCGAGCTGCGCCTTGATGCGCTGCATGAGACGGCCGGCGGCGCCCGCGTCGTCCCACACGGGCAGCGCGGACTTCACCGGCAGCGGCGCCCACGTCACGGACGCGTGGCCGCCGCCCGCGTGCGCGGCGGCGCGCCAGTCCTCCAGGACGGCGGCGATGGGCGCCGCATCCTGCCGCTCGCCCTCGGCGCGCAGGGTGGCGGTGACGTGGCCGACGCCGGCGTGCGCGCACCACGCGCTGGCGAGCCCCCGCTGCCGCGCCGCCTCCGCCCCCTGCTCCATCGTGTCGGCGACGACCCCCGGCAGCACACTCAGGGTCATCATCGCCGCCGGCGCGTCGAAGGCGTCGCGCGCGGCCGCCGCCAGGCGCTCCCAGAGCGCCGGTGGCAGCGGCGCGGGCTTGGCGCCGCCGCATGGCGCGACCACGCTCGCGAGCGCCGCGACTTGCCAGTCCACCTGCTCGCCGAGGCCGTCGAAGCCGACGGCGAGCGTCGCCGGCGCCGGCGGCAGCCCGAGGGCGGCGCCCGCCGGCGCGTCCATCAGGTCCACGGCGTTCGGGATGAGGTCGCTCGCGAGCAGCGCGCGCACGGCGGCGCCGGCGTCCTCGAGCCGTTCGAAGCGCACGGCCACCAGCCGCTCCTCGTCGGGCACCGGCCGCAGCTTCACGGTGGCCTCCACGATCACGCCGAGCGTGCCGTAGGAGCCGATGAAGAGCTTGGGCAGGTCGTAGCCTGCGACGTTCTTCACGACCTTGCCGCCGCCGTGCACGACGGCGCCGTCGGCGGTCACCACGGTGACGCCGATGAGCAGGTCGCGCGCGGTGCCGTACAGATGACGGCGTGGCCCCGACGCGTTGGCGGCGAGCACGCCGCCGAGCGTCGCGCGCGCCGCGTCGGGCGGATCGAGCGAGAGCCACTGGCCGCGGGCGCGCAGGGCCGCCTGCAGCGCGGCGACGGTGACGCCGGCCTGCGCGGTCGCCGTGAGGTCGCCGGGCTCGTGCTCGACGAGCGCGCTGAGCCGCGTGAGCAGGAGCACCAGCCCGGCGCGCGCCGGCGGCACGCCGACGCCGACGGCGCTGCCGCCGCCCCACGGCACGACGGGCACGCCCGCCTCCGCCGCCTGCGCGATGACGGCCGCGACCTCGTCCACGCTGCCGGGCCGCACCGCCGCCTCGGGCGTGCGGCCCTCGATCACGTACGGCGACAGCTCGGTGCCGGCGAGGACGTGGGCGGGGCCGACGATGGCGCGGAGCTTGTCGAGCAGCGGCACGATGCGCCCGGCGCTAGAAGCGCTGCGCCAGGCCCTGAGTCTCGATGGCGTGGGGACGGTACGCCACGGGCCCCGTCTCGACGCACGACTTTCGCGTGGGGAACACCTTGCCGGGATTGCAGAGACCACGGGGATTGAACGCGTCCTTGAGGCGCTGCATGAACGCGAGGTCGGCGGCCGTGAAGATGAACGGCATGAAGTCGGCCTTCTCGAGCCCGATGCCGTGCTCGCCCGAGATCGAGCCGCCGACCTCCGCACACACCTTCATGATCTGCGCTCCGGCGTCGACGACACGCGCCTCCTCGCCGGGCTTGCGCGGATCGTACAGGATGTTCGGATGCAGGTTGCCGTCGCCGGCGTGGAACACGTTGCCGACGCGCAGCCCGTGCGCGGCGACGATCTCGTTCACGCGCCCCAGCACGTACGGCAGCTTCGTGCGCGGGATGACGCCGTCCATCACCATGTATGCGGGCGAGACGCGCCCGTAGGCGCCGAACGCGGACTTGCGACCCTTCCAGAGCAGCTGGCGCTCGGCCTCGCTCGCGGCCGTCCGCACCTCGCGCGCGCCCGCGTCGCGGCAGGCGGCGACGATCCGCTCCGCCTGCGTCTCCATGGCCACCGCGAGACCGTCCAGCTCGATCAGCAGCGCGGCCGCCGCGTCGCGCGGGTAGCCGCAGCCGAACGCGTCCTCGACCGCCTGGATCGTGAGCTGGTCGATCATCTCCACCGCCGCCGGCACCAGGCCGCGTGCGATGATCGCAGACACCGCCGCCGACGCCTGCTCGATGCGGTCGAACACGGCGAGCACCGTCTTCACCGCCTGCGGCTTCCGGAGGATCCGCACGACGATCTTGGTCGCGATCCCGAACGTGCCCTCGGAGCCGACGAACACGCCGGCGAGGTCGTAGCCGAGCGCGTCGCGCGTGCGACCGCCGAGCCAGACGATCTCGCCATCGGGCAGCACGACCTCGAGTCCGAGCACGTGGTTGACGGTGACGCCGTACTTGAGCGTGTGCGGACCGCCGGAGTTGGTCGCGATGTTGCCGCCGATCGTGCACGCCTGCTGGCTGGACGGATCCGGCGCGTAGTAGAAGCCGCGCGGCCCCACCGCCTGTGACAGGTGCAGGTTCACGAGGCCGGGCTCGACCACCGCGATCTGGTTGTCGTAGTCCACCTCGAGGACGCGATTCATCCGCATCAGCGAGATCACGAGGCCGCCCTCGGCGGGCAGACAGCCGCCCGCGAGCCCGGTACCGGCGCCGCGCGCCACGAACGGAATGGCCTCGCGGTTCGCCAGCCGCACCACGGCCGACACCTGCTCGACGGAGGTCGGGAACACGATGAAGTCGGCGAGCGCTCGGAAGAGCGTGAGACCGTCCGACTCGTACACCAGCAGCTCGTCGGGCTCGGACAAGACACCGTCGGCGCCGACGAGCGCCTCGAGCTCGCGGCGCAGGACGGGCTTGCGACCGGCGGTCAGCGTGGCCATGGCTCGGCCTGAGTATACCGCCGCCGCGTCAGGCGGCGCGCGCGGCGAGGACGGGCGGGATGCGCTTGAGATCCGCCACGAAGCGCTCCATCTCTGCTCGGCGCGTGGCGTCGTCGGGCGCCCGTAGGATCGCGGAGGGGTGGGCGGTGGCCATCAC
The DNA here is from genome assembly GCA_003220225.1 of Candidatus Rokuibacteriota bacterium. GTDB lineage: Bacteria > Methylomirabilota > Methylomirabilia > Rokubacteriales > CSP1-6 > AR12. The sequence continues at coordinate 200,186 of QHRU01000036.1, forward strand.
GTGCGGCGCCCAGCGAGCCCGGACCCACTCGCCGCGCTGCCGCGTCACGCGGAACCTCGGGCCGATCAGCGTCCGGGCGGCGGTGGCACCGAGGCACACGAGCACCACCGGCTCGATCACGTCCAGCTCCGCCTCGAGCCACGGCAGGCACGCCGCGATCTCCATCCGGTCGGACGTGGCGTGGATGCGCCGCTTGCCGTTCGGCTCCCACTTGAAGTGCTTCACGACGTTGGTGGTGACGTACACGTCGGTGCGCGCGATGCCGTCCGCCTCGAGGGCGCGGTCGAGCACGCGTCCGGCGGGGCCGACGAACGGCTTGCCCGCGAGGTCCTCGTCGTGGCCGGGCTGCTCGCCGGCCATCATCACGCGCGCGCGGCGCGGGCCCTCGCCGAAGACCGTCTGCGTGGCGCGCGCCCACAGCGGGCAGCCGCGGCATCCCGCGGCCGCCGCGCGCAGGGCCGCCAGCATGCGGCGCTCCGGCAGGAAGTCGGCCGCGGAGCCGGTGGCGGGCACGCGCCGCGCCGTCACGCCACGCCCCAGGCCAGACGCCACAGGTCCGCCGGCGGACGCCGTCCAGACGCGCGCCGCGTGGCGGCCACGCGCGCCGCCGCCGTCGCGAGCCGCTCGGTCACGCGCGCGCCGAGCCCGACCATGCGCGCCAGCGGCAGGTCGGCCTCGAGCGCGGCCAGCACGAGGTCGTCGAAATGCACCTCGTGGAAGTGTGTGGCCGGATACGGGTTGTCGCAGACGAGCGCCTCGAGCACGGCGCGCACGTCGCCGCGCCGCGCCTCGAGCGCGACGGCCAGCCACTGCTGCGCGTCGGGCAGGAGCGGCAGCGCGCGGAGGAGTGCCGCGCGCTGACGCGCGTCGCCGCTGCGACGCCGGCGCTCGATGAATCCTTCGAGGTCCGCCGCCGCGTGGTCCGCGGCGAGCCGCAGCCAGGCGGCGCGGGTGGCGTCATCGATGCCCCACGCCTCGAGCGACCAGTCCACGCCGAGCGCCGAGAGGGCCGTGCGCTCGGCGGCGTCCAGCGCGAGCGGGGCGGCGCCGAGACGACGGCTCGCCTCAGCGAACGCGGTCTCGAGCGTGCGGACGTCGGGCGCGGCCGCGACCTCGCGCAGCCACGCGCGCCGGGCGGGGACGCGCCGCGCGACCAGCTCGAGCAGGTGCGCGGCGAGCGGCGATCGCGCGAGAGTCACCACGGAGCGTTCCTCGACCTCATCCCGGGACCGGGGCGAGCGGAATGCCGCCGAGTCACAGGGCCAGCAGCGTGCGGGCGGCGGCGACGATCGCGGCGGCGTCGATGCCGTAGTGGCGATAGAGATCGGCGCGCGCGCCGGACTGCCCGAAGTCCTCGACGCCGAGCGCCTGCTGAGGAACGCCGAGGGCGCCGCCGATGAATCCGAGCGCGTGCGAATGGCCGTCGAGGACGGACACGACGGGCACGTCCTCCTCGTCGGCGGCGACGAGCGTCTCCAGCCACGGCCGCGGCGCGCGCAGCCCGCGATAGAGCCGGTCGGGGCTGGTGACGACGAACACGTTGGCAAAGACGCCGTGCCCGGCGAGGGCGCGCGCCGCCTCGAGCGCCTCGGTCACCATCACGCCGGCGGCGAAGAGGTGCACGGCGCGGTCGGCGGCATACCCGCTGCGGTCACGCGCGTCGCTCAGCCGATAGCCGCCACGCAGAACGGCGTCGCGATACTCGGGAGTCGTCGCGGGCGCCAGCGCCTGGCTCACGGGGCGCGTCGACAATCTCAGGTAGAGGCTCTCGCCCTCGCGAGCGGCGATGGCGGCGAGGCCGTCGAGCAGGATCCACTCCACCTCACGCGCGAAGGCCGGTTCGAAATAGGCGATGGCGGGCAGCGCGACGCCGATCGAGGGCGTGATCACCGACTGATGCGCGCCGCCCTCGGGCGACAGGGTGACCCCCGACGGCGTCGCGGCCACGACGAAGCGGCCGCCCGCGTAGAGCGCGTGGTAGAGGGCGTCGAGACCCCGCGGCACGAACGGATCGTAGAGGGTGCCGATCGGCAGCAGCGTCGTCCCCGACAGCTCCGCGGTGAGCCCGAGCGCGCCGAGCAGGAGGAAGAGGTTGTGCTCGGCGATGCCCAGCTCGATGTGACGGCCCGCGGGCGATTCCCTCCACGCCATCGCCTGCGGCGCGTCGGCGAACGGATCCGGCCGCGCCTCGGCCGCGTAGACGCCCTTGCGGTTGATCCAGCCCGCGAGGTGCGTCGTCACCGCGACGTCGGCGGACGCGGTGACGATCGCGTCGCCCTCGGGGCGGCGGCCGAGCGCGCCGAGCACGCGGCCGAACGCCTCTTGCGTGGACATCGCGCCCTCGTATGTCTCGTCGAGGTTCGTGGGGACGCTCGGCGCGGCCGCGCGCCGCGGCGCCGTCCAGAGCGGCGGCAGCCCGCGCACGTACGCCGCCTCCGCGCTCGCGGGATCGAAGCCGGCCCACTCCTCGCCCGGCGCCACGCCGAACGCGTCCCGCAGCTCGGCGATCTGCGCGGGGCTCGTGACCATCGTGTGGTTGAGGGGATCGGCTGCGGAGGGCAGCCCCCAGCCCTTGATCGTGTCGGCCAGGATCACCGCCGGCCGCCCGCGCTCGCGCTCTGCCTCGTCGAGCGCGTCGAGGATCGACGCGAGGTCATGGCCGCCGACGTCGGCGACGAGCGCGGGCAGCGCGTCGTCGGCCACGTCGGCGAGGGCGCGATCGAGCTCGGCGTCGAGCGCCCCGTCGGGCGTCGTCACCAGCGTCTTGCGCACGGCGCCCGCGGGCAGCCGCAGCAGGCGCTGGTAGTCGCGGCTCGGCATCGTCTCGAGCCGGCCGCGCAGCCGCTCGCCGCCGGGACGCCGGAACGCGGCCTCGAGGGTGCGGCCCCACCGGAGCTCGCGGACGCGCCATCCGTGGGCGCGAAAGAGATCGCCGAGCTGACGCGTGCGCGTCTCTGGCACGACGCGGTCGAGGCTCTGGCGATTCACGTCGACGATCCAGAGGACGTCGCCGCCGAGCCGCGTGAGCGCCGCCTCGCCGAGCGCCTCCCACACGTTGCCCTCGTCGAGCTCGGCGTCGCCCACCATGACCACGAAGCGCTCGGGCGCACGGGCCGCGCCGTGATCGACGAGGTAGCGCGTCGCGAGGGCGCCGAATGTCGTCATGACCGCGCCGAGCCCCATCGAGCCGGTCGACAGGTCGACGACGTCGGGGTTCTTGCGGCGGCTCGGGTACGCTTGCAGGCCGCCGAACGCGCGCAGCGTCGCGAGCCGCGCGCCGTCGAGCCGACCGCGCAGGAACTGGATCGCGTAGAAGGCCGGCGCCGCGTGCGCCTTCGTCGCTACCACGTCGCCCGGGCGGAGGGCCTTGAAGTAGAGCGCGGTCAGCAGGCTCACCACCGACGCCGACGACGCCTGGTGGCCGCCGACCTTCGTGCCGTCGGCGCTCGGCCGCGCGTTGGCCTCGTGCACCATCCACGTGGAGAGCCAGAGCACGCGGCGCTGGATGCTCTCGAGGATCTCGAGCTCGGTCACCCGGCTCTCCGTCCCCAGAACGCCCGGTCGCCGTCTCGGAAGGCGAGGCAGCGGAACCCATCCCACTTGGGCTCGAAGAGCCAGTCGTCGCCGGGTGCAAGCGCGTCGACGGCGAGCGCCTCCATCGGCGGGTACGGCGGCCGGACGGCCAACTCGAGCTCGGGGAAGCCGGCGGCGGGCGTCATCGAGCCTCAGTATATGCAGGATAGAGATCGACGAGATCGAGGAGCGCCGACGCAGGATCGAGGAGCGTCACGGGTCCCCCGGGACGCTCAAAGCGCCCGGTCGGCGGCGGGGATCGGCCCAGCGATCGAGACCCCGGTCGGGCCCCTTTCCAGAACGGGCTAACGACAAGACATGTGCCACGCCGGCCCGACATACAAATATCCGTCTTCATTAACATAATTGGCCATACCGTGGTGTCGGTTCCGAGCTTCTGGCCAATTTCAACGCAATTGGCCATTTTCTTGGCAGGGTCGCTTCGGCTAGAATCACGGGGACGATGGATACGATCCTGGTCATCGACGACGAGAGAAACATCCGAACGCTGGTCTCCCGTGTCCTCGCCCAGGACGATGTCGAGGTCCACACCGCCGGCACCGGCAAGGAAGGCCTCGAGCTCGCGGAAGAGCTCTCGCCCGATGTGTCCCTGGTGGACCTCCGGCTGCCCGACATGGACGGCATCCAGGTCGTCCGCGAGCTGAAGGCCAAGCACCCCGACAGCGCCGTGATCATGATCACGGCGTTCGGCCACATCGAGAGCGCGGTGGCCGCCATCAAGACGGGCGCGACCGACTACCTCGAGAAGCCCTTCCAGCACCTCGAGAAGTTGCGCATCTCGGTGAGCCGCGCGCTCGACGAGGTGAAGGCGCGGCGCGAGATCACGCGGCTCACGAAGCGCGAGGAAGGCAAGTACCGCACCGACCAGCTCATCGGCGAGTCCGACTCGACGCGGCGCCTGCGCGACATCATCGGCCAGCTCGCGCGGAGCGAGGCGCACACGATCCTCATCCACGGCGAGAGCGGCACCGGCAAGGAGCTGGTGGCCAAGGGCCTGCACTACGAGAGCGCGCGGCGCAACTTCCCGTTCATGGAGGTCAACTGCGCGGCCATCACGGAGACGCTCTTCGAGAGCGAGCTGTTCGGCCACGAGAAGGGCGCCTTCACCGACGCGCGGGCGACCAAGAAGGGGCTCATGGAGCTGGCCGACCGCGGCACGCTGTTCCTCGACGAGGTCGGAGAGATGTCGCCGAACAGCCAGGCCAAGGTGCTGCGCTGCCTGCAAGAGCGGATGTTCAAGCGCGTCGGCGGCACGCGCGATATCAAGGTCGACGTCCGCGTCATCGCCGCGACGAACCGCTCGCTCGAGACCATGGTCAAGGAGAGCAAGTTCCGCGAAGACCTCTTCTACCGGCTCAACGTCATCCCGATCACGATCCCGCCGCTGCGCGAGCGCACGGAGGACATCCTGCCGCTGGCGCGCCACTTCCTGGCGGAGGCGAACCGGACGTTTCACAAGATGGTCCGCCGCTTCGCGCCGGAAACGGAGGTGCTGCTGCTCGGCTACGCGTGGCCCGGCAACGTCCGCGAGCTGAAGAACCTCGTCGAGCGGATGGTGATCCTGTCGACCAGCGAGTCGATCGACGTGCACAACCTCCCGGCGCAGTTCTCGCAAGGACCCGAGGGCCGGCCCGCCGAGGATTCGCCCCCCACGGCGCGCACGCTCGCCGCCGTGGAGCGCTCGTACATCCTCAAGGTCATGCAGCAGGTGAAGGGCAACAAGAGCGAGGCTGCCAAGGTCCTCGGCATCACCCGCCAGACTCTCCGTAAAAAGCTGACCGAAGGCTAGTTTCGGGCCCGGCCCGGCACTGGTCAGTTCCTCGCCACAGCGCGACTGCCATCCGGTCCGATCGGTTAGGAATCAGCCGGACACGAGGCCTTTCGGACGTCCGCGCATCTCCATTTAATGAATAGAATCCGATATTTGAGGCCAGGGGTTCGGGTTTGGTACTCCCCTTGCTCCTTCTCCGCACGACACAGCAAATCCAGCGCGAGGAGCGGGGGATGAGATTGGTGGTCAAGAAGCTGGAAATCGCAGACCTCGGGCAGCTGCAGTCGCTGGTGATCGAGCACCTGGACGGAATCGAGTCCGGTCTCACGGTGATCGACTCTCGCCTGCTGCTGGGTCACGCCACCATGGACATCGTCGCGCTCGACGCTGACGGCACGCTCGTGCTCGTGACTGCCGGCTTCACCGCCGACGAGGAGATGCTGCTGAAGGCGGTCGAGGCGTACTCCTGGTGCCTCGAGTATCCCGACGCCATTCGTCGCCTCTACCCTTCGGTCGAGATCTCCGCCGCGCGGCCGCCGCGTCTGATGTTCGTGGTCGAGCGGCTGCCCGACGCGTTCCACCGCAAGATCAAGCAGCTCGGCTTCTCCGAGGTCGACTGCGTGGAGTTTCGTTACCTCGACATGAGCGGCACGCCGGCCGCCTACTTCGACACCATCGCGCGGCTGCGGCGCGGCTCGGGCCTCGCCGAGTTCACGCCCGCGCCGATCGCCCGCCGCGTGGCCGACCTGCAGCCGCGGCGTATGCCGGAGCCGATGACGTCGGAGCGTCCGATGGAAAAGCTGGTGGACCGCGGAGACAAGGTGGTCCCGCTGGCGAGCGCGCCGAGCGCCGCGCGCGCAACGAGCGTGCGCCTGCAGAAGATGCTCAACACCCATGGCACGGGCCACGGCAACGCCGTCGCGCCGGTGATCGAGATCGGCATGCGCGCCGCCGCCGCGCCGACGCCGCGCGTCGAGCTTGCTGCGCCGCGGGCCGAGGCCGCGCACGTCGAGACGCCCATGCCGCGCATCGAGACGCCCGCGCCGCGTATCGAGACGCCCGCGCCCCGCATCGAGACGCCCGCGCCCCGCATCGAGCTGCCGGCGCCGCGCATCGAGCTGCCGACCGTCGAGATCGCGGCGCCGCCCGTCGAAGCGCCGCGCGTCGAGATCGTGGCCCCGGCCGTCGAAGCAGCGCCGGTCGAGATCGTCGAGATTGCCGCGCCGACTGTCGAAGCGGCCGCTTCGGAGGTCGAGAGCCCGGCGCCGCCCGTCGAGACCGTCATCGAGCCGATCGTGCGCCTGAGGCTGCGCGATGCGGTCGCCGCTCCGGCACCGGCCGCGGTCGCCCCAGCCCCCGCGCCCCAGGCGTCGAAGCCGCGCATCTCGTTCGCCGGGATCGCCAAGGAGCTGCTCGGGGCGGCGGCGCCCGCGCCCCGGCTCGAGGCGCCTGCGGTGATCCCGCGGCCGGCGGTCGAGAAGATCACGCGCGCCACACTCGAGAACATCGCGGCCGCGGCGGCCGGCGCCAGCGCCGAGACCGATTCGGCGGTCGCCGTCGCGCAGGTGCCCGAGGCGAAGCCCGCGCCGGTGGTCGCCGCCGCCCCCAAGCCGATGTTCACCGCGCCCAAGCCGGCGGCCGCGGCGCCTAAGCCGGCGGTCCCGGCGCCCAAGCACGTAGCGGCCGCTCCCAAGCCGGTGGTCGCCGCGCCTGCGCCGGCTGCGGGGGTGGCCGCGGCGCCCAAGCCGGCGGTCCCGGCGGCCAAGCCCGCGGCCGAAGCGCCCGCGCCGAAGCCGACCGAGCCGGAGTCGCCGGCCCACAACCTCCCGCAGGAGTTCGAGGGGCTCAAGTTCCCGAACGACGGCGTGCTGACGCGCCAGTGGATGGAGTTCTTGAACCAGATGGCCTCGAGCAAGTGAGCCAGGGAAAGGACACCATGACTTCCGCCTCCGCGCTTCGCGTGCTCGCCGTCGACGATAACTCGTCGCTGCTGCGCTTCCTCGTCTCCGCGTTCACCGCGAGCGGCTGTGCGGTCACGGCGGCCCCGACGGCCGAGGAGGCCCTCGACCGGATCGAGACCGACGCGTTCGACCTCGTGGTGTCCGACATCAAGATGCCGGGGCTGAGCGGCCTCGACCTGCTGCGCGCGGTGAAGGCCAAGCAGCCGGCGACGCCGGTGGTGCTGATCACGGGCGCGCCCTCGGTGAACTCCGCGGTCTTCGGACTGCGCCACGGCGCGTACGACTATCTGCCGAAGCCGTTCTCGATCAAGGAAGTTCAGGGAATGGTCGAGCGCGTGCGTGCCGACCGCGCCAAGTGGAACGGCCAGACGCCGCTGCCGTCAGGGCTCGCCGAGGAGCTGCACCGCCGGGAGGCCGGCGTCGAGATGCTGCTCCGCATCGGCGACCTCGCCCTGCAGGGCCTCGACCCGCAGGCGTTCATGGAGCAGACGCTGCGCCTGGCCACCGAGAGCCTCAAGAACGACGGCGGCCTCCTGCTGCTGCGCGACGAGCACGGCCACTTCACCTCCGCGCAGACCGGCGCGCCGGCCGTGGTCAGCGAGCTGCTGGGCCTGCTGCAGCTGGGCTTCGACCGCGTGGTCGCCACCGGGGGGCGCGAGGCCGTCGCGCTGACGCGGCCGGGCCACCGCCTGGACGTCGTGGCGGCCGCGATCCCCGGCGTCGACCGGTGCATGGGGGTCGTGTGCCTCGCGCGCCTGTCGGTGAACGGCGGATTCCTGCCGGACGAGCGGGACATGCTGCTGGGATTCGCGCAGACGACGGCGGTCGCGCTCCAGAAGCTCGTGCTGCGCGAGAGCCTCGAGCGTCACCTGGTCGACACCATCACTGCCTTCGTCAACGCCATCGAGTCGAAGGATCCGTACCTGAAGGGCCACTCGGCGCGCGTGGCGCTCTACGCCGTCGAGATCGCCTCCAGGATGGGGCTGGACGACGAAACCGTCCAAATCGTGAGCCGAGGCGCAATGCTCCACGATTTGGGTAAACTCTCCATCATGGACACGATCCTCCGGAAGCCGGACCGCCTGACCGACGAGGAGTTCGCGATCATCAAGGCGCACCCGGTGGTCGGCGAGCGCATCCTCAAGCCGCTGACCTTCCTCCATCGCGAATCGTGCGCGGTCCGCAGCCACCACGAGCGGTTCGACGGCACGGGCTATCCGGACGGCCTCAAGGGCGAGGACATCCCACTGGTGGCGCGCATCGTGACGGTGGCCGACGTGTTCGACGCGGTGACGTCGAACCGGCCCTACCGCACGGCGCTGCCGGTCGAAGCCGCGCGCGAGGAGATCGCCCGCGGCCGGGGCACCCACTTCGACCCGCAGGTGGCGGACGCCTTCGCGAGCATCCCGCTCGAGCGCCTGGTGGAGATCACCCGGCACTACGAGTCGCTCGTCAGCGCGCCCCTCCGGACCGGTGAGGGCGAGCTGGCGCGCGCAAGTTGAACCAGGCCAAAACTAGGATCCTCATCGTCGACGACGCGGGGCCCGTGGTCGTGCTCTGCGTGAACGTGCTACAGGCGCTCGGGTACGCCGTGAAGGGCGCGAACCGCGGCGAGACCGCGGTGGAGCTTCTGCGTAAGGAGCGATTCGACCTCATGGTCCTCGACTACAAGATGCCGGGCATGACGGGTTTCGACGTGTATCAGCAGGCGAAGGCGCTGTACCCTGATATCGCGGTTGTGCTGGTGACAGGCCACGGCTCGCCGGAGGTCGTCAACGAGGCCAACCGCATGGGTTTCGACTCGATCCTGTTGAAGCCGTTTACCTCTGAGGAACTGCGCGGGACCGTCGAGAAAGTGCTCACGGACCGCAAGCAGGACGCGCGCTGATGCCGTCGATCGGCGCGGAAACTCGCGGCCCGGCCGCGGCGGAGGGCATCATGGGCGCCGTGGTGAGGGCCCTCCAGTGGGGCCTGGACCGGATGTTGTCCGTGGGTTACGGCGTCGTCTACGACGCCATCTTCGAGCGCTTCCAGCCGTACCGGGATCTCCAGGCCGACGTGCTCGAGCTCGTCGAAAAGGGCGCGCCCCACGGGCCGCGCCGCGACGTGCACGTGCTCGACGTCGGCTGCGGCCCGGGCAACTTCACCTTCGTGCTCGCCGAGGCCGGCTTCTCCACGATCGGCCTGGAGGCGTACGCGGCGCTCGTCGAGCTGGCGCGCGAAAAGCGCCGCGCCAAGCGGCTGGCCAACCTGGCGTTCCGCCACGGCGATCTCGCCGAGGGCGCGGGCGGCCGCGACGGATCGTTCGACATGGTGGTGAGCATCCACGGGCTCTACGTGCACCCCGAGCCGCTCACGCTCCTGCATGAGGCGTGGCGCGTGCTCAAGCCCGGCGGCCACGCCGTGTTCGTCAATCCCACGCGCCGCGTCGGCCCCTGGTCGACGTTCCGCGAGATCAAGCATCGGGACGGGCTGCGCGGGGCGCTCGCGAGTCTGTTGTGGCTCGTGCCCAACTCGATCTTCGAGGTCGCGCGCAAGCGCATCGGCCCGCACTACTGGGACGAGAATCAGTTCGCGGAGAACCTCAAAGCGGCCGGATTCACCGTCCTCGGGACGCGCCGGACGTTCCTCAACGGCGCGAGCGTGCTCGTCTGGGCGCGTCGGGACGTCGAGGACTCGTGAATGGCGCGGCAGCCAGCCCGGCCCGACGCCCTGACGGGCGAGCTCCTGACGGGGCGACACACCTCGGTGCGGACGGCGACTGAGCGTCTGATCGCGGTGGGCTACGGGCTCACCTACGACGCCGTGGTCTCGGGCTTCCCGCCCTACGAGCGCCTGCTCGAGGAGATCGCGACGCTCGTCGGGCGCTCGGCGCCCGCCGGCGCGTCGTCCAGCGTGCTCGACGTGTCGTGCGGCACCGGCACCGTCGCCGCGCGCATCGCCGGGTTGGGCTACCGCGTCACCGGACTCGACGCCGTCAGTCACCTCGTCGACGTCGCGCGCGAGCACTGGGGCGGCCGCGGCCTGGCCCTGACGTTCGAGCACCGCGACATCGCGTCCGATCCGCCCCTGGGCGACGCCACGTTCGACGTGATCGTGAGCATGCACACGATCTACTGGCATCCCCGGCCCGAGGCGATGCTGGCGGCCTGCCGCCGTGCGCTCAAGCCCGGCGGTCATGCGATCTTCCTCACCTACGGGCGGCCCGCGCGCGTGCTCTCCACGTTCCGCGAGGTCCGCGCCCGGCTGGGCACCCTGGAGGCGCTGCGCTCGCTCCGCTGGCTCCTGCCCACCGCGATCTTCGAGACGCTGCGGCACGTGGAGCGCCGCTACCTCAGCGAGCGTGAGTTCTGCGCCGCCGTGGCCGCCGCAGGCTTCGAAGTGCTCGAGAGCCGAGACACGTTCCTGGCCGGGATCAGCCGGCTCGCCTGGACGCGCGCCGCCTCTTAGCCCCGGTTAGTTTTCATCCG
>QHRU01000017.1 GCA_003220225.1 Candidatus Rokuibacteriota bacterium
GCCCACCTCATCGCACACTAATGCGCCGCGAGAAGCCCGGTCAAGTTTGAAGGCGCCGCGGCGTATACTCCGGGCGCGGTGCGGCAGAATTCGCAGCCCTGAACGAGGAGGTCGTCCCATGCTGGTCCTCCGTGGTGGCACGCTGATCGACGGCACCGGGCGCACGCCGGTGCGCGAACGCGACGGTCGTCATCGCCGACGGCCGCGTCGAGACCGTGAGCACCGGGGCGGCGGCCACGTGGCCATCGAGCGCGCAGTTGATCGACGTCGCCGGCATGACCGTGCTGCCCGGGCTCATCGATTGGCACAATCACCTCGCCTTCCACGGCTATGAGCTGGCGAGTCGGTGGGAGCTGAACGAGCCCGGCAGCACGCGGCATCTGCGCACGGCGCGCGTGATCGAGCGCACGCTGGCTATGGCTACACGACGGTCCGTGATGCCGGCGGGCTCGACGCCGGCTTCCGCGCGGCGATCGACGAAGGCCTCATCACCGGTCCGCTCGCCGACGTCAGGGTCCTCCAGACGCCCGACGCCATCCGGCTCGTGGTCAAGGAAGGCGCGATCGCGGTCCGTCGCTCGACTTCCGTGCCATGACCCAGGAGGAGGCGCTGGCGGTGTTGCGAGGCGACGATCCCGTGGGGGCGGCCCGCGCCGCGACCGCCCTGTGGCAGATGTGGCACCAGTCCGGTCAGCCGCGGCTCGACGCGCTACTCCTGCAGGGGGTCGAGGCGATGCAGCGCCAGCAGCTCGAGGAGGCGGACGGCCTCTTCACGCGGCTGATCGAAACGGCGCCGCAGTTCGCCGAAGGCTGGAACAAGCGCGCGACGGTACGATACCTCGCGAAGAACTACGTCGCCTCGATCGCCGACTGCCGGGAGACCCTCGCGCGCAATCCGAATCATTTCGGCGCGCTCTCGGGTCAGGGCCTCTGCCATCTGATGCTCAGCGAGTTCCGGGAGGCCGCGGATCTGTTCCGGCGCGCGCTGGCGGTCCACCCCCACCTCGAGAGCGGGCGCGCGAATCTGAGGACGGCGCTGAACGAGCTGGTGAAGTGGAACTGAGGGGCGCCTAGCGCTGGCTCGACTCCGCGGCCACCAGCTGCCGCATGGCGGCCACCTCCGCCGGCCGCATGTTCCGGTCCTCGCATTTCCACATCCCGACCGCGGGCAGGGCCGTCCGCACGGCGTCGATCTCGAAGTGCCCGAGAAACGACCGGACGAACATCGTGCGGAACACACTGCCGACGGTTCCTCGCATGGCGCCGCCCGGAATGTCGGCGGTGGCCATGAGGAGCCAGGTCAGGGCCACATCCGCCGGACCAGTGCCGCAGCCGGCGTTCGTCCAGTCGATCAGCCTCGGCCCCTGAGGCGACAGGATGACGTTCAGCGGGTGAAGGTCCAGGTGGATCACGCGGTCACCGCCGCCGAAGACCCGCTCCAGCCAGTCCGGAGCTGAAATCTCGTGGAGGCGGTGATGGAGCATCGCGAGTCGCCCGGCGTTTCGACGGAGCGTCCACGGCCGTTTCGAGAGCACCTCGAGCATCGTGGGGCCGTCGATGCGCTCCATGACCAGCTCCGAGCCATTGGCGCGGACGTCCTCCACCCGAGGCGCGGGGTACCCGTGCCGCGCCACGTACCGCATGATCCTCGCCTCTCTCTCCATCGACCGGCCACGACGCGAGCGTCGGACGACGAGGTCGCGGCCGTAGGCGAAGATATCGGCGTCGCGGCCGGACGCGAGGAGAGGACCGAGCTCCGGCATACCGTGTAGCATAGCCGCCCATGGAGTTCGGGTTCAGCCCCGCCGAGACGGCCTTCGCCGAAGAGGTTCGTGGCTTCCTGCGCGAGCAGCCGCTCGAGCGCTTTCCGGTCGACGGCATGGACGCGGGCTACGGCTCGGGGGCGCACTCGCGCGCGTTCATGAAGGCGCTGGCCGAGCGCGGCTGGATCAGCATGTGCTGGCCGGTCGCGTACGGCGGCCAGGAACGGCCGATGTTCTTCAAGCTGGTGCTGTTCGAGGAGCTGGCGCTCGCCGGCGCGCCCTTCGGGCCGCTCGCCGGCTCCTGGCAGACGGCGGACGCGATCATCGAGTACGGCAGCGAGCGGCTGCGCCGCGAGGTGCTGCCAGCGGTCGCGCGCGGCGAGGCAACGTTCTGGCAGGGGTACAGCGAGCCCGACGCGGGCTCGGACCTGCTCGCGCTCAAGACCGAGGCGCGCCGCGACGGCGATCAGTACGTGATCCGCGGCCACAAGATCTGGTCGAGCCACGCGGGCATCGCGACTCACGGACTGGTGTTCACGCGCACCAGCCGCGAGGCTCGGCGCAGCCGCGGCTTCAGCATGTTCGTGGTGCCGAACGGGACGCCGGGCATGGATATCCGGCCGATCCGGAGCCTCACCGGCGGCGTCTATCACTACGAGGTCTTCCTCGACGACGTGCGCGTGCCGGCCGACCTGAGGCTCGGGCCCGAGGGCGAGGGCTTCCAGGCGCTGCTCAACGGGCTCGACTCCGACCGGTTCTGGGGCCGCTTCTACAAGGCGCCGGCGCTCGAGCGCGTGCTGCGGCGGCTGGTCGAGCACGCGAACACGACGGGCGCCAGCCGCGATCCGGCGCTGCGCCGGCGGCTGGCCGCCATGGCCGCCGAGATCGCCGCGCTGCGCCTGCTCTTCTACCGCGCGGCGTGCTTGCTGCGCGACGGCGCGCCCATCAGCTACGAGACGGCGGTCGCCAAGGTCTACGCCGACGAGACGGGTCAGAAGCTCGCGCGGCTCGGCATGGACCTGCTCGGCCCGTGGGCGCCGCTGCGCGCGGGCTCGCGAGAGGTGCGCCTGGACGGCGAGATCTCGCACGCGTACCTGACGAGCCTCGGCCACACGATCGCGGGCGGCACCGCCGAGGTGCTGCGCACGACCGTCGCCGTGCGCGGTCTCGGTCTTCCCGCCGAGCCGAGGAAGGCCTGATGGACTTTCGTCCCTCGCCCGCCCAGCAGCTGCTCGTCGCCACCGCGCGCGACTTCCTGAAGAAGCACTGTCCCCCCGAGCGGGTGCAGCGCGTGGCGCTCGACGCGCGAGGCGTGGACGACGCGCTCTGGCAGCGCATGGCGGAGCTCGGCTGGCAGGGGCTGCTGGTTCCGGCCGAGCTCGGCGGCAGCGAGGGCTCGCTGCTCGACGTCATCCTGCTCGTCGAGGAGATGGGCCGCGCCGGCGCGCCGGGGCCGTTCGTGCCGAGCGCGGTGGTGGCGACGTCGGTGCTGCTGGCCTGCGACAACGCCGATCAGAAGAAGCGCTTGCTGCCCGCGATGGCCGCCGGCGAGCGCATCGTGGGCGTGGCGCTCGCCGACGAGGCCAGCTCGCTCGAGGTCGACGCGCGCGGCCGGTTGACCGGACGCGCGCTCTTCGTCGAGGCGGCGCACGTGGCGGACGCGCTCGTCGTCGCCGCGCGCGCGGGCGGCGAGACGCAGCTCCTGCTGGTGCCGACGGACCGACGGGGCATCGCGCGATGGCCGCTCGAGGTCATCGGGCCCGAGAAGCTCTTCGAGGTGGCGTTCGACGGCGCCGCGGTGAGCGCCGAGGACCGGCTGGGCTCGTCCGCCGGCCGCCGCGGGGCCCTCCAGGCCGGTGCGCTGGCGCGCACGGCCGAGATGGTCGGCGCCGCCCAGCGCGTGCTGGAGCTGGCCGTCGAGTACGCGAAGACGCGCGTGCAGGGCGGCCGGCCCATCGGCGGGCATCAGGCCATCCAGCACGCGTGCGCCGATCTCGTGCGCGACGTCGACGCCTCGCGCGGCCTGCTCTACGCGGCGGCGTGGAGGACGAGCGAGGGCGTCCCCGCAGTCGCCGATGTCGCCATGGCCAAGGCCTACGCGAGCGAGGCCTGCCTGACCGTCGCGCGGCGCGCGCACCAGATCTTCGGCGCCATCGGCTACTGCGAGGAGCACCCCCTGCACCTGCTCCACAAGCGCATCCACGCCGCGAGCCTCGACTGCGGCGACGCGGCGCTCCACCTGGAGGAGGTCGCGCAGGCGATCGGGCTGCGTTAGCCCAGCACCGCGACGCGTATCTGTCTTTGGACATTGCCAGGTGCTGCACCATATGGCCACGTTGATATGTGGCCTTACATACCATATATTGGAGACCGTAGTTGGCCCGGGCGCCGCTCGTCCTTCGGGAAAAGTTCACCGACGGACGGGGCGATATCGTGGATCTGGCGATTTGGAAGGTCGCGACCGCGCCGAAGGGGCATCACCGTCACGTGGAGGGGTTCGAACAGCCGTATGCGTTCAGCGACGTCACTCGTCTCATCGCGGATTTCATGGCGGACGTGAAACAGACGACCGAGCGCCGCGATGCCTAGAACCCTGACCATCGGGATCAAGTCCATCGAGCAAGGGCTGGGAGATTTCAGCGACACGTTCGAGGCCGTCAGAGCCGGCCGCCGCATGCGCCGCCGCGAGGGCGTCTATTTCACCAGCCTCGAGGCGGCGCGGAATCTATTGACGCCCAGCCGGCTCGCCCTGCTCCGTGCGATTCGGCGCAAGCGCCCGGGCTCCATGTATGAGCTGGCCAACATCGTCGGAAGGGACCTCAAGAACGTCCAGCAAGACCTCCGGATCCTGGAACGGCACGGCCTCGTGCGAATGACTCGGTCACGCGGCACGGGGAAGCGCAAGGTGCGGATCCCGCGCGCGTTGTTCGGCGCGATCCAGCTCAAGATCGCGATCTAGTCAGCCGCGGAGCACTCGGCTCCTCACACCGCCAGATAGCCGCCGTCGACGACGAGCTCGGTCCCCGTGATGTAGGACGCCTCGTCCGAGGCCAGGAAGAGCACCGCGTGGGCGACCTCTTCCACGCGCCCCTCGCGCTTCATCGGGACGGCGCCGAGCATCTTCGCGCGCCACGTCGGATCGGCCGAGGTCTTCGACGTGCGCATCGGCGGCATGAAGCCAGGATGCACGGAGTTGACGCGGATGCGGTCGCCCGCGAACTGGACGGCCGCCGTCTTCGTCATGATGCGCACGGCCCCCTTGGAGGCGTTGTAGGCCATGTGCACGCCGTCCTGACCGACGAAGCCGGAGATCGACGAGATGTTCACGATGGCGCCGCCGCCCGCCTTCTTCATGAGCGGGATCGCGTACTTCATGCCGAGGAAGACGCCCTTGGCGTTCACGCCCATCACCGTGTCCCACGCCGCGCTGCTCAGCATGTCGGCGTCGTAGGTGCCGCTGATGCCCGCGTTGTTCACGAGCACGTCGAGCTTGCCGAAGGCGCTCACCGCGGCCCGCACGGCCGCGTCCCACTCCGCCTCGCTCGTCACGTCGAGCTTGACGAAGCGCGCCTGGCCGCCGCCGGAGACGATCTTCTCGGCGACCTGCTTGCCTTCAGCCTCGAGGATGTCGGCCACGATCACCTTGGCGCCTTCCCTGGCGAAAATCGTGGCCTCGCTCTGACCCATGCCGCTCGCGGCGCCCGAGACGAGCGCGACTTTTCCGGCGAGTCTCATCGTGTCCTCTCTTTTCTCGCTCCGGGCGGCGTGCTCAGCGGCAGCTGCGAGCGGCCGGCGGAGGTGCCGCCGTTGACCGACAGCACTTCGCCCGTCACGTAGTCCGCGAACGGCGAGGCCAGGAACAGCGCGGCGTTGGCGATGTCGCGCGGCGTGCCCTGGCGGCCCCACGGGATGCCGCGCGTCAACGTCGTCACGTACTCCTCGGTCAGCGGCGACACCTCGCTGTCGACGCGCACGAAGCCCGGCGCGATGCAGTTGACGTTGATGCGCGCCTTGGCCAGCTCGAGCGCCAGCACCTTCGTGAACATGACGACGGCGGCCTTGGACGCGCAGTAGTGGGCGGCGCCCGGACGGCCGCTGGCGTAGGCGCCGGAGGAGATCGTGATGATCTTGCCCGGCGTGCCGTGGGCGACCATCGAGCGCGCGGCGGCGCGGCACGTGAGGAACACGCCGCGCACGTTGGTCTCCATCACGCGGTCCCATTCCTCGACGTCCATGTCGACCACGGGCGTGTTCGGATAGATCCCGGCGTTGGCCACGACGACGCCGACGGCGCCGAGATGCTTCTCGGCCGCGCCGACGAACGCCGCCACCGAGGCCTCGTCGCGCACGTCGACGACCTGGGAGAACACGCGCTGACCGCCCAGCGCCGAGGCGGCGCGCTTCAGCGGCGTCTCACGGAGGTCGCCCAGCGCCACGCGCGCGCCGGCCGTGTGGAACGCCTCGGCGATGCCCTGCCCGATGCCAGCCCCGGCGCCGGTGACGACGACGACGGTGTCCGCGAAGTCGAAGGCGGGGGGCGCGCTCAATGAACGCTGCCGCCGCCGTCGACGAGCATCGTCTGACCGGACATGAAGTCGCTGTCGTCGGAGGCCAGGAACACGAGGGTGCCGACGAGGTCCTCGGGCATCTGGGCGCGTTTGAGCATCCGGGCCTCGACGTTGGCGCGCTTGCGCTCTTCGGAGATGTTCTTCTCGTTCTCGCCGCTCAGCGTGAAGCCCGGCGCGATGGCGTTCACGCGGATGCCGAAGGGCCCGAGCTCGCGCGCGAGCGAGCGCGTGAACCCCACCACGCCGCCCTTGGACGTCGTGTAGTGGATGTAGTCCGGAACGCCCTTGAAGAAGGTGCTCGAGGCGATGTTGACGATCTTGCCATTGCCCTGCGCGCGCATCGCCGGGAACACCGCGCGCGCGCACAGAAAGAGGCCGCGCAGGTTGACGGCCATGACCCGGTCCCACTCCTCGACTGGAATCTCCATGAAGGGGCGGCGCTTCAGCGTCCCGTAGAGGGCCGCGTTGTTGACGAGCACGTCGATGCGGCCAAACCGCGCGAGCGTCTCGGTGGCCAGCCGCTGGGTGTCCGCCTCCCGCGAGACGTCGCAGGCCACGGCGAGCGCCTGCGCGCCGCGCGCCTCGATCTCCGCGACGGTGGGCTTTGGATCCGCGACGTCCGCCACCACGACGCGCGCGCCTTCCGCGGCCACGCCGAGACAGTACGCGCGGCCGATGCCCCGAGCGCCGCCGGTGACGATGACGACCCTGTCGGAAAGACGCATGGGAGCCTCCTCAGCGGCGCTTGGCCGGCCCGCGCTCCGTGCCGTGCCACTGCGCGACGTCCTCGCAGGTGGCGAACCAGACGCCCGGGCTCCGCCGCATGAACTTCACGAGGTCCTCGATGAGCCGCACGCGCGAGGCGCGGCCGCTGATGAACGGGTGGCAGGTCAGCACGAAGCAGGCGTTCTCCTTGTGCATCGCCGCGAATTCCGTGGACCACAGGTTGAACACCCGCGCGGGATCGGCGATGGCGTTGGTCGAGCCGTAGACGTGGCGGAACAGCGGCGCGTCGTCCATGATCCACTGCACGGGCACCTCGATCAACGGCCCGTCCGCGGTGGCGATCTCGTACGGCACGTCGTTGCCCATCAGCGAGCTGTCGTAGAGGAAGCCGTTCTGCTTGAGGAGCGCCGGCGTCCACACGTTGACGTCCCACGACGGCGAGCGATAGCCGGCGGGCTTCACCCCGAGCTGATCCTTCAGGATGGCCAGCTGCTCGGCCATCACCCGCTTCTCCTGCGCCTCGTCCAGCATGCCGACGGCTTCGTGGACGTTGCCGTGCGCGCCGATCTCGTGGCCGGCGTCGCGGATGCGCTTGCACGGCGCGAGGTGATTGACGACGGTCCAGCCGGGAATGAAGAAGGTGGCGCGGAGCTTCAGGCGGTCGAGCATCCGGAGGAGGCGGTCGACGCCCACGCGGGGACCGAAGCGGCGCTCCTCGAGATCGGCGAGGCTGCGCTTGGCCTTCTCGGGCTCGCGGAACAGGAAGCCGGATTCGGCGTCGACGTCGAACGAGAGGACGGCGGCGGACTGGTTTCGCTTCGGCCACCGGTAGCGCATCACGGGCGGCGGGCTCCTCGCTCCATGGCCGGCCAGCGTATACTCGCCGGCCGCCCGGGGCAACCGGCAGCGGTGCGTCAGGTCAGCGTCGTGCGGAGCTCGCGGAGTGCGGAGGGAGGCAGCACGCGCAGCAGCTCCTCGAGCGTCGTGCGGTGCTCGCGGAGCTTGCTCGACGCGTCGGTCGCCATCGAGTAGGTGTTCTTCTGCGCGGAGGCGAAGATCGTGTCCAGCGGAGCGTCCTGGTTGATGAGCAGCACGTCGTCCAGGCTCGGCGTCCACAGCTCCGAGATGGCGACCCGCCGCCGGTACCCGGTGTGATGACACGTCGCGCAGCCAACCCCGCGGTACCAGCGGAAGTCCCTCGGAACGATATCGAACGTCCGGCTCAGCAGCGTCGTCGGCGGCGCGTACTCCTCCTTGCAGTTCCAGCAGATCTCGCGCACGAGCCGCTGGGCGAGCACGCCGAGCAGCGAGGACGTCCAGACGCTGGCGTCGACGCCGAGGTCTCTGAGCCGCGTGATGGCGCCGAGGGCGTCGTTGGTGTGCAGCGTGCTGACGACCAGGTGCCCAGTCTGGGCCGCTCGGAAGGCCAGCTCCGCCGTCTCGGGGTCGCGGATCTCGCCGAGCATGATGACCTCGGGGTCGTGGCGCAGGAACGCGCGGGTGTAGGCCGCGAAGGTGTTCCCCACGCGCTCGTTCACTTCGTGCTGGGCGAACTGCGCGCAGACGTACTCGATCGGGTCCTCGGCGGTCACGATCTTGAGTTCCGGCCGGTAGATCGACTTCATGATGGCGAACAGGCTCGTGCTCTTGCCGGAGCCCGTCGGGCCGGTCACGAGGATCGTGCCCGCCGACGACCGGATCAGCTGCTCCAGCCGCTCGGTCACCGGACTCGCCAGCTTCAGCGCGGCCAGCGAGTCGGGGGCGCCGCGCGGGTCGAGAATGCGGATGACCGCATTCTCGCCGTAATAGCTGGGAATGACGGACACGCGGAAGTCCATCGGGACGACGCGGCCGTCGATCTCCACGCGGGCGCGGAAGCTGCCGTCCTGCGGGCGCCGGCGCTCGGCGATATCGAGGGTTGCGAGGATCTTGATGCGTGAGAGGACCTCGCCGCGCTGGCGGCTGAGGTCGTCTCCCAGCGTTCCCAGATTGAAGTGCTGCAGCATCCCGTCGATGCGAAACCGTGCCTGCAGCCGGCTGCTCACCGTCTCCAGGTGGATGTCGGAGGCGCCCCGATCGACCGCGACGCGCAGGAGCTTGCGGACGATCTCGTCGGCGCTGTCCATCTGGTGCGCGACCGACCCGCCGTACATGTCGGCGTCGGCGTCTTCGCCGATGACGTCCACGGTCGTTCCGCTGTCGAGGCTCGGGGTGACGTCGACCCGGTAGAGCCGCTCCAGCGCGCGGGTGATCTGGGCCGAGTTCGACGTGATCATCTCGATCTTGAGGCCCGTGCTGCGCTGTAGATCGTCGAGGATCCACGTCTGGGTGGGGTCGTCCATGGCCACCACCAGAACGTTGCCGACCCGCGCCAGCGACACGATGCGATGCTTCATCGCAAACTTCTCGTTGACGAAGTTCCGCAGCGTGGGATCGATGATAATCGCATCGAGCACGAAGAACTGGATGTGCAGCTGTCGGCAGAGCGCTTTGCGCATGCGCTCCTCGGACACCAGCCCGAGCCTGATCAACACCTCGCCGAGCGCCTGACCCGAGCGGCGCTGCTCGGCCAGCGCGGTCTCGAGCTGCTCCGCACTCAGCTCGCGGCTTCGGAGGAGGAGATCGCCGAGCTTGCTGCTGCGTCGGTGGCGCTCGAGAACCGACACCAGCTGATCCCGGGTGATGATGTTCTGGGTGACGAGGATATGTCCCAGGGGGGCATATCCCTCGTTCGCGGCCTGCACGCGCAGCGCCTCCTCGAGCTGGGCCGACGTGATCAGATCTTCGGCCAGCAGCAATTCGCCGAGGCGGACGGTCACGACCGCCTCGCTCGACGCGCCCGCCTCTGAGGCAAGGATCGAAGGCTCCACGGGCACGTCTATAGGGCAAGTGATGTGCCAGACCCGGTGAGCGGCCTGGTCAAGGCCGACGAGGACTTGGCAGAGGTCCGGGCGGGGGACGACCGTCTTGGCGCATGAAATCCATTCGCGCGGATGAAAAGCGGCCACCGGCGCCCCGGCTTGACGGTGCGCGCCGGACAGCGCAGTATCTGCCGTCACCGACACGGAGGAAGACATGAGCGTGTCCCGGCGCGAGTTCCTGAAGACCTGCGCGGTCATGTCCAGTGTCCCGATGGTCGGCCTGGCGCCTGGCGTCGCCGCGGCGCAGGCGCCGAAGAAAGGCGGAACGCTGCGCGTGGGCTTCTACATCGAGGCGGCGACGATGGACCCGCACCTGTCGGGCAGCAAGGTCGACCGGCAGGTCTACCACAACATCTACGAGCCGCTGGTGACGCTGGACACGAAGCTCGGGATCCGGCCGGGTCTCGCGGAGTCGTGGTCGCAGCCCGATCCCAGAACGCTCGTCTTCAAGCTCCGCCGCGGCGTGCGATTCCACGACGGCACCGACTTCACCGCCGAGGCGGCGAAGTTCAACTTCGATCGGATGAAGACGGAGCCCAAGTCGGTGCGCAAGGGCGAGGTCGCCAGCATCGACTCGGTGGACGTGGTGGACTCCCACACGATCAAGATCAACCTGAAGCGGCCGGACGCCGCGCTGCTCGCGACGCTCACGGATCGCGCCGGCATGATGATCTCGCCCAAGGTCGTGCAGGAGCGTGGGGCCGAGCTGCAGCGCAACGCCAAGGGGGCCGGCACCGGGCCGTTCGAATTCGTCGAGTGGGTGAAGGACGCGCATCTCGTGATCAAGCGCAACGAGGGCTACTGGAATCGGCAGGGCGGCCCCTACCTCGATCGCGTGCGCTACCGGCCCATCCTCGACGACACCGTGAAGCTGCAGAGCCTCCAGTCCGGGGAAATCGACGTGATGGACTACGTGCAGCCACGCGACGTGGCCGCCGTCAAGGCGGACAAGAACGTCGTCGTCCTCGACGTGCCGTCGCTGGCCGCCTTCGCGTACCAGCTCAACCACCAGAAGCCGCCGTTCAACAACAAGGCGTTGCGGCAGGCGGTCGCCTACAGCCTCGACCTGGAGCAGATCGTCAAGGGCGTGTGGCTCAACGTCGGCGTTCCGGCCAACGGGCCCATCCCGCCCACCTCGTGGGCCTACGACAAGTCCATCCCGTACATCAAGCGTGACCTCGCGAAGGCGAAGGCCAGGCTGGCCGAGGGCGGCAAGCCCGGCGGCTTCGAGTTCACGATGACGACCGCCAACATCCCGATCAACGTGCAGGAGGCCGAGGTCATCCAGGCCCAGCTCCGCGAAGCCGGCATCACGACGAAGATCAAGCTCGTGGACGCCGCCACGCAGCTCTCCGACGGCAACAGCCGCAACTTCGAGATGATCAGCTACCAGTGGAGCGGCCGGCCGGACCCGGACGGCAACATCTACCAGTTCTTCCGGACGACGCCGGGCACGTCGCTCAACTGGTCCGGCATCTCCAACCCGAAGCTCGACGAGCTGCTCGACAAGACGCGCGAGGTCTCGAATCAGGCGGAGCGAAAGAAGCTCTACAGCGAGCTGATCCGCCTCCTCCAGGACGAGCTGCCGATGGTCTACACCGTCCACCCGGTCGAGCCCAAGGCGTTCAGCCCGCGCGTGCAGGGCTACGAGCCGATTCCCGACGGCATGATGCGCTTCAAAGACGTGTGGCTCAAGTGAGCTAGCGGCGGCCGCGTCATGGGGCGCCTGATCGCGCACCGGCTGCTCGCGACGATCCCGGTGCTGCTGCTCGTCACCGCCGGTGTGTTCGCGCTGCTGCACCTCACGCCGGGCGATCCGATCGACGCCATGATGGCGGAGTCGGTGGACGCCACCGCGAAGGACGCGCTGCGGCGCGAGCTCGGGCTGGACCGGCCGATCCCCGTGCAGTACGCGGCGTGGATGGGCCGGCTCCTGCGCGGGGACCTCGGCCGCTCGATTCGCAACGGCGAGCCGGTCATCGAGAACGTGAGCCGCCGCATCCGGCCGAGCCTCGAGCTCGCGCTGCTGGCGATGGCCATCTCGCTGACCATCGCCTTTCCCGTCGCCATCGCCTCCGCCGTCCATCACAATACGGGGGTCGACCGCCTCGGCACCACGTTCGCGCTGTTCGGCATCTGCATGCCGAACTTCCTGCTCGCGCTGCTCCTGATCTTCCTCTTCGGCGTCACGCTGCGCTGGCTTCCGATCTCCGGCTACGTCGATCCGCTGGAGGAAGGCTGGGCCGGCGTACGCTCGCTCGTGCTGCCGGCGGTGACGCTGGGCCTGGCGCTGGCCGCGGTGGTCACGCGCACGCTCAGGTCGAGCCTGCTGGACGCGCTGGCGGAAGACTACGTGAGAACGGCGCGCGCGAAGGGCCTCGCGGAGTCGCACGTCATCCGCCGCCACGTGCTCAAGAACGCGCTGATCCCGGTCGTCACCGTCCTCGGCCTGCAGCTCGGCACGCTCATCGGCGGCGCGGTGATCACCGAGTACGTCTTCGCGCTGCCTGGCGTGGGACGCCTGGTGGTCGACGCCGTGTTCGCGCGCGACTACCCGCTGGTGCAAGGCGTGATCCTGCTCATCGCGGTCGGCTTCATCGCGAGCAACCTCCTCGTGGACGTTCTCTATGGCTGGATCGATCCCCGAATCCGCCTTCGCTGACCGGGCGGCCGCGCTGGCGGGGGCGGCCGCCGTGAGCGACCGGCGCTGGGACGCGCTGCGCCGGGCCGCGCGCGCCCGGCTGGCGCCGTTCGGCGCGGCGGTGCTGATCGCCGCCCTCGCCGTCGCGCTGGCCGCGCCCGTGCTGGCGCCGTACGACCCGTACGCGCAGGATCTCGGCAGCGCGCTCCAGGCGCCCGGCCGCGCTCACCTGCTCGGCACCGACAACGTCGGCCGCGACGTGCTGAGCCGCGTGATCTGGGGCACCCGCGTGTCGCTGGTCGCCGGCTTCGTCTCCGTCGCGATCGCCGCGCTCGCCGGCAGCCTGCTCGGCATCGCCGCCGGCTACAGCGGTGGGCGCGTGGACGGCCTGGTGATGCGCGTGATGGACGCGGTGCTGTCGTTCCCGCCCCTGGTGCTCGCGCTGGCGCTGGGGGCGGTGCTGGGCGCGGGGCTCACCGGCGTGCTGATCGCCCTCGGCGTCGTCTACACGCCGACGTTCGCGCGGCTGATGCGCGGCCAGGTGCTGACGGTCAAGGCGCGCGACTACGTCGAGGCCGCGCGCGCGCTGGGCGCGCCCGCCTGGCGCATCGCGTGGCAGCACGTGCTGCCCAATGCCGCCGCGCCGATCGTCGTCCAGGCCTCGCTCAGCGTGGCGTTCGCGATCCTGGCCGAGGCGTCGCTGTCCTTCCTCGGTCTCGGCATCCAGCCCCCCGGCGCGTCGTGGGGCAGCATGATCAACGCCGGCCGCGGCTACCTGCAGCAGGCGCCCTGGATCGTCTTCGGACCGGGTGCCGCGCTCTTCGTGACCGTGGTGGGACTGAATTTCGTCGGCGACGCGATCCGCGACGGCCTCGACCCGCGGCTGCGCGGCTGAGGCGGTATACTCCCGGCCATGGCGATCACCTCCGACTACGCCCGCCTCGAAGAGCGGATCCTGGCGCGCGACCAGGTCGGCGCCAGCGCGGCGCTGTACGAGCTGATCAAGCAGAAGCGGCCGGTTACCGAGATCGTCTCACAGACGGTGCGGATCCACGCGCCGTACACGCACGTGCCCTACCACCAGCGGCTCGACGACGGCGTGGTGAAGTTCGTCAACAACGACCATTGCCTGCTGGGCGAGCGCGTCGCGTTGCCGCTGATGTCGATGGTTCGGCCCGAGCTTTCGCTGTTGCCGCTCGCACAAGTGGTCTGGTACATCCCCACCGGGCTCGATCCGTGGAACCAGCTCCTCGGCAAAGCGCCGGGCCACTACACGCGGCTCTACGAGATCAAGGTGGACCAGGCACCGCCGAAGCCCGAGGCGCACTGGCCGGATCAGGAGCCGCTCCGTCTCGACGGTCCGCTCGCCGAGCGGCTGAACCACTGGCTGACGCTCGTGCAGCGCGGCGAGGTGCTGACGGCGTATCGCGTGTTCCTCGGCCTGATGGAAGACGCGCCGAACCGCCGGCAGGTGCTGGCCCACCTGGCCTTCGCCGGGTTGATCGACGTGCAGGACCGGATGCTCCACAACCGCTCCTATACGACGGGCCACAAGTCGTTCCGAGCGCGCGCGACGATCGAGCTGGGCGAGGCCCTCGGCTGGAACGCCGCGCACCACGTGCTCTACGCGGGCGTACCCGACATGGCCGTAGGGCCGCGGTGGTACTCGACCTACGAGATGGGGTGCAACGTCGTCCAGAACTTGCTGGACGGCCGCGACGCGGATCTGCTCCGCCAGGAGGCGCCGCTCACGCCGGCGGAAGAGGCGATGCTCGTCGAGACCCTCACGCGCCAGCGCGAGTGGTCGGTGATCGAGGCGCTGGTCGCGCTGCTGAAGGCGGGCCGGTCGCCGCGCCGGATCCTCGACGCGATCCAGGTCGCCTCCGCGCAGGTCATTCTCGAGACGGGCGCGCCCAACAACTTCTCGATGTCGCAGCACGGCTACGAGTACTGCAACACGCTCGGCTGGTTCTACGACACCTTCGAGCACCCGCACCGGCTCAAGCTGCTCTTCGTGGCGGCATCGTTCATCAACCGCGCCGCCGAGCACCAGGCCAACACCCCCGACAACGGCCGGCGCGCCATCACCCCGCCGCCGGGCGCGGAGTCGCTCGGCGCGCGTCCGCTGCTCGAGCGGCTGGAGGCCACGCTACTCGCACTGCGCCCCGACGAGGCGGTCGCGCTGACGGCGACCTATCTGAAGGCCGGCTTCGACCGCGCGCCGCTGGTGGAGACGCTGGCGAGCGCGGCCGCCAAGGTCGGGAACGATCCGCACAACCAGGAGCTGGGGCTGTGCCTGCTCGAGGATTACCTACGCTCGACGGCGGCCGACCGGGAGCGCCTGCTCCTCGCGAGCGCCCAGCACACCGCCGGCCACCGCAAGTACGGCGACCACCTCGAGTCGTACCGCCGCTTCGCCGAGGCGTTCGGGCTCTAGCTTTTTATCGCCGACCACGGTCAACGCCCGCCTTGCGAGCACGGGACGTCGTTCGCGCCGCCGCTCCCGCGCGCGTGCCGCGGCAGTCACGTATTCCGTAAGAACTATCAGCTTGAGACCTATCAGTAGAGGAGACTCAACCGGCGCTACACTGCGGCGCCCCGCAAGATAGCAAGGCGCGGCGGCGCGCCGCATTGCGGTCGTACCCCGCGATTCCGAAGCCCAAATCTGGCGTATTCGCTTCCATGGACACCGGCGCTACACTGCGCCCGTCGCAGCGTTCACCATGTTACACAGTTCAGGATAGATAAGGTTCGGCGCGGTGACTGAGTCCGGCCGTCCGTTCCGTCCCGAGACCGTGGTGGCCATCGAGGCGGTGAAGCGAGCGCTGACTATCGCTCAGCATGGCGTAGGTGCGGGAGAGGTGACGGCAAAAGGCGGGCGAGATCTCGTGACGGTGGCCGATGTCGCCGTCGAGGACGCAGTTCGAAACATGGTGGCGGATGCGTTGAGCTTCTCGGTGGTCGGTGAGGAGCGCGGCGGGAAAGCATCCGCCGACGGCTCGCCGTACTGGCTCGTTGACCCCATCTGCGGGACCCGGAACTTCGCCTCCGGAATTCCTCTGTACTGCGTAAACTTGGCGCTCGTCGAGCGTGACGAAATCACCGTTGCCGTCGTCGGTGACCCGTCGACGGGCGGGATCGATGTGGCGGAGCGGGACCAAGGCGCGTGGAGGTTGAAGGATAGCACCCGACAGCGGCTCACCACCTGCGACGACAGTCACACGATTGTAATCGAAGACGGGAAGGCGAAGGCCAGCCGACGGGAGCGTGCCGCGCGATTCACCGCAGCGGCCATCTGCGCAGATCGATGGGACTTTCGTTCCCTCGGGACAACCTTGGCATCGCCTTATGTCGCCGCCGGGCGCATTGCGGCATACGTCGTCTTCTGGGTCTCGGCACTGCACGCCGGGGCAGGAAGCCTTCTCATCACCGAAGCAGGCGGCGCCGTCTCAGATATCGACGGCCGTCCCTGGACGATCGACTCCGACTCGCTTGTTGGCAGCGCAAATGAACGTGTCCACGAAGAGTTGCTCCGACTTTGCGCGTCAACGTCCTGACGATGGAGTCGCGCGACTTTCAGCCCACGGTCACCGCCGAACAAGCTGTTTCACCTGATGTCGCCTCGCTCCCTTTGGTCGCTCGGACGGCCGCAGGTGAACGGCAACGTTAGGTGATCTTGAAGCCGCGTTACATCTACGTCGTCGCTTACGTCGTCGCTGGCTTGCTTCTCCTCGCGTCGGCTCTGGTTGTCGTAGGGTATTTGGGGATGCGCTTTCAGAACGACAGGGAGGCGCTGCGCTGGGACATCGAGATCAAGGTGCGTGCACCGATCTACGCGAATCCCAGCTATCCGTACGGCAGCCAATCGCCACCAAACCCAATCATCGGCTACCTCGAAGTCGGGTCGAAACCGGATGTCCGACGCATGGAGTTCGTCGAGCCCTGGCCGTACTGGGAGGTACAACTCGAATCGGGAGTGAGAGGCTATCTGTTTGCACCCGACGTGGAGGTTCGTCGAAGGTGAACGCCACACGGACCGGCCGCTCAGCGCCGGGTCGTTAGACGAGCTTTAGAACGAACCGCCTAAGGAGCCGCTTGAGCGGTCCGGCATGAACGCGCAGGCGGACGTCCTCTCCTTCAGCGCCGGCCGCTCAGCGC
>QHRU01000091.1 GCA_003220225.1 Candidatus Rokuibacteriota bacterium
CGGATCCAAGAACGCGACGCAGTTCTCAGCGGACACGTGGAAGATGTCCGTATCGAGGAACTCGAGCACGACGACCCGCATCTCCTCATAGCTGCGGCGACTGAGCCGAGCCACCATCCGGAGCCAGTAGTCATTCTCGAGTTCGTCTTTCGCCACGCGCTTCACCACGTCCAGCAGCGTCTGGGTGACGAGGCGCTCGAGCTCGCCGAAGGGCTGCGTTTCAAAGATCGCGCGGACGTGTTTTTGCCTCTCGGGATTACACTTGCGCAGGATCAGCTCGCGGACTTCGTGAAACAAGGGGGCGGGCTCGTCCCCCAATTCCCGCTTCAATTCTTCCCTGCGCTGGAGATCCGCCAGCTTGGCCAGTTCCCCGCTCGGAAGCTTCAGGAACTTGTCCATGCGGTCATAGATGTCCGTGCGGTTCGGCGCGGGGGGCGCCTTTCTCCGCGTCAGTAACTGAGAGATGTAGGATTCGGTCACGTGGGCGGCGCGCGCGAGCTCTTGCTGCTCCAATCCCAATTCCTCTAGCCGATGCAGGATCACAAACGGTACGTCCACAGGGCCTCCTAAGGCCGAGTCATTGGGGATTAACCTCTTTAGTACTCTAGCTCCTGTCGGCAATCAATCTAAGACTGTCAAGTGTACTTGACAAGTGTAGTACACTATCGCTACGTTACTCAACATACGATAGCATTCTGTGAACCTAATTAGTTAACTGTATTCGCCCGACGACGAGCAAGGAGCAGTGACATGTTCGGCACCATACAGAGGGACCCGATGCTGGATCTGCTGCATCACTTGGAGCACCGGATTGGCCGGACCTTCAACGAGCCCTTCCGCGCGGCTGAATGGCCGGTACCCGAGGCCGTGACCACCGCCTGGCTGCCACTGGTGGACATCTTCGAGGAGCCCGATGCCATTCGCCTGGTGGCGGAGCTGCCCGGGGTGAGGCCCTCGGACGTGAAGATCTCGGTGGAGGACAACCTGCTGACGATCAAGGGCACGAAGGAGCAGGTGCCGGAGGAGAAAGCCGAGAAGGTCCATCGCTATGAACGCACCTACGGCGCCTTCGAGCGGACGTTCCGGCTGTCGGCCTCGATCGATGCGAACAAGATCAAGGCGACCTGCGACCTCGGCGTGCTAACGATCACGCTGCCGAAGGCGGAGACGGCCAAGCCTCACCTGATCGAGGTGGAGGTCACGCCGGCGAAGGCGTTGTTGAACGCCTGACCTTACCAGTACGAGGCAGGAGGGCGGCATGGGCCGCTCTCCCTACCGTTCCGAGAGCTTAGAAGCTTACGGAGTTACGCACACGGGGAGCACCATGGCTACTGCAACGAAGACGCGGCTGAAGATCTTCCCGCTCGCCGATCGGGTGGCGATCCGGCCGATGGAAGAGACCGAGGAGATGAAAGGTGGCCTCTACATCCCGGACACGGCCAAGGAGAAGCCGATCCAGGGTGAGGTCATCGCGGTCGGGCCCGGCCGGATGGAAAAAGGCCAGCGGGTCCCGATGGAGCTGAAGGTCGGCGACCGGGTCGTCTATGGGAAGTACACCGGCTCGCAAGTCGAGCTGGACGAGGAAGAGATCATCGTGATCAAGGAATCCGACGTCATCGCCAAGCTCAGCTGAGCGGGAGAGGAAGAGATGGCTGCCAAGTATCTCGAATTCAATACGGAGGCCCGTTCGCGCCTCAAGCGGGGCGTGGACCAGCTGGCCAACGCGGTGAAGATCACCCTCGGCCCGAAGGGTCGCAACGTCGTCATCGAGAAGAAGTTCGGGAACCCGACGATCACCAAGGACGGCGTGACGGTCGCCAAGGAGATCGAGCTCGAGGATCCGGTGGAGAACATGGGCGCCCAGATGGTGAAGGAAGTGGCGACCAAGACCTCCGATATCGCCGGGGACGGCACGACCACCGCGACGGTGCTGGCGCAGGCGATCTTCCGCGAGGGTCTGAAATCGGTTACCGCGGGCGCCAACCCGATGTCGCTGAAGCGCGGCATCGATAAGGCGGTCGAGTTGGTGGTGGAGGAGCTGAAGCGGATCTCCGCGCCCACCAAGGGCCGGAAGGAGATCGCGCAGGTCGGCACCATCTCCGCCAATGGTGACAAGGAAATCGGCGACAAGATCGCCGACGCCATGGACAAGGTCGGCAAGGACGGCGTGATCACGGTTGAGGAGGCGAAGGGCCTCGAGACCACGCTCGAAACCGTGGACGGGATGCAGTTCGACCGCGGCTACCTCTCGCCCTACTTCATCACCGATCCGGAGAAGATGGAGGCCGTGCTCGAGGACGCGTACATCCTGGTGCACGACAAGAAGATCTCCTCGATGAAGGACCTGCTCCCGGTCCTCGAGAAGGTGGCGCAGGCGGGCAAGCCGCTGCTCATCGTTGCCGAGGACGTGGAGGGCGAGGCGCTCGCCACGCTGGTGGTCAACAAGCTGCGCGGCACGCTGAAGGTGTGCGCCGTGAAAGCCCCTGGCTTCGGGGACCGGCGCAAGGAGATGCTCACCGATATCGCGGTCCTCACCGGCGGCAAGGTGATTTCCGAGGAGCTGGGCGTAAAGCTCGAGAACACGGTGCTCGACGATCTCGGCCACGCAAAGCGGATCGTCATCGACAAGGACAACACCACGATCATCGGTGGCAAGGGCAAGCAGGCCGACATCCAAGGCCGCATCGGCCAGATCAAGGCGGCAATCGAGAAGTCCACGTCGGATTACGACAAGGAGAAGCTGCAGGAGCGGCTCGCGAAGCTCGCGGGCGGCGTCGCCGTGATCAACGTGGGCGCGGCCACCGAGACCGAAATGAAGGAGAAGAAGGCCCGGGTCGAGGACGCGCTGCATGCGACCCGCGCCGCGGTCGAGGAAGGCATCGTGCCAGGCGGCGGTGTCGCACTGTTGTGGTGTCAGAAGT
>QHRU01000064.1 GCA_003220225.1 Candidatus Rokuibacteriota bacterium
CGACGATGGCAACCACGTGCCGGTCACGGTGGTCCAGGCCGGACCCTGCACGATCGTCGAGATCCGGAGCAAGCAATCCCACGGCTACGATGCGCTCCAGCTCGGCTTCGAGCCGGCGAAGAAGAACGTCTCCAAGCCGCGCGCCGGCCACTTCAAGAAGGCCAACGTCGCGCCGACGCGCATCCTGCGCGAGGTGCGGCTGGACAAGGTCGAGAAGCCGTACGAGGTCGGCCAGGCGCTGACCGTGGAGATGTTCGCCCCCGGCGAGATCGTCGACGTCGTCGGCGTGACCAAGGGCAAGGGGTTCCAGGGCGGTGTCAAGCGCCACGGCTGGCGCGGCGGCGAGGCGACGCACGGCTCGATGTTCCACCGCGCGCCGGGCTCCATCGGCGCCTCCTCGGATCCCTCGCGCGTGTGGCCGGGCCACAAGCTGCCGGGCCGCATGGGCGGCGTGCAGCGCACCACGCTCAACGTCACCGTCGCGCGCGTGCTGCCCGAGCAGAACCTGATCCTGATCCGCGGCGCCGTGCCCGGCGCCAACGGCTCGCTCGTGATGGTGCGCAAGAGCATCAAGACCACCAAGGCGCAGCAGCAGAAGGCCGAGAAGAAGTGATGCCGAGCGTGAAGGTCGTCGACGCGAAGGGCAAGGACATGGGCGCGGTGGAGCTCAAGGCCGACGTCTTCGGCGTGGAGATCCGCGTGCCGCTGCTGCACCAGGCGGTGGTGCGCGAGCTGGCGGATCGGCGCGCGGGCACGCACGACACGAAGGGCCGCAGCGAGGTGTCGGGCGGCGGCAGGAAGCCGTGGAAGCAGAAGGGCACCGGCCGCGCGCGCCAGGGATCGATCCGCGCCACGCAGTGGAAGGGCGGCGGCAAGCCCTTCGGCCCCACGCCGCGCTCCTACGACAAGGCGATGCCGCGCGAGATGCGGCGCGAGGCGCTGCGGGCGGCGGTGGCCGCGCGCATCGCCGACGGCGCGCTGCGCGTGGTGGAGCGCGTGGAGGCGGAGGGCAAGACCAAGGCACTGGTGGCGGCGCTGACCGCCCTCGGCGTGGCCGGCGAGCCGACGCTGCTGGTGACGGCCGCGATGACGGAACCGCTCGCGCGCGCCGCGCGCAACGTGCCGTGGCTCATCGTGGAGTCGCCGGCCCACGTCTCCGTCTACCAGCTCCTGCGCGCGCGCCACGTCGTGTTCGAGCGCGCGGCGCTGACCGCGCTGGAGGAGGCGCTGGGGACATGAGGGATCCGCGCGACGTGCTCATCCGGCCGGTCATGACCGAGAAGACGATGCGGGAGAAGGAGGAGCGGAACACCGTGGCCTTCCGCGTGCGTCCCGACGCCAACAAGGTCGAGATCCGCGCCGCCGTCGAGGCGGTGTTCAACGTCAAGGTGGCCGCCGTCCGCACGGCGTCCTACGAGGGCAAGCTCAAGCGCATGGGCCGCTTCGCCGGGCGCCGGCCCGACTGGAAGAAGGCCGTGGTGACTCTGGCCCCCGGCCACAAGATCGACCTCGTCGAGGGGGCGTAGAGCGACCATGGGCATCCGGACCCTCAAGCCGACCTCGCCCGCACGCCGCTACCTCACGTACCTCACGTACGAGGAGATCACCAAGAAGGAGCCGGAGAAAAGCCTGCTCTCGCCCAAGCGGCGCACCAACGGGCGCAACGTGTATGGCCGCATCACCGTCCGCCACCGGGGCGGCGGGGCGAAGCGGATGCTGCGCGACGTGGACTTCCGGCGCGACAAGTTCGGCATCCCGGCGCGCGTGGCGGCGATCGAGTACGACCCGAATCGCTCGGCGCGGCTGGCCCTGTTGCACTACCGCGACGGCGAGAAGCGCTACATCATCGCGCCGCACGGCCTGAAGGTGGACGAGGTCGTGATGTCCGGCCCGCAGGCGGACATCCTGCCGGGCAACGCGCTGCCGATCCGCAACATCCCGGTCGGCACCCTCGTGCACAACGTCGAGCTGCACAAGGGCCGCGGCGCCCAGCTCTGCCGGAGCGCGGGCGCGCAGGCGCAGCTGCTCGCCAAAGAGGGCGACCGTGCCACCCTCAAGCTGCCCTCGGGCGAGGTGCGGTACGTCGCGCTGGACTGCATGGCCACCATCGGCCAGGTCGGCAACCTCGACCACGAGAACGTGTCGGTCGGCAAGGCCGGGCGCGTGCGCTGGAAGGGCTTCCGCCCGACCGTGCGCGGCACCGTCATGAACCCCGTCGACCACCCGATGGGCGGCGGCGAGGGCAAGGGCAAGGGCAACCACCCGATGACCCCGTGGGGCAAGCCGACCAAGGGCTACAAGACGCGCCGGGGCGCGCGTCCGTCGGATTCCATGATCGTGACGCGGCGAAAGAAATAGGAGCGGGGCATGGGACGTTCGCTCAAGAAGGGGCCGTTCATCGACGAGAAGCTGTACGAGCGGATCGAGGAGCTCAACCGCTCCCGCCAGAAGAAGGTGCTCAAGACGTGGTCGCGCCGGTCGACCATCGCGCCGGAGTTCGTCGGGCACACGCTGGCCGTCCACAACGGCAAGAAGTTCATCCCCGTGTACGTGACCGAGAACATGGTCGGCCACCGGCTCGGCGAGTTCGCGCTCACGCGCACGTTCAAGGCGCACGGCCAGGCCGAGAAGGCCGCCGCCTCGCCGACGGGGAAGACCTGATCCCATGAACACTGTCGCCCGCGCCCGGTTCGTGCGCGTCTCCGCGCGGAAGGCGCGGCTCGTCCTCGACCAGATCCGCGGCAAGTCGGTGGGCGACGCCCTGGCCACGCTGGAGTACACGCCGCGCGCGGCCGCGCGTCTCGTCGAAAAGGTGCTGCGCTCGGCGGTGGCGAACGCGGAGCACAACCACCAGGTCCGCAACCTCGACGACCTGCGCGTGGTGCAGGCCATCGCCGACGGCGGCCCCTCGATGAAGCGCGTGCAGCCGCGCGCGATGGGGCGCGCCTTCTTCATCAAGCACCGCACCAGCCACCTCACCATCGGCGTCAGCGACGAGGCCGACCGCGCCCTGCGCGTCCCGGCCGCGCGCCCGGCCCGCTCGGCGGCACCGACGGCGGCCCCCGCCGCCGCGCCGCCCGCCACGAGGCGGCCGGCCGCCAGGGCGGCCGCGGCCAAGGCGCCCGCGACCAAGGCGCCCGCCCGGGGCGGACGCAAGCCCAAGGAGAAGAAATAGGCGATGGGTCAGAAGACGCATCCGATCGGCTTCCGCCTCGGCTCGACCCGGACATGGTCGTCGCGCTGGTTCGCGACGAAGAACTACGCCGACCTCCTGCACGAGGACGTCAAGATCCGGCGCTTCATCAAGGACCAGCTCTACCACGCCGGCATCGCGAAGATCGACATCGAGCGCTCGGCGAACCGCGCGCGGATCACCATCTTCACCGCGCGGCCCGGCATCATCATCGGCCGCAAGGGCGCCGAGGTGGAGAAGCTGAAGAACGAGCTCCAGGCGCGCACGGGGAAGGAGATCTACCTCAACATCGAGGAGGTCATCCACCCCGAGCTGGACGCGCAGCTCGTGTCCGAGAACGTCGCGCTGCAGCTGCAGAAGCGCGTGGCCTTCCGGCGGGCGATGAAGAAGGCGGTGACGTCCGCGCTCAGGCTGGGCGCCGACGGCATCCGCATCGCGTGCGCGGGCCGGCTGGGCGGCAGCGAGATCGCGCGCCGCGAGTGGTACCGCGACGGGCGCGTGCCGCTGCACACGATCCGCGCTGACATCGATTACGGTCTCGCCACCGCGCACACGACGGCGGGGACGATCGGCGTCAAGGTCTGGATCTTCAAGGGCGAGGTCCTGCGACCCGCCTCGGCCACCGAGGCCTAGGAGTCGGCCCATGCTGATGCCCAAGCGGGTCAAGTACCGCAAGGCCCAGCGCGGGAACATGCGCGGCAAGGCGCAGCGCGGCTCCACGCTGTCGTTCGGTGAGTACGGGCTCAAGGCGCTCGAGCCGGGCTGGGTGACCAACCGCCAGATCGAGGCGGCACGCGTGGCCCTCACGCGGAGCCTCAAGCGCGGCGGCAAGGTCTGGATCCGCGTGTTCCCCGACAAGCCGGTGACGAAGAAGCCGGCGGAGACGCGGATGGGCAAGGGCAAGGGCAACCCCGAGGAGTGGGTGGCCGTGGTCAAGCCGGGACGCATCCTCTACGAGATGGAGGGCGTGCCGGAGGACGTGGCGCGCGAGGCGTTCCGCACCGCCGCCAACAAGATCGGCATCACGACGAAGTTCGTGACGCGCACGCGCAGCCTGTGATGGCGAGCGGAGACGAGACTCGATGAAAGCGGCGAAATGGCGTGACCTGTCCGAGGAAGAGCTGACGCAGAAGGCGCGCGAGCTGTCCGAGGAGATCTTCAATCTCCGCTTCCAGCTCTCGATGGGCGTGGCCAAGAACCCGTCGAAGATCGGCCAGGCGCGGCGCGACCTCGCGCGCGCCTACACGATCCAGCGCGAGCGGGGCGGCGCGCCGCTGGCGGCACCGGCCGCGGCGGCCGCGGCGCCGGCCGTGACCGCGCCCGCGCCGTCGAAGCGGGCGCCGAAGGCGAAGGTCGCGGCCACGCCGGCGAAGACCGCGAAGGTGTCGAAAGCCGCCAAGGCTCCGAAGGCCGCGGCGAAGAAGAAGACAGCGAAAGGGTAAGCCGTGGGCGAGCGCAAGAGTCGTGAGGGCGTCGTGGTGAGCGACGCCATGCAGAAGACGCGGGTGGTGCGGATCGAGCGGGTCTTCCGCCATCCGCGCTACCAGCGGGTCATCCGCGTGTCCAAGAAGCTCAAGGCGCACGACGAGGGCAACGAGAGCCACGTGGGCGACCGCGTGCTGATCGAGGAGACACGCCCGCTCTCGAAGGAGAAGCGCTGGCGCATCCGCTCCATTCTGGTGAAGGCGGCGCAATGATCCAGCCGCGCTCCATGCTCGACGTCGCCGACAACTCCGGCGCCCGGAAGGTGCAGTGCATCCGGGTCATGGGCGGCTCCAACAAGCGCTACGCCTCGCTGGGAGACACCGTGATCGTGGCCATCAAGGAGGCGTCGCCGGACGGCACCGTCAAGAAGGGCGAGGTGGCGCGGGCGGTGGTGGTGCGCACGGTGAAGGAGGTCCGCCGCAAGGACGGCTCCTACATCCGCTTCGACCGGAACGCCGTCGTGCTGATCAAGGCGGACGAGAATCCGGTGGGCACGCGCATCTTCGGCCCGGTGGCGCGCGAGCTGCGCGAGCGGCAGTTCACCAAGATCATCTCTCTCGCCCCCGAGGTCATCTGATGCAGAGCGTCCACGTCCGTCGCGGCGACACCGTCGGCGTCATCGCCGGCAAGGAGCGGGGCAAGCGCGGTAAGGTGCTGCGCGTGAGTCCGGAGAAGGGGCGCGTGCTCGTGGAGCACGTCAACATGATCAAGAAGCACCAGCGGCCGACGCAGAAGCTGCGGCAGGGCGGCATCATCGAGCGGGAGGGGCCGCTGGCCCTCTCCAACGTGCTCGTCGTCTGCCCCCGCTGTGACAAGCCCGGGCGCACCGGGATCAAGGTCCTCACCGACGGCCGCAAGGTCCGCACCTGCCGCCGCTGCGGCGAGTCGATCGACAGGGGCTAGAGCCATGGCGAAAGCGGACGCGAAGCCCGCTCCCAAGCCGCCGGCCGGCGGCGGCAAGCAGCCGGCGGGCAAGGGCCAGGCCAAACGGGAGAAGGCGCCGGAGACGCAGCCGGCCATCGCGAAGGGCCGGCCGAAGGGCACCGGACAGGTTCCGGCGCGCCTGAAGGACATCTTCGCGAAGACGGTCGTGCCCGCCCTCATGAAGGAGCGCGGCTACGCGAACGTCTGGGCGGTGCCGCGGCTGAACAAGATCGTGATCAACATGGGGGTGGGCGAGGGACGCGACAACGCGAAGATCATGGATTTCGCGACGGCGGACCTCCAGGCCATCACCGGCCAGAAGCCCATCGTGACCCGCGCCAAGAAGTCGATCGCGAACTTCAAGCTGCGCGAGGGCGTGCCCATCGGCGCCAAGGTCACGCTGCGCGCGGCGCGGATGTACGAGTTCTTCGACCGGCTGGTGAACGTGGCGCTGCCCCGCGTGCGCGACTTCAAGGGCGTGCCGCCCAAGGGGTTCGACGGCCGCGGCAACTACGCGCTCGGGCTGCGCGAGCAGCTCATCTTCCCGGAGATCGTCTACGACAAGATCGACAAGGTCCGCGGCATGGACGTCATCTTCGTGACCACGGCCCGGACCGACGAGGACGCCAAGGCGCTCCTCACGCAGCTCGGCATGCCGTTCAGGGAGCAATAAGGTTATGGCGAAGACCGCCCTCATCATGAAGTCGCAGAGGACGCCGAAGTTCAAGACGCGCGGCTACCACCGCTGCAAGCTGTGCGGGCGCCCGCGCGCCTTCATCCGCAAGTTCCAGATGTGCCGCCTGTGCTTCCGCGAGCTCGCCCTCAAGGGCGAGGTGCCGGGCATCACGAAGGCGAGCTGGTAGACATGCGCAGCGATCCCATCGCCGACCTCCTCACGCGCATCCGGAACGCCAGCCGGGCCGAGCACGAGAAGTGCGACATCCCCTCCAGCAAGCTCAAGGTCCGCATCGCGGAGCTGCTGAAGGAGGAGGGCTTCATCAAGAACTTCCGCGTGCTCGAGGACAAGAAGCAGAACATGCTCCGCGTCTACCTCAAGTACGGCGTCGGCAACGAGAAGATGATCTCCGGGCTCGTGCGGGTGTCCACGCCGGGGCGGCGGATCTACGTCACCCACGACCGGATCCCGTCGATCCTCGCCGGCATGGGCTGCGCGCTCGTCTCGACGTCCAAGGGCGTGGTGACCGATCGCGAGGCACGCAAGCAGAAGGTCGGCGGCGAAGTCCTCGCCTACGTGTGGTAGGGAGCCCGACATGTCTCGCATCGGCAAGAAACCCATTCCGATTCCCCAGGGCGTGAAGGTCCAGGTGGGCGAGGGCGTCGTGCGCGCCGAGGGGCCGAAGGGCAAGCTGAGCCAGCCCATCCCGTCGCCGCTCTCGGCGACGCTCGACGGCGGCGTGCTCGTCATCGGGCGGCCGGACGACGAGCGCAAGATCCGCGCGCTCCACGGCCTCACGCGCGCCCTGATGGCCAACATGGTGTCCGGCGTGAAGGACGGCTTCGAGCGCAAGCTCGACATCGTGGGCATCGGCTACCGCGCCCAGATGCAGGGCAAGTCGATCCAGCTGGCGCTCGGCTACTCGCACCCCGTGATCTTCCCGCTGCCCGACGGCATCACGGCGGAGATCGACAAGCAGACGGCCATCACGCTGCGCGGCGCCGACAAGGCGCTGCTCGGCGAGACAGCCGCCAAGCTGCGCGCCCTGCGCAAGCCCGATCCCTACAAGGGCAAGGGCATCCGCTACTCCGACGAGTACGTGCGCCGCAAGGTCGGCAAGAAGGCGGGCGCGAAATGATCACCCGGGACCGGCGGAGCCCGCGCGACAAGCGCCACTACCGCCTGCGGCGCTACCTGCGCGGCTCGTCGGCGCGGCCGCGGCTGGCCGTCTTCCGGAGCCTCGGCCACATCTACGCGCAGCTCGTCGACGACGATGCGGGGCGCACGATGCTGGCGGTGGACAGCCGCAGCAAGACGTTTCTCGAGCAGCACAAGACCGGCGGCAACGTGGCCGCCGCCAAGGCGGTCGGCACGCTGCTGGCCGAGAAGGCCAAGGCGGCCGGCGTCAAGAGCGTCGTGTTCGATCGCGGCGGCTACAAGTACCACGGCCGGGTGAAGGCGCTGGCGGATGCCGCGCGCGCCGGCGGCCTCACCTTCTAAACGGAGCAGGGGGAGAACCGAGTGGCCGAAACGAGGATCGATGCGAGCGTGCTGGAGCTGAACGACCGCGTGGTCTCCATCAACCGCGTGGCCAAGGTCGTCAAGGGCGGCCGCCGCTTCTCGTTCACGGCGCTGGTCGTCGTGGGCGACGGGCGCGGCCACGTGGGCGTGGGGCTGGGCAAGGCCCACGAAGTGCCGGAGGCCATCCGCAAGGCGGTCGAGCACGCGAAGAAGGACCTGATCTTCGTGCCGCTGCGCGACACCACGATTCCCATCGAGATCACCGGCCACTTCGGGGCCGGGCGGGTGTTCCTCAAGCCCGCGGTGCCGGGGACGGGTGTCATCGCGGGCGGCGCCGTCCGGCCCGTGCTGGAGGCCGTCGGCATCCAGGACATCCTGACCAAGACGCTCGGGACCAACAATCCCCACAACGTGCTGAAGGCGACGATCGATGCGCTTCGACACATCAAGCGGCTGCAAGACCTGCACGCCGCGCGTCGCAAGGGCGCCGCCGATGGCGGCGTGGAGGAGACGGCCGGTGCCCGGCAAGAAGCTTAGGATCACGCTGACGAGGTCCCTGATCGGTCTGTCCCCCACGCAGGAGGCGACGGTGAAGGCCCTCGGCCTGCGCCGCATGCACCAGTCCGTCGAGCACGACGACACGCCGACGATCCGCGGTATGGTCGCGGCCGTGCCGCACGTGCTGCAGGTGAGCCATGAAGCTCAGTGACCTGCGTCCGGCGCCCGGCGCCACGAAGAAGCGCAAGCGCGTCGGCCGCGGCCCGGGGTCTGGTCACGGCAAGACCTCGACCAAGGGCAACAAAGGCCACAACGCGCGCTCCGGCGGCGGCAAGCACGGCGGCTTCGAGGGTGGGCAGATGCCGCTGTATCGGCGGCTGCCCAAGCGCGGCTTCCTGCCGTACGGAGGCCGCGAGGACTACGCGATCGTGAATCTGAAGTCGCTGGGCTCGTTCGCCGCCAATGCCGTGGTCGACCCCGAGGGCCTCGTGAAGGCGGGGCTGATCAAGAACGGCGAGCGCGGGCTCGTCAAGGTGCTCGGCGGCGGCGAGGTCGGGCACGCGCTGACCGTGCGGGTCCACGCCGTGAGCGAGTCCGCCAAGGCGAAGATCGAGGCCAAGGGCGGTCGCGTGGAAGTCCTGGACGTCAAGAAGGTGTCGGCTTCGTGATCGAAGGGCTCGCGAGCTTCCAGAACGTCTTCAAGATCCCCGAGCTGAAGCGCCGCGTCCTCATCACGGCCGGCCTGCTCATCGCCTACCGGATCGGCGCCCACGTGCCGACGCCCGGCATCGACGGCCACGCGCTCGCGCGCGTGTTCGACCAGGCGCAGAACACGCTGCTCGGCATGGTCGACCTCTTCTCCGGCGGCAACCTCCGCCGGCTGTCGATCTTCGCGCTCGGCATCATGCCGTACATCTCGGCCTCGATCATCCTGCAGCTGCTCACCGTGGTGATCCCCGCCCTGGAGCGGCTGGCCAAGGAGGGCGAGGCCGGGCGCAAGAAGATCACGCAGTACACGCGCTACGGCACGATCGTGCTCTCGATCGTGCAGTCCCTCGGCATCGCCTACGGCCTGGAGTCCATGAAGCCGGACGGCGTCGCCATCGTGCCGAATCCCGGCTGGGGCTTCCGCCTGCTCACGATGATCACGCTCACCGCCGGCACCGCGCTGATCATGTGGATCGGCGAGCAGATCTCGGAGAAGGGCGTCGGCAACGGCATCTCGCTGATCATCTTCGCGGGCATCGCCGTGCGCCTGCCCTCGGCCATCGCCGCCTCCTACACCCTCATCGTCAACCGCGAGCTGAGCCTGTTCACCTTCGTGATCATCGTGGCGGCCATGGTGGCGGTGACCGCCGCCGTCGTGCTGATGCAGGAGGGGCAGCGCAAGATCCCCGTCCAGTACGCGAAACGCGTGGTGGGGCGGCGCGTCTACGGCGGGCAGTCCACGCACATCCCGCTGCGCATCAACACGGCCGGCGTCATCCCGGTGATCTTCGCGTCGTCGCTGATCCTGTTCCCGGCCACCCTCACGCGCTTCGTGCCGCACCCGTGGATGCAGACGATCTCCGACGCGCTGTCGCCCGGGCGGCTGACCTACACGCTGCTCTACATGGGCCTGATCGTCTTCTTCACGTACTTCTACACGGCGATCGTCTTCAACCCGATCGACCTCGCCGACAACATGAAGAAGTACGGCGGCTTCATCCCCGGCGTGCGGCCGGGCAAGAAGACCGCCGAGTACATCGACCGGACGCTCACGCGCATCACGCTGCCCGGCGCCCTCTTCCTGGCCCTGATCTCCGTGCTGCCGGACATGCTCATCCGCTGGTTCAACGTGCCGTTCTACTTCGGCGGCACGAGCCTCCTGATCGTGGTGGGCGTCGCGCTCGACACCGTGCGGCAGATGGAGTCGCACCTGCTCATGCGCAACTACGAAGGCTTCCTCAAGAAGTCCCGAACGCGGTCGGGCGCGTTCTCGAGGAGCTGAGGGGTGCGCGTCGCCTTCCTCGGTCCGCCTGGCGCCGGCAAAGGCACCCAGGCCCGCGAGCTCGCCCGCGAGTGGGGCGTGCCGCACGTGGCCACCGGGGACATGCTGCGCGAGGCGGCGAGCGCCGGCACGCCGCTCGGCCGCGAGGCCAAGGCCTACATGGACACGGGCGCGCTGGTGCCGGACGACGTCATCATCCGGATGATCGCCGAGCGCCTGCGCCGGCCCGACGCGCGCAAGGGGTTCCTCCTCGACGGCTTCCCGCGCACGATCGCGCAGGCGGAGGGACTCGAGCGCCTGCTCGAGGATCTCGGCCAGCCCCTCGAGCGCGTCGTGTACTTCGAGGTGTCGGAGCCGGAGCTGCTGCGGCGCCTCACCGGGCGCCGCGTCTGCCGCGCCTGCCAGACCGCGTTCCACATGGTGTCGGCGCCCCCGAGGTCGCCCGGCGTCTGCGACCGCTGCGGCGGCGAGCTCTACCAGCGCGAGGACGACAGCGAGGCGACCGTGCGCCACCGGCTCGGCGTGTACGCGCGGCAGACGGCGCCGCTGCTCGACTGGTACCGCGGTCGCGGCATGCTCGTCTCCGTGCCCGGCGAGGGACCGATCGAGACGATCCGCGGCGCCGTGCGCGGGGCGGCGGCGGGGGCGCGAGCGTGATCGAGCTGAAGTCCGCCCGCGAGCTCGGTCTCATGCGCACGGCCGGCCACGTGCTGTCCGACGTCGTCGCGCACCTGCGCGGGTTCGTGAAGCCGGGCATGTCGACGCTCGAGATCGACGAGGATGTGGAGGCGTTCATCGCGGCGCGGGGCGCGAAACCTGCGTTCAAAGGGTATCGAGGGTTCCCCGCGACCGTGTGCATTTCGATCAACGACGAAGTCGTCCACGGCATTCCGTCGTCGCACCGGCGGATCAAGGAAGGCGATATCGTCGGCCTGGACCTCGGGTGTATCGTGGACGGGTACTACGCGGACTGCGCGTTCACCCTCGCGATCGGCGACGTGCCCCCGAAGGTGCAGCAGTTGCTCGACGTCACCCGCGAGAGCCTCGATCAGGCCATCCAGGAGTGCCGGCCGGGCCGGCGCCTCTCCGACGTCTCGCACGCGGTCCAGGCGCACGTGGAGCGGCACGGCTTCTCGGTCGTGCGGGCGTTCGTCGGCCACGGTATCGGTCGCGCGCTGCACGAGGATCCCCAGGTGCCGAACTTCGGCGACCCGGGGCGCGGGCCGCAGCTGCGGCCGGGCATGGTGCTGGCGATCGAGCCGATGGTCACGATGGGAAGCTGGGAAGTGAAGGTTCTCGACGACGGCTGGACGGCGGTGACGAGGGACGGCAGCCTGGCCGCCCACTTCGAGCACACGATCGCCGTCACCGAGACGGAGCCCGAGGTCCTGACGAGCCGGACGGGCCGCTCCGTCCAGGTGGCGTGAGAGGCGCATGCCCAAAGAAGACGCGATCGAGGTCGAGGGCACCGTCGTGGAGCCGCTGCCGAACGCGATGTTCCGCGTGGAGCTGGAGAGCGGCCACCGCGTGCTCGCGCACGTGAGCGGCAAGATGCGCATGAACTTCATCCGCATCCTGCCGGGGGACCGCGTGAAGGTCGAGCTGTCGCCGTACGACCTCACACGGGGCCGGATCACGTACCGGTTCAAGTAGGAGCGAGGAGATGAAGGTCCGACCGTCGGTCAAGGTGCGCTGCGAGCACTGCAAGATCGTCAAGCGGCGCGGGGTCGTGCGGATCATCTGCAAGAATCCGCGGCACAAGCAGCGGCAGGGGTAGAGAGAACTTCGGAGGGGGCCCGGGTGGCCCCCTCCGATGCCTCCCCCAGGACATAGACACAACAGGATTGCGCCGGCGAAGCCGGCGCTCGAACGGGCGCGAGGAGAGACCATGGCGAGAGTGGCGGGTGTGGATCTGCCGAGGGAGAAGCGGGGGGAGATTGCGGTCACGTACATCTACGGGATCGGCAAGCCCACCGCGATCAACATCCTCAAGAAGGCCAACATCGACGGCAACAAGCGGGTCAAGGCGTGGACGGACGAGGAGACGGCGCGGGTGCGCGAGATCATCGAGCGCGAGCTGAAGGTCGAGGGCGACCTGCGGCGCGAGATCTCGATGAACGTCAAGCGCCTCATGGACATCGGCTCCTACCGCGGCATCCGCCACCGCCGCGGCCTGCCGGTGCGCGGCCAGCGCACCCACACCAACGCCCGCACGCGGAAGGGCAAGACCCGGGGCGTCATGGTCAAGAAGAAGCCGGTGGCGGCGGCGGCGCCGGCCGCGCCGGCCGCGGCGGCGGCCCCGAAGGCGGGAGCGTAAATCATGGCGGAGCAGACCCAGGGCAAGCCGGCCCCGCGCAAGAAGGGCGGCAAGCGCAAGGAGCGGCGCGAGGTACGCACGGGCGTCGCCCACATCCAGGCGACGTTCAACAACACGATCGTCACGCTCACCGACAAGACGGGCAACGTGGTGTCGTGGTCGAGCGCCGGCAGCGCGGGCTTCAAGGGCTCCCGCAAGTCGACGCCGTTCGCGGCGCAGACGGCGGCCGAGCTGGCCGCGCGCAAGGCGATGGAGCACGGGCTCAAGCAGATCGAGGTCTTCGTGCGCGGGCCGGGCGCCGGCCGCGAGGCGGCCATCCGCTCGCTGCAGGCGGTGGGCCTCGAGATCACCGCGATCCGCGACGTCACGCCGATCCCGCACGACGGGTGCCGCCCGCCGAAGCGGCGGCGGGTGTAGGGGGCGACGATGGCGCGATACCGCGACGCGAAGTGCCGGCTGTGCCGGCGCGAGGGTCAGAAGCTGTTTCTCAAGGGCGCGCGCTGCTTCACCGACAAGTGCGCGATCGAGCGGCGCAACTACCCGCCGGGCCAGCACGGCCTGAACCGCGGCAAGCTCACGCCGTACGGCATCCAGCTCCGGGAGAAGCAGAAGGCCAAGCGGATCTACGGCGTGCTGGAGTCGCAGTTCCGCAAGTACTTCCAGTGGGCGGAGCGGGAAAAGGGTGTGACCGGCGAGAATCTGCTGCGGCTGCTCGAGCTGCGCCTGGACAACGTCGTCCACCGTCTCGGCTTCGCCGCCTCGCGGCGCGAGTCCCGGCAGATGGTGGCCCACGGCCACTTCGCGGTCAACGGCCGCAAGGCCTCGGTGCCGTCCATGCTCCTGAAGGTGGGCGACGTGGTTCAGCTGCGCCCGACGTCGAAGATGGCCGCCCGCCTGGACGACAACGTCAACGCCGGCCGTGGGCAGCTGCCGCAGTGGCTGGAGATCGAGCCGAACGAGCGCAAGGGCGTGGTCCGGAGCCTCCCGCTCCGCGAAGACATCCAGATTCCCGTCAGCG
This sequence comes from Candidatus Rokuibacteriota bacterium, assembly GCA_003220225.1. Taxonomy (GTDB): domain Bacteria; phylum Methylomirabilota; class Methylomirabilia; order Rokubacteriales; family CSP1-6; genus AR12. The sequence continues at coordinate 13,623 of QHRU01000064.1, forward strand.
AACAGCTCATCGTCGAGCTGTACAGCAAGTAGGAGCCGACCCGCGATGCCGCGTATTCCGTTCCAGAAGCCGAAGAAGGTCGAGTGGGAGATCCTGAGCGACCGCTACGGCCGCCTCGTGGCCGAGCCCTTCGAGAAGGGCTATGCCCTCACCGTCGGCAACTCGCTCCGGCGCACGCTGCTGTCGATCGTGCCGGGGGCGGCGGTGTCGTGGGTGAAAGTCGACGGCGTCCGCACCGCTGACACGAAGATCCCCGGCGTCACCGAGAGCACGGTGGACGTGCTGCTCAACCTCAAGAAGCTCTCGGTGCAGGTGCCGTCGCAGGAGCCGCGCGTCATCCGCCTCGAGGTGACCGGGCCCAAGACGGTCAAGGGCGAGGACGTGCCCGAGACCGAGGTCGAGATCATGAACCCCGAGGTGATGCTGTTCACGGTCGAGTCCGGCGCCCGCGTCAGCATGGAGCTGGGCATCGGCGTCGGCCGCGGCTACGAGGCGGCCGATCACAAGCGGGAGGCGCCGTCGGGCGCCCTCGTGGTGGACGCGGCGTTCTCGCCGATCACCCGCGTCGCCTACAACGTGGAGATGTCGCGCCTCGGCAAGATCACCGACTACGAGAAGCTCGTGGTCGAGGTCTGGACCGACGGCTCGGTCAGCCCCGACGACGCGCTCACCCGCGCCTCGACGTTCCTGCGCGACCACTTCGCGCCGCTGACGACGGGCGCGCCGGAGGAGGACGAGGAGGCCGAGGCGGCGTCCGGCGAGGCGTACCTCCGGGAGACGCTCGGCAAGACGCTCGAGGAGCTGGCCCTGCCCGCGCGCGCCATCAACGCGCTCAAGGGCGCCGACATGCACCTGGTCGCCGATCTCGTCCAGAAGAGCGAGACCGACCTCGTCGACGTCAAGAACCTGGGCGAGAAGTCCATCGACGAGATCAAGACGGCGCTGGCCGCGCTGGGGCTCTCCCTCGGCATGCGCATCGACCCGAACGTCCTCGGCGCGCTCGGGCGGGGAGCGGCGGGGGGACTCCGATGAGGCACGGCAAGAACACCTACAAGCTCGGACGGCTCACCCAACACCGCTGGGCGCTCTTCCGCAACCTCCTGGTCGCCCTGTTCCGCCACGAGCGGATCACGACGACCGAGGCCAAGGCCAAGGCCGTGCGCGGCGCCGCCGAGCACATGATCACGCTGGCCAAGCGCGAGGACCTCCACGCGCGGCGCCAGGTGCTGACGATGGTGCCCGACGCCGAGGTGGTCGGCACCCTCTTCGACACGATCGCCGCTCGCTTCTCGGATCGCAACGGCGGCTACACGCGCATCATCAAGACGGGACGGCGCCCGGGCGACAACGCGCCGATGGTCATCCTCGAGCTGGTGGACCGCGTCGAGGGCGGCAAGGCGCGCAAGGACGGCGCCGAGAAGAAGGAAAAGGCGCCGAAGGCCGAGGGCGGGACGGCGGCCAAGGGCAAGAAGAAGAAAGACAAGGCCGCAGCCGCCTCCGCGTGACGATGTCCCGGCGCCTCCGCGCGGCGGCGCTGGCTGCGCTGCTCGCCGCATGCGCGGGCGTGGGCGGCGAGCCGCGTGGCGACCGTGCCCCGATCGATCACGTCGTCGTCCTCTTCCTCGAGAATCGTTCCTTCGATCATCTCTTCGGGACGTACCCGGGCGCGGACGGGCTCGCCAACTACAAGGGCCGACAGGCGGACAAGAGCGGCGCGACCTACGCGACCCTGCCGCCGCCGCTCGGCCGCGACGGCAAGCCGGATCCGCGGTTCGCGGGCGACCTGCCGAACGCGCCGTTCCCCCTCCTGCGCTTCGTGCAGCCCTTCGACCTGACGAACAATCCGGTCCACCGCTTCTATCACATGCAGCGGCAGTACGCCGCCGGCGCCGACGGCGTCCCGATGGGCAAGTGGGTGGCGGAGGGCACGAGCGGCGGCATCACGATGGGCTTCTACGACCGCGCGGCCAGCCCCGTGCAGTGGCGGCTGGCCGACGAGTTCGTGCTGCTCGACCGGTACTTCCAGTCGATCCACGGCGGCTCGTTCGCCAATCACTACTTCCTGATCACGGCGGCCGTTGCCCACGTCGCCGACGATCCCGAGTACCGCGCGGTGGCCGGACCCGACGGGTCGATCACGAAGGACGGCGAGGTGAGCTCCGACGGCTTCGTCGTCAACAACCTCGACCCGCCGTACCCGCCGCAGCGGGTCAAGACGGTCATGAAGCAGCCGCTCACGCAGCCGACCATCGGCGACCGGCTCGACGCCAGGGGCGTGTCGTGGCGCTGGTACGCGGGCGGCTGGAGCGCCGGCAAGGACGCCGTGGCGGCCGGGCTCATGCCGCATCACAATCCCTTCCAGTACGTGAAGCGGATCATGGACACGCCGGAGGGCCGCGAGCGGATCCGCGACGCCTCCGAGTTTCCCACCGCGCTGCGCGACGGCACGCTGCCCGCGGTCGCCTTCGTCAAGCCGCACGCCCCGCGCAACGCGCACCCCGCGTACTCCACCGTCGGCGCCGGCGACCTCTGGATCGGCGAGACCGTGCGCGAGATCATGGCCAGCCGCTACTGGCCACGCATCGCCGTGGTCGTCACCTACGACGAGGGCGGCGGCTGGTTCGATCACGTGCGTCCGCCCGTGGTGGATCGCTTCGGCCTCGGCACGCGGGTGCCGGCCCTGATCGTGTCGCCGTACGCTCGCCGCGGCGTCATCGCGCACGGGCAGTACGAGCACGCCTCCGTGCTGAAATTCGTCGAATGGCGCTGGGACCTCGCACCGCTCACCGTGCGCGACCGCGATGCCGCCGCGTTCCTCGAGGCCTTCGACTTCGCGCAGGCTCCGCGGCCGCCCGTCGCGCTGCCGTAGCCTCGTCATGCGTCGGCGCGGCGTCCTCGCCGGCCTCCTGCTCGTCCTCGCCGCCGCCGCCGCGCCGGCCGCCGAGCGGATCGCCGACCCGACGCGCGAGTTCGTCGGCGGCTACGATCCCTCGCAGAACGACTTCTTCGCCAACACGCCGGAGCGCACGGTGCTCCTGCGCATCCGCGACGACCTCGACGGCGACGGCGTCGCCGACCTCGCCCTTTCCGAGAGCTCGACGTGGGGCCAGGCCGGCGGCCAGTGGCTCCTGTTCCGCGGCGAAGCGGGCGGGGGCTACGTCTACTGGGGCTCGCTCTTCTTCAGCCCGGGCTCGGTCGCCATCGGACCGCATCCGGGCGCCCTGACGGCCTACGTCCGCGTCGCCGCCACGCGGGGGCGTCTCCAGACCTACCGCCTCGCGGCGACCGCGATCGGGCTGGAGGGTGATCGGCCGCTGGACCTCGAGCGCCCCGCCGATCGCGCGGCGCACGACGCCGCCCTCGGCGCAGGGCGGCGGCCCGCCGTCGAGCACTGCAAGCTCCTCGCGTACCGGCGCGATCCGGCGGGATGCTGGCTCCCCGGGCTCGGTCGCTAGCCCGCGCTATACTTGCCGACCATGACGACCGACGAGTGGTACGGGGGCGTGACGGCGGCCCTGCTCGCCGAGAGCCCCTTCCGGCGCTCCGACTACTTCAAACGCTTTGCCTCGGGAACGCTGACCCGTGAGCAGGTCTGGGGCCACATCGCCCAGCACTATCTGCTGATCGCGTGGTTCCCGCGGATCTTCAGCGGTATCCACACGCGCTGCGAGGATCTCGAGGTCCGCAAGGACTGCGCGCGCCACCTGCTCGTCGAGGACCTCGGGTACTTCGAGGGCACGGTGGGCGGCACGCCCGATCACGACGAGCTCTTTCGCCGCATCGGCGACGACCTCGGCGTCCCGCGCGACGAGTACGCGCGCATCGTGCCCGTCCCCGAGATGGCGGCGATCGTCGCCTTCTTCCGGCGGCTGGCTCACGAGGTCCCGTGGTCCGCCGCGCTGTGCGCCACCGCATTGCTGGAGGAGGAGGTGGTGGAGATCGCCCGCACCGTCGGCCGTGCCCTGGTCCAGCACTACGGCGTGCGTCCCGAGTGGGGCGCCGCGAACTACACGGTGCACGAAGCGATCGAGCAGGAAGAGTCCGGCGAGACGAAGAAGACGATCCTCGGCCACGTCAAGACCGCCGAGGATCGCCGCGCCGCCGAGGCCGCGATGCGCGAGATGCACGATCTGCTCGTCGCGTACGCGGAGGGGCTGGCGCGGCGCTATCCCGCGTAGCAGTTCGTTACCCGTAGTCCGAATGGAGGGGCGACGATGCCTCACTATCTCAGCGCGCATGAGCTCGGACAGACGGCACCCGCGGAGCTCGAGTCCTTCGAGTCCCCGGTTCCGACCCAGGTCGTCTCCAACGGCGAGTACAACCCGCTGCCGCAAACGCGCGAGCAGCGGCGCGTCGAGGCGCGGATCAAGGAGCTGGCCGACGACCTCGGCCCGCGGCACGGCCTGAGCCGCCGCGCGTTCCTGGCCAGCAGCGCCGGCATGGCGGCGGCCTTCCTGGCCATGAACGACGTCTTCGGCCCGGTGTTCGACGTCTCCCGGGCCGAGGCCCAGCAGCCCGGCGTCGCCGCCCAGCGCGCCGGCGCCCTGGCCGGCCAGTTCATCGTGGACGTCCAGACGCACTTCGTCCGCGACGACTTCAAGCAGACCGGCCTGCTCGACCTCGCCAAGTACGCCAAGCAGAACTGGAACCCCGCCCTCACCGGCGAGAACGACCTGACGCGCTTCAAGTTCGAGAACTACGTGCGCGAGGTCTTCGTGGACAGCGACACGAAGGTGGCGCTGCTCTCGGGCGCGCCGTTCGACGACCAGACCTGGGACCTGCTGACCAACGACCAGATCGCGGCGGGGCGTGCCGCCATCAACCGCATCGCCGACTCGCGGCGGATGCTGGCCCACGCCGTCTTCACGCCCAAGAAGAGCGGCTGGATGGGCGAGGTGGACCGCGCGATCGCCGAGCTGAAGCCCGACAGCTGGAAGGGCTACACGATCGGCGACCCGCTGTTCCCGTCGAAGGCCGGCTCCTACTGGCGGCTCGACGACGACAAGCTGATGTATCCGTTCTACGAGAAGATCGTGAAGGCCGGCATCAACACCGTGTGCATCCACAAGGGCCTGCTGCCGCTCGACTACGAGAAGTCGTGGCCCAACGTCTGGCAGTACGCGACGGTGGACGATCTCGGCAAGGCCGCCAAGGACTGGCCGAAGATCAACTTCGTGATCTACCACTCGGCGCTCCGCGCGTTCCTCGAGCCGCCGACGGCCGCGCTGGCCGAGTTCGACCAGACAGGACGCATCAAGTGGGCCACCGACCTCGCCGAGATCCCCGGGAAGTTCGGCGTCAGCAACGTCTATGGCGAGATCGGCACCTCGTTCGCCACGTGCGCCGTCGCCAATCCGAGGATGGCGGCCGCCCTCATGGGGACGCTGGTGCGCGGCCTCGGCGCCGACCACGTGCTCTGGGGCAGCGACTCCGTCTGGTACGGGTCGCCGCAATGGCAGATCGAGGCGATGCGGCGGCTCGAGATCCCCGACGAGATGCGGCGCAAGCACAACTTCGCCGCGCTGGGGCCGGCCGACGGCGTCGTCAAGACGGCGATCTTCGGCGGCAACGCCGCGCGCCTGTATCGCATCAACCAGCGCGCGGCGCTCGGTGAGATCACGCGCGACAAGGTCGCCGCGATCAAGGCGGAGTACGTGGCGGCCGGCGGGATGCGGAGCAACCGCCGCTACGGGTACGTGCACCGAGCGACGGCGTAACGCTCAGGGAAGCGGCCGGGAGCGGGCGCGCGCGTCGGGGTCGGTGACCTCGACGTGCGCGTTCACCCTCGGATCCGGCCGGGACCACGCCCGCGTGATCCCGGCCGGCCGGTCGCCTATTTCAGGTGCCGGCGGAAGAACGCCAGCGTACGCCGCCCGGCGTCGTCGGCGGCCGTCTTGTTGTAGACGTCGGGGCGCTCGTCGTTGAAGAAGCCGTGGTCCACGCCCGGGTAGATGTGGATCTCCGACGTCTTGCCCGCCTTCTTGATCGCGGCGTCGGTCTCCTTCGCCACCTGCGGCGTCACGAACCCGTCCTTCTCGGCGAACAGCCCGAGCACCGGGCCCGCGAGCTTGGAATAGTCCGGCTTGACGTTGGGATGGATGCCGTAGAAGTTCACCGTCGCGCCGACGTCGGGGTTGAGCGTCGCCGCGAACAGCGCGAGCTGGCCGCCCATGCAGAAGCCGACGGCGCCGAGCTTTGCCGTCGACGAGTGGCCCGCGAGAAACTTCAACGCCCCGCGCAGGTCCTTCTCCGCCTGGGCGATGTTGAGGGCCATGAAGAGCTTGCCGGCGGTGTCCGGCTCGTCCGCTGTCTTGCCGTGGTACAGGTCGGGCGCCAGGGCCGAGAAGCCCTCGGCGGCGAAGCGGTCGCACACCTTCTTGATGTGACCGACCAGCCCCCACCACTCCTGGATCACGAGCACCCCGGGGCCCTTGCCGGATTGCGGGGTCGCCAGATAGCCGGACGTCGTGCCGCCATTCGACGGAAACTGCACCATCGTTCCTGCCATGCCGATCTCCTTTGGTTACGAGGTGAACCGAGAGGCCGGTGCCGCGGGCGGCGTGATCTTGACGGCCGTCACGTGCCGCTCGTCGGCCTCGAGCACGGTGATGGTATACCGGTCGATCTGGAAGACCTCGCCCCGGCGGGGGATGCGGTGGAGCGTCGCCAGCACGAGGCCGGCGACCGTCTCGTAGTCGCGCTTGGGGAGGTTCCAGTCGAGCGCTTCGTTGAGCTCCTCGAGGTTCGTGCGTGCCGCCACCAGGTAGCTGCCGTCGGGAAGCCGCTCCACCGAGGCCGGCGCGCGGTCGTGCTCGTCGTGGATCTCGCCGACGATCTCCTCGAGGATGTCCTCGAGCGTGACCACTCCCGTGGAGCCCCCGTACTCGTCCACGACCACGGCCATGTGATTGCGCGAGCGCTGCATCTCGCGCAAGAGGTCGTCGATCCGCTTGGTCTCGGGGACGTACACGGGCGGACGCATGAGCTGGGCGAGGGTGATCGGCTCGCCGCCGCGCGCCAGGATGTCCTTGGCGCCCACGACGCCGACGATGTTCGTCACGCGCTGCGCGTAGATCGGAATCCGCGAGAAGCCGCGCCGCTGGATGAGCGCGATGGCGTCGTCCGGCGTCGACGTGTCCGGAAGCATCGCCACCTCGACCAGCGGCACCATGATCTCGCGCACGGTGGTGTCGCCGAGGTCGAAGATCTTGTCGATCATCTCGGCTTCCTGCGTGGTGACCTCGGCCTCGCCCGGCTCCATGGCGAGGAGCGCCTTGAGCTCCTCGCGGGAGACGAAGTGGCGCGTGTCGGGGCGAGGCCCGCCGACGAGACGCAGCATCGTCGAGACGATGAAGTTGGCGGTGAAGACGAACGGCACCAGCAGCCTCGAGGCCCACGTCAGCGGCCGGTAGAGGCGCAGGATGAGGCTCGTGGCCCACTCGCGCGCCACCGCCTTGGGGATGATCTCGCCGAACACGAGCATGACCGGGGTGATCACCGCCGTGGCGACCAGCCACGCCCAGCCGCCGTACACCGGGATCAAGACGACGGTGGCGATGGACGAGGCCACGATGTGCGAGATCGTGACGCCCACCATGGCCGTGGACAGGATCCGCTCGGGCCGGCTGAACGCCTCGAGGTAGCGCGCGGCCGTCGTGCTGCCCTCTTCGGCGAGGTGGCGCAGGCGGAGGCGGTTGGCGGCGATGAACGCCATCTCGGCGGCCGAGAAGAACATCGTGGTCAGCAGGCAGAGGACGGGAATCCAGACGAGGCTCACGCCGCCGCCTCCGTGGACTGCGGCGTGCGCAGCGAGATCAGGACCTCGATCACGCGCGTGCGCTCGACCTTCTCGACGGTGACCGACAGCTCCGGCGTCTCCACGCGCTCGCCCTTGCGCGGCACGCGGCCGAAGAGGTCGAGCACCCAGCCGCCGACGGTGTCGTAGGACTCGTTGGAGATAGCCAGCCCGGTGGCGGCGTTGAGCTCGTCCACGGGCAGCTTGCCGGCCACGCGGTAGGTGCGGGCGTCGATCTTCTGGATCAGCCGCTCGGGCTCGTCGTACTCGTCGGAGATCTCGCCGACCAGCTCCTCGAGCAGGTCTTCGAGCGTCACCAGCCCCGCCGTGCCGCCGTACTCGTCCACGACGATGGCGACGTGCAGCTTCTTGGCCTGGAACTCCTGCAGCAGCGCGTCGGCACGCTTGGATTCCGGCACGAAGTACGGCGGGTGCAGACGCGCCCGGAGGTCGAAGTCGGGCGGCAGGCCGCGCACGTACGGCAGCAGGTCCTTGGTGTAGAGCACGCCGACGATCACGTCGATCGTGCCCTCGAACACCGGCACGCGGGAGTGCAGCTGCTCGCGCACCGCGGGCAGGATCTCGGCGGGCGGGGTCTCCACGTCGAGGCAGAACATGTCGGTCCGCGGCACCATCACCGAGCGGACCAGCGTGTCCTCGAGCTCGAAGACCTTGTGGATCATCTCCCGCTCCTCGCGCTCGACCACGCCCTCGCGCGCGCCCACGTCGACCAGCGTGCGCAGCTCCTCCTCGCTGAGCGCCGCCTGCGCCTCTGCCCCGCGGCCCAGGAGCCGCACGGTCAGCGTGGTGAGGCCGGCGAGCACGCCGCGGATGGGCGCCAGCAGCAGCTCGAGCCAGCGCACCGGCCGCTCTACGATGGCCAGGAAGCGCTCCGGGTATTTCACGGCCAGGGTCATCGGCAGGACCTCGCCGAAGGTGGTGAGCAGGACGACCATCGCCACCAGCTCGACGAGGAGGCCCCAGCGCGGGCCGAACAGGAAATGTGCGACGTGCGTGGCGAGCGCGGCGGCGCCGATGTTGATGACCGTGATGCCGACGAGCAGCGTGACGAGCAGGTCGTGCGGCCGCGAGACGACCGGCGCCAGCGCGCCCTCCGGCCGTTCGGCGGCGATGCGGCGCAGGCGGGCGCGGCCGAGCGAGAAGTACGCGGCCTCGGCGCCAGACAGCAGACCCGAGCCGACGATCAGCGCCACGAGGAGCAGCAGCTGGAGGACCAGGCCGTCACCCACGGAAGTGCTCGAATCCCGGCGCCACGGCCACCGCGCGGCCGCGGCCATCGAGCCAGCGCGTACCGGATCCGTCGACGACCTCGCCGACGGCGGTGAGCGGCGTGCCGGTGGCGTCGGCCAGACCCGCGCGCAGGCGCGCGAAGGCTCCGGGCTCGCAGACGACGAGCAGCTCGTAATCCTCGCCGCCGCCGGTCGCCCAGTCGACCGGATCGGCGTCGAGGGCCTCGGCCACCGCCCGTGTGGCGGCGGCGATCGGCAGGCGCTCCACGTCCACGCGGGCACCGGCGCGGCTCTCGGCGAGGAGCCGGCCGAGGTCGGTCGCGAGACCGTCGGACAGGTCCATCATCGCCGTCACGCCGCCGGCGCCGGCGAGCCAGCGCCCCTCGGCCGCGCGCGGGCGCGGGCGCAGGTGCGCGCCGGTGACGTCGTCGAGCAGGGCGGCATCGAGGCCGGGCGGCGCGGTCTCGCGCTCGAGCACCGCAAGGCCCGCCGCCGACCTGCCGAGGGTGCCCGTGACGGCCACGACATCGCCCGGCCGGGCGGTGGAGCGCAGGACGGGGCGCGCGGCCTCACCGAGCAGCGTGACGCACACCAGCCATCCCGAGGGCGATGCGGAGGTGTCGCCGCCCACGATGGCGACACCGTGAGCGTCGGCCACCTCGAGCGCGCCCGCGTAGAACGCCTCGATCGCCTCGGCGCCCGTGCCCTCCGGACAGCCGAGGCCCACGAGCGCCCAGCGCGGCGTGCCGCCCATCGCCGCGATGTCGGACACGTTGACCGCCATCGCCTTGGCGCCGATGTCGGCTGGCTCCGCCCAGCGGCGGCGGAAATGCACGTCCTCGACGAGGAGATCGGTGGTGGCGAGGAGCGACGGTCCGCCGCGCGTCTCGAGCACGGCGCAGTCGTCGCCGACGCCGGTCAGGAGGCCGGGGGCGCGCCGGCGGACGAGCGCGCGGATCAGCCGGACGAGGTCGTCCTCGCCTGGTCTGTCGCCGCTCACGGGGCGACGGCGGTCCTGCCCAGGAAGTTGCCGAGCAGCCGCTTCCCCTCGACGGTGAGGATGGATTCCGGGTGGAACTGCACGCCCTCCACCGGCCAGCGGCGGTGACGCACGCCCATGATCTCGCCGTCCTCCGCCCACGCCGTGACCTCGAGGTCCGCGGGCACCGTGTGGGGCAGGATCACCAGCGAGTGGTAGCGCGTCGCCGTGAGCGGATTGGACAGGCCGGCGAACACCCCGCGCCCGTCGTGCCGGATGTCGGACGTCTTGCCATGCATCTGCGCCTTCGCGCGCGCCACCGTCCCCCCGAACGCCTGGCCGATGGCCTGGTGCCCGAGGCAGACGCCGAGGATCGGCGTGTGCTCACCGAGCCGCCTGATGAGGTCCAGCGACACCCCGGCGTCGTCCGGCGTGCCCGGCCCGGGCGAGATCACGATGCGCTCGGGGCGCAGCGCGGCGACACCCTCGGTGTCGACGGCGTCGTTGCGCACCACGTGCAGCTCGGCCCCCAGCTCGCCGAGATACTGCACGAGGTTGTAGGTGAACGAGTCGTAGTTGTCGATGACGAGGATCATGCGCGCGGTCCCGCCGCCGCCATGCGCAGGGCCAGGATGAGGCCGCGCGCCTTGGAGCAGGTCTCCAGCCACTCGCTCTTCGGATCGGAGTCGGCGACGATGCCGGCGCCGACCTGGACGGAGGCGCGGGTGCCGTGGCAGACGATCGTCCGGATCGTGATGCAGGAGTCGAGGTTGCCGGAATACGCCACGTAGCCGACCGCGCCCGCGTAGGGGCCGCGGCGCGTCGGCTCGATCTCGTCGATGATCTGCATCGCGCGGATCTTGGGGGCGCCCGATACCGTCCCGGCCGGGAAGCACGCGCGCAGCACGTCGAAGGCGTCGGCCCCCGCGCGGAGCCGGCCGATCACGTGGCTCACCAGGTGCATGACGTACGAGTACCGCTCGGTCACCATGAACTCCGTCACCTTCACCGACCCCAGCTCCGCCACGCGCCCGACGTCGTTGCGCCCCAGGTCCACCAGCATCACGTGCTCGGCGCGCTCCTTCGGATCGTTCTTCATCTGCCGCTCGATGGCGAGGTCCTGCGCCTCGGTCGTGCCCCGCGGGTGGGTCCCCGCGATCGGGCGCTCCTCGACGCGGTCGCCCTCGACGCGCACCAGGACCTCCGGCGACGAGCCCACGATCGTCGTCTTGCCCAGGCGCAGGAAGAAGAGGTACGGCGACGGGTTGATCGTCCGCAGCGCGCGGTAGACGGTGAACGGATCGGCCTGCAGCCGGCAATCGAGCCGGCGCGCGAGCACGATCTGGTACGCGTCGCCGGCGGCGATGTGCTCCTTGGCCCGGCGCACGGCATCGCTGAAAGTCTCCTCGTCCATCGTGGAGGTGAAGCCGTCCTCGCCCAGCGCGAGCAGGGGGCCGGGCGGGGCGAGAGGCAGCGGCGCTGGCGCGCGCGCGGGGCGTGACAGCTTCGCCAACGTCATGCCGATGTTCACCGCGGCGCGGTCGTACGCCGCGTCCAGGGACGCCGGGTCGCGCTTGCCAATGTGCGCGTTGGCCATGACGAGCAGCCGGTGGCGCAGGTTGTCGAAGACGAGCAGCGTGTCGCTCAGCATGAACACGGCGTCGGGCAGCCCGAGGTCGTCGCGCGCGGCCGCGGGCAGCCGCTCCATGTGACGGACCATGTCGTACGCGAGGTAGCCGACGGCGCCGCCCTGGAAACGCGGCAGGCCCGGCACGGCGACGGGCTGGAACTCGCCAAGCAGCCCGCGCAGCGCCTCGAGCGGGTCGCCGTCCGGCAGACGCTCGGTGCGGCCGCCCCGTCGCAGGGTGATGCGGCCGTCCTTGGCGCTCAGGACCATCTGCGGGTCGCTCCCGAGGAACGAATAGCGCGCCCACTTCTCGCCGCCCTCGACGGACTCCAGCAGGAACGCGTAGGGGCCGGGCCGCAGCCGCAGATAGGCCGAGAGCGGCGTGTCCAGATCCGCCGGCAGCTCGGCGAACACGGGGACGAGGTTACCCCGTGCGGCGAGCTCGCGGAACTCGTCGCGCGTGGGGGAGAGCGTCGGGATGGCTAAGCCGGCGGCGCTGATGCGACGGCAAGCGTTGGCGCCCTAGGCGAGGGCGTCCAGCTTCTCCTTGATCTTCGCCTTGGGCACGGCGCCGATGAGCTGGTCCACCACCTTGCCCTGACGGACGAAGAGGACCGTGGGAATCGACCGGATCGCATAGCGGGCCGCGAGCGCATGGTTCTCGTCCACGTTGACCTTCGCCAGTGTGATGCGCCCGGCGGAATCCCGCACCAGTTCCTCGAGGAGGGGCGCGATCGCGCGGCACGGGCCGCACCATTCGGCCCAGAAGTCCACCATGATGAGCCCGTCGTGCAGGGCCAGGGTCTCGTCGAAGTTCTTCTCGGTCAGGTGGACGGCGGCGTCGGCCATTGCGGGGTCTCCTCCTGAAAAGTCAAATGCCACGCTAACATACCAGGCCCCCCCACGCAACCCGGCGCCCCCATCCGGCCAGGCGATTCCGTGTCAGTTCGACACCCGAACGTGCTAAAGTTGGAAAAGACATGGAACCCGCCAAGATCCTGGTCGTCGACGACGAACGTTCCATCCTCGTCCTGTTGAAAGAAGCGCTCGGCCAATGGGGCTATCTGGTTACGACCGCCGCCTCCGCGGCCGAGGCGCTCGGGATCCTCAAGTCCGAGCTGTTCGACGCGCTCATCACGGACATCCGCATGCCGGACATGAGCGGCCTCGAGCTGCTGCGCGAGGTGAAGAAGCAGGACGAGTCGATCGAAGTCGTCATGATGACCGGCTACCCGACGATCGCCTCGGCGGTGCAGGCGCTGAAGGAAGGCGCCTACGACTACCTCTCCAAGCCGCTGATCCTCGACGAGCTCCGTCACCTGATGTCGCGAATGATGGAGCGCAAGTTCCTGCGCGGCGAGATCCACACCCTGCGCGCGCGGCTGGGCGAGGAGCTGACCGTCAACGAGCTGATCGGCACCTCGGTGCCGATGGAGCGCGTCAAGGAGATCATCGGCAAGGTCGCCGTGACGGACTCGCCGGTGCTCATCGAGGGCGAGAGCGGCACGGGCAAGGAGCTGGTGGCGGCGGCCATTCACCGGCTGTCGTCCCGCGCCAAGCGCCCGTTCATCCCGGTGAACTGCAGCGCGATTCCCCAGGATTTGCTGGAATCCGAGTTCTTCGGCCACGTGCGCGGCGCGTTTTCGGGCGCGGTGGCGGATGCGCTGGGCCTCTTCCGCGGCGCCGATGAAGGCACGATCTTCCTGGACGAGATCGCGGAGCTGTCCCCCGCGCTCCAGGTGAAGCTGCTGCGCGTGCTGCAGGAGATGCAGGTGCGGCCGGTCGGCTCGACGAAGGCGTTTCCCGTCGACGTCCGCGTGATCGCCGCCACCAATCGCGACCTCGAGCGCGCGATGACGGAGGGCTCGTTCCGCCAGGACCTCTTCTACCGGCTCAACGTGGTCCGGGTGACGCTCCCGCCGCTGCGCGAGCGTCGCGAGGACATCCCGTCGCTGATCAATCACTTCCTGCGTCGGTTCAACAAGCGCTTCCACCGCGACGTGCGCGGGGTCGCGCCCGAGGCGCTGGCCGCGCTGTCGGCCTACACCTTCCCGGGCAACGTGCGCGAGCTCGAGAACCTCATCGAGCGCGCCTTCGCCATGGGTTCCCGCGAGCAGATCGCGCTGACCGACCTGCCGAGCCTCAGCAAGACGCCGATGGCGTCGACCCCGGTGACCTCGCCCGAGAGCGTGCCCGCGCTGGCTGACGTCGAGCGCGAACTGATCCTCAAGGCGCTCGCCGTGTTCAAGGACGACAAGGAAGCGGCCGCCAAGGCGCTGGGCATCTCGCGCCGCACGATCTACCGCCGGCTCAAGGAGTACGGGGTCCTGTAGTCATGGGGGGCCTAGAAATGGCCCCCCAAACCCCCCAGACGCTCGGCAGCGCCCCAGCAAAGCTGTGGCGCTCCTCGATACCCGTGACGCTCCTCTAAGCCCGTAGCTGTGGCGCTCCTCGATACCCGTGACGCTCCTCTAGTCCCTGTCAGGCAGCGTCGGGCATCCTTGCTGAAACGTGTCACCCGATGCGTGCCGATGGGACACCCGCAACTCTGTAATCGTCTTAATTATCAATTTTTCTAGTTACTTACGCTTTGGCACCCGCGGTGCATCGTCTACCCCGGTATGACGACGACACTCAGCGGGGCGACGACCTCGTCCCTGGAAATTGGTCTCGGGTACGCCACCGGTGGGCGCGATGCGGTGACGCGCGCGGCCACCACCGCGGCCTCCCGCCTGCACGGCGCGACGCCGCACCTCGCCCTCGTGATCACGGCCTCGCCGGCCGGCGACGCGATGGCGGAGGCCCGTGGCGTGCTCGGACGGATCCAGGTCGCGGGCGGCGCGTCCGCTTTGCTTCTTACGGATGACGGCCCCATGAAGTCCGGTGCGCTGGTCGTCTGCGTCGCGAACGCAGACGGCGCGGCGAGCGGGGTGGCGGCCACGACGGGCCGCGATCTCGCTGACGCCGGACAGGCGGCGGCCCGCCTGGTGCTTTCGGGCTGGCCATTCCGCGCACGCTATCCGCGCGGTCTCGGCATCGCCTTCGCGCGTTCGGATTCGGGTGACTCCGCGCTGCGGTTCCTCGACTCCTGGCGTGACTTCATGGGGCCTAAGATGCGCACCGTGTGCGGCGTGCTGGGCTCGCCGGTCCTCTACGGCGGCGGCCAGGGCAACGCCGAGCCGCGCCTGAGCGTGGCGTGTCTCGAGGCGTCGTACGCGACCGGTCTCGGCTGGAGCGATGCCACGGGCGAGCCATCGACGGAAGCGCTCGTGCACGGCGCCGCCGACGCGACGCTGACGGCGGTCAAGCGGCTCGACGGCCGGCCCGCGCGGCTCGTGCTCGTGGTGCAGACGGCCGCGCGTCACGCGCGGCTCGGCGCCGCCGCCCGCGAGGAATGGGCGGCGATCCGTGCTCAGCTGGACGAGAGCACGCCGTGCGCCGGCTGGCAGGTCGAGGACGTGGCGGCGTACGGGCGTGGTGTCCAGCCCGTGGCCGCGCCGGGCGCCCTCGTGATCGTTGCCATCGGCGACTCGCCCCGCAGCGAAGCTCCGCGCGGCTGATCCTCGGCGCCCGCCGGGCTCCAGTCGAACCAGACCTTCCACAGCAGACGCGTCCGCGTCACCGTGCCCACGCGCGGGATGCCCTTCGCGCGCGCGGCGGCGATCGTGTCGTGGTTGTCGACGCGGTGCACGCCGACCACTTCCCGGATGCCGCGCGCGAGCAGCCACGGCGTCATCGCGCCGGCCATCCGGCGCGTGATCCCGCGGCGGCGAAACGGCGGGTCCGTGAACTCGTCCACCATGAAGACCTGTCCCGGCCCGAGACGGACGAAGCCCGCGACACGGCCGAAGCGCCAACTCCGGCGAACGCTTGCAGCTCAGCGCACGGGGCGCCCGGGGGCGGGCGTGGCCTCGTCAGAGAGCAGACGGACCGGGTCACCGCAACGGAGCGTCCCGGTCGTCACCACGCGGGCGTAGACGCGGCTTCCGCCGGGGTGGCGCTTCTGGGAGACCCGTGAGTAGTCGCCGTCGCGGAACGCGGGCCGGATGTTGAAGCACGGCGTCGCATAGCGCGTGATCTCGAGCAGGACCTCGTCGCCCAGCCTCAGGCGCGCGCCCGGCTGCACGGCCGACCAGTCGAGGCCCTCGATCGTCACGTTCTCACCCAGGGCGCCCGGCGCGACGGGATGCCCCTCGACCTGCAGCTCGCGGATCGCTTCCTGCGCGAAGAGGCAGACGGCGCGCTCCGGGCCGCCGTGGTGCTCGAGGTCGCGGTGAGCGTCGCCGTCGAGCCCGAGCGCGGTCAGGCGGACGGTGTCCACGGCGCGCTTGGGGACGCCACCGTTCGAGACGCTCAGCTGGACGATGCGTCCGAGGTCGCTCACGCCTTCAGCCCTCCGCCCGGCGGATCATCCGCTGCACGCGCGCCTCCAGCACGACCTCGTCGCGCTGGTTGAGGACGCGGTGCCGGTAGGTCACGATGCCACGGTCGGGTTTCTTCGTCTCGCGCTTGTCGACCACCTCGATCTCGACGCGGATTGTGTCGCCCTCGAGGACGGGAGCCACGATGCGCAGCTCGCCGCCGAGGTACGCCATGCCGGTGCCGTGGATGAGGCCCGTCTGCATGATGAGTCCCTCGGACAGCGAGAACGTGAGCGCGCCGGGCGCGGCGCGGCGCTTGAAGACGGACTCGCGCTTCACGTACTCCATGTCGATGAAGAGCGGCTCGACGAAGCCGCAGAGGTTGACGAAGCTGACGATGTCCGTCTCCGATACGGTGCGCGCGAGCGTGCGATAGACCGCGCCGACCTTGTGCCCCTCGAAGTCCAGGCCGTCCGTCCGCATGGTGGTCACTCTCCCAGGTAGGCGCGCCGCACCTCCGCGTTCTCGGCGAGCTGGCCGGCGGTGCCCGAGAGCACCACCGCGCCCGTCTCGAGCACGTAGCCGCGGTGCGCGATCGACAGGGCCATGGCCGCGTTCTGCTCGACGAGCAGAATCGTCGTCCCCTGCCGGTTGATGGAGCCGATGGTCGCGAAGATCTGCTCGACCAGCACCGGCGCCAGGCCCATCGATGGCTCATCGAGCAGGAGCAGGCGCGGGCGTGCCATGAGCGCGCGCGCGATGGCGAGCATCTGCTGCTCGCCCCCCGAGAGCGTGCCGGCCACCTGCGTCACGCGCTCCTTGAGCCGGGGGAACAGCTCAAAGATGCGGTCGAGGTCGGCGTCGATGCCGCCGTCCGTACGAAGATACGCGCCCATGATCAGGTTTTCGCGCACCGTCAGCCGGTTGAAGATCCGCCGGCCCTCCGGCACGTGCGCGATCCCGCGCGCGACGATCTCGTGCGGCGGCACGCCGCCGAGCGCGCGGCCCTCGAAGACGACGGCGCCGCGGCGTGGAACGAGCAGCCCCGAGATGGTCTTGAGCGTGGTCGACTTGCCGGCGCCGTTGTTGCCGAGCAGGGTCACGATCTCCCCGCCGCGCACCTCGAGCGCCACGCCGCGTAGCGCGTGGATCTCGCCGTAGTAGACGTCCAGGGCCTCCAGCGCCAGCATGGCTACGGCGCGGCGCGGCCGGGGGAGGCGCGGCGACCGAGGTACGCCTCGATCACGCGCGGGTCGGCCTGGACGTCGCGCGGCGGGCCCTCGGCGATCTTCTCGCCGTGGTCGAGCACGGTGACGCGGTCCGAGACCTCCATCACCACCCGCATGTTGTGCTCGATGAGGACGATGGCGAGGCTCAGCTCGCCGACGAGCCGCCGGAGCAGCGCCATCAGCGTCCCTGCCTCCGCCTGCGTCATGCCCGCGGTCGGCTCGTCGAGCAGGAGCAGGGCGGGCTCGGAGGCGAGCGCGCGCGCCAGCTCCAGCCGCCGCTGCTCGCCGTATGGCAGGCTCCGCGCGACCTCGTTCGCCTTGCCGCGCAGCCCCACGCGCTCGAGCAGCGCTGCCGCTCGCTGCCAGAGCCCGCGCTCGGTCTCCACGAAGCGCGGCCCGCGCGCGAGCACCTCGCGCAGCCCGAGCCGGATGCGGGCGTGCATGCCGACCAGCACGTTTTCGGCGGCGGTCATGTTGGCGAAGAGGCGGATGTTCTGGAAGGTGCGGCAGACGCCGAGCGCGGTGATCTCGTCCGGGCGCAGGCCCACGAGGGCCTGGCCCCGGAAGCTCACGCTGCCGCCGTCCGGGGGGTAGAGGCCCGTGAAGACGTTGAAGAGCGTCGTCTTGCCGGCGCCGTTGGGGCCGATGATGGAGGCGATGCCGCCGTCGAGCGTGAAGGTCACGCGCTGCACGGCGGTGAGCCCGCCGAAGGTCTTGGTGACGTCGATAGCCTCGAAGAGGGGGAACCCGTGGCGCTCGTCGGCCACGTGCGTCATCGCTCGCCCAGCTCGCGCTGCCGGCGCCGTGCGGGGAAGATGCCCTGCGGGCGGAAGATCATCATGAAGACGAGGATCAAGCCGAAGATCATCCGCTCGTACTTGGCGGGCTCCAGCTGGGTGGGCAGGCCCGCCAGGTTGTAGCCGAGGATCGTCACGCCCGCGTTCTTCAGCTCGTTGAGCCAGAGCGACAGCCCCTTGAGCACCTGGAGGTTCAGCACCGTCACCACGGTGGCTCCGATGATCGCGCCGGGGATGGAGCCCATGCCGCCGAGGATCACCATGGCCAGCACGCCGATGGACTCGAGGAAGGTGAACGACTCGGGGTTGATGAAGACCTGTTTGGCCGAGAAGACGACGCCCATGACGCCGGCGAAGGAGGCGCCGGCGGCGAAGGCGAGGAGCTTGGCGCGCACGAGCGGCACACCCATGGCCTGCGCGGCCAGCTGGTCCTCGCGCATGGCCTCCCACGCCCGCCCGATGTGCGAGTCCTCCAGCCGACGATTGACGAGGATGACGACCACGACGATGAGCAGGACGAGGAAGTAGAAGCCGACCGCGTACGACACCTCGACCGGCAGCGGCGGACGCGAGATCGGCGTGATGCCGCGCGGCCCGTTGGTGACGTTGATGGGCTTGTCGAGGTTGTTGGCGAGGACGCGGATGACCTCGCCGAAGCCGAGGGTGACGATGGCCAGGTAGTCGCCGCGCAGCCGGAGAACGGGCAGCCCCAGCACGACGCCGGTGCCGGCCGCCACCGCGAGGCCGATGACCAGGAACGGATAGAACCACCAGGAGGGCAGGGGAAAGCCGCCGCCGCCGAAGAGCACGTTGGCGTGCGGCGAGCCGAAGATCGCCCACGAGTAGGCGCCGACCGCGAAGAAGGCCACGTAGCCGAGGTCGAGCAGTCCCGCGAGGCCGACGACGATGTTGAGCCCGAGCGCCAGCGCCACGAAGATGCCGACCTGCGTGGCGACTTCCAGGTAGTAGCCGTTGTAGGCGCCGATCGCCGGCATCAGCACGAGCAGCGCGGCCGCGAGCAGCGCCGCGCGCAGCCAGCCCGGGATCCGCGCGACGTAGGCGTAGAGCAGGCTCGTCTGGAAGACCAGGAAGACGAGGATCGAACGGGGGAACAGGGCGACGGCGGCGGTGGAGAGGGCGACGAACGCCACCGCCGCCGCCGAGGGGATCACGCGCGCTCTCGCACCACTTCGCCGAGCAGGCCCTTGGGACGGAAGATCAGGATCAGGATCAGGACGGAGAAGGCGAAGATGTCCTTGTACTCGGCGCCGAAGGCCCCGCCCGTGAGCAGCGACATGTAGGAGGCCGCGAACGCCTCCAGGAGCCCGAGCACGATCCCGCCGAGCATGGCGCCTGGAATGTTGCCGATGCCGCCCAGGACGGCCGCGGTGAAGGCTTTCAGGCCCGGGATGAAGCCGGTATACGGATTGATCAGGCTGTACTGCACTCCGAACAACACACCGGCGGCGCCCCCCATCGCGCCGCCGATGAGGAACGTGAGCGAGATGATCCGGTTGACGTCGATCCCCATGAGGCTGGCCGCCGCCTGGTCCTCGGCGACGGCGCGGATGGCGGTGCCGATCTTCGTCCGGTTCACGAGCGCGTGGAGACCCCAGAGCATGAGCAGGGCGACCACGATCACGACCATCGACTTCGCGGAGACGTCGATCGTCGACGTCAGCTCGAACCGCTCGTTGAGCGGCTCCAGCGTCGGATAGACGAGGTTGAAGGCGTTGCGCCAGAGCGACTCCACGAGTCGGATCACGTCCTGCAGGAAGAACGACATGCCGATGGCCGAGATGAGCGGGATGAGCCGCGGCGCGGACCGCAGCGGGCGGTAGGCCACGCGCTCGATGGACACCGCCAGGGCGCCGCTGGCCAGCATGCCGCCCAGCATCACGCCCAGGAGCACGAGCGGCCACGGCAGCGTCTCGAGGAGGCCCGCGCTCTTCAAGCCGAGGAGGATCTCGACGCCCACGAAGGCGCCGACGATGAAGATCTCGGAGTGCGCGAAGTTGATGAACTCGAGCACGCCGTAGACCATCGTGTAGCCCAGCGCGATGAGCGCGTACATGAAACCGAGCAGGAGGCCGTCGAGCAGGACTTGAGGAAAGATCCCGACGAGGAGTTCGAAGTCCATGGCACGGTCGGCGGCGGCGCCCCGGTCAACCCGGAACGCCGCCGCGGAGGACGCTTACTTCTTCATCGCCGGGGCGGCGATGGCGAGCCGCTTCGCTTCCTTGTTCTCGCTCCACTTCTCGGGGTTGTCGGTGCTGACCTGCATGACGTAGTACGAGGCCTTCTTCGGGTCGCCCTTGTCGTCGAACTCGATGGCGCCCGTCATGCCGCTGTACTTCACCTTGCGGATAGCCGAGGCGACCGCCGCGCGCATCGGCGCCTTGCCGCCTTTGGTGACTTCCTCCAGCGCCTTGATGGCGATGGCGGTGGCCACGTACGACTCGGCCGCGTACGGCTCGGGGTTCTTGCCGAACTTCTTCTTGTACTCCACGCCGAACTGCTTGGCCTGCGGGCTGGAGGCCGGCGCGGCGGCCGTGGTGTAGTACGTGCCCACGACCGTCTTGCCGCCGATCTTGACGAAGTCCGAGGAGTCCATGCCGTCGGGGCCGAGGAACTTCGACTTCACGCCCTTCTCGCGCGCCTGCTTGAAGAAGGGCGCCCCCTGGTCGTAGATGCCGCCGAAGTAGACGAGGTCGGGGTTCTTCGCCTTGAGCGGGGTGATGAGCGGGTCGAAGTTCGACTTCTCCTCCGTCCCTTCGAAGCCGATGACCTTCACGCCCTTCTTTTCGAGGTCCTTCTTGAACGCCTCGGCGACGCCCTGGCCGTAGGTCGTCTTGTCGTGCAGCACGTACGCGGTCTTGGTCTTCAGGGTGCCGGCGGCGAACTCGGCGCCCACCGGGCCCTGCACGTCGTCGCGGCCACACACGCGGTTGACGTTCGGGTAGCCGCGGTCGGTGACCTTCTCGTTCGTGTTCGCCGGGGAGATCATCGCCAGCGAATCCTCCTTGTAGACCTCAGACGACGGGATGGCCACGCCGGAGTTCAGGTGGCCGATGACGACCATGATGGCCTTGTCGGCGATGATGTTCTTCGCGTTGGACACGCCGACGTCGGGCTTGGCCTGGTCGTCGTACGGCACCAGCTCGACCTTGAAGCCGGTCTTCTCGAGGTTGCCCTTGAACTTCTCGATGGCGAGCTGTGTGCCGAGCTTGATGCCCTCGCCGAGCGCGGCCTGACCGCCGCTGAGCGGGCTCTGCGTGGCGATCTTGATGGTGCCCTTCCCCTGTGCGGTCGGCCCCGACCCCAGCGGCAGGAGGGCGATGGCGAGCGCCGCGCAGACGGCGAGGACGCTGCGGATGCGTGTCGGATTCATAGACTCCCTCCTTGAGCGTTGATGAATCGAGGGGTTTGCGCGCGCCGCCAATTATAGCGAGGGCGCGCGGGTGGTCAAGCCGCCCGGGCGCTCCGGATGAGGTCGAGGAAGCGCCGCGTGGCCGACGCCGGATCGGGCGCCGCGCAGACCGCCGAGATGACGGCCACCCCGTCGGCGCCGGCCCGCACGACCTCGGCCACGTTGTCGTGCGTGATGCCGCCGATCCCTATGAGGGGAACGCGGATCTCGCCGCGGAGTTTCCGGATCAGCGCGGGACCCACCAGCTGGAAGTCGGGCTTGGTCGTTGTCGCGAACATCGAGCCGACGGCGACGTAGTCGGCGCCGTCGGCGCGCGCGGCGTGCGCCTGCTCGACGCCGTGCGTGGAAACGCCGAGCAGCATGCCGGGGCGCAGCAGCGGGCGCGCGGCGCGCGCGGGCAGGTCGTCCTGGCCCAGGTGGACGCCGTCGGCGCCGACGGCCACCGCGAGGTCCACGCGGTCGTTCACGATGAACGTGACGCCCGCGCGGCCGCACCGCTCCCGCAACCGGCGGGCCACCGGCAGGACCCGGCCCGAGGGCCAGTCCTTCTCGCGCAGCTGGACCATGCGGCAGCCGCCGTCGATGACGGCGGCGAGGAGGTCGTCGACGTCGCGCCCGCGCGCCGCCGTCCGGTCGAGGACGACGTACAGCGTCGGGTCCATCAGGGGTGGAGGCGGGCGCCGTCCGCGCTGGTGAAGCGGCCGTCGACGAAGGCGGGATCGCTCAGGATCTTGAAGTGGAAGGGGATGGTCGTCTTCACGCCCTCGATCACCGTCTCCCTCAGCGCACGGCGCATCCGCTCGATCGCCTCCGCGCGATCGCGGCCGTGCACGATGATCTTGCCGAGCAGCGAGTCGTAGAAGGGGGGGACCGAGTACGGCGCCATCAGGTGGCTGTCCACGCGTACGCCGAAGCCTCCCGGCGGCACCCACGCCGTCACGCGCCCCGCGCTCGGCACGAACGTCTCGGGATCCTCGGCGTTGATCCGGCACTCGATCGCGTGCCCCTCGAAGCGGATGGCGTCCTGGCGATAGCCCAGCGGCTCGCCGGCGGCGATGCGGATCTGCTCGCGGATGAGGTCGAGGCCCGTGATCGCCTCCGTCACGGGGTGCTCGACCTGGATGCGCGTGTTCATCTCGATGAAGTAGTAGGCGCCGTCGGCGTCCACGAGGAACTCGACCGTGCCCGCGCTGACATAGTTCACCGCCGCCGCCGCCAGCAGGGCCGCGCGATGCAGCCCCGTGCGCGTGTCCGCGGGGAGCGAGGGCGCCGGCGACTCC
Organism: Candidatus Rokuibacteriota bacterium; assembly: GCA_003220225.1. GTDB lineage: Bacteria > Methylomirabilota > Methylomirabilia > Rokubacteriales > CSP1-6 > AR12. The sequence goes on from QHRU01000064.1 coordinate 36,371, forward strand.
TCGATCAGCTTCTGGTGGCGCCGCTGGACGGAGCAATCGCGCTCGCCGAGGTGCACGCGCATCCCGTTGCGATCGCCCAGCACCTGCACTTCGACGTGCCGCGATTGCTCGATGTACTTCTCGCAGTAGATCTCGGAGGAGCCGAAGGCGGCGCCGGCCTCCGCCTGGCAGGCGGCGAACGCCTGCGCGGCTGAGGCGCGCTCGCGCACGATGCGCATGCCGCGGCCGCCGCCGCCCGCCGCCGCCTTGAAGATGACCGGGTAGCCGGCCTCGTCGGCGACGTCCAGCGCCTCCGCCTCGCTCTTGAGCGGCAGCTCGCTGCCGGGCACGACCGGCACGCCCGCTTGCCGGGCGATGACGCGCGCCTGCGCCTTGTCGCCCATCAGGCGGATGGCCTCGGGGCTCGGCCCGATGAAGGTGAGGCCCGAGGCGCGGCAGATGTCGGCGAACGTCGGATTCTCGGCGAGGAAGCCGTAGCCCGGGTGGATCGCCTCGCTGTCGGTGACGACGGCCGCCGAGATCACGGAGGGCATGTTGAGGTAGCTCGCCCGCGCCGCATCGGGGCCGATGCAGATCGTCTCGTCGGCGAGGCGTACGGGCAGCGATTGCGCGTCCGCCGTCGAGTGGGCGATCACCGTGCGGATCCCCATCTCGCGACAGGTGCGCATGATCCGCAGCGCGATCTCGCCGCGGTTGGCGATGAGGATCTTGTGGAACATTCCCTTACTTGCGCTGGAACCCCGCGGGTACGCGCTGCCACTGGTAGAGACCCTTCGCAGGGCTGCTCAGCGTCCAGCGATCCGGATAGAGGTACCCGAGGGTCGTCTCGGTGACGTAATAGCCAGGAAGCTCGGTGTACTGCGCGACCCACTGGTCTCCGGTGACTTCCTGTTCCGGGGCATAAACGACGATCTGGACGGCCTGCGGCGGGATGTAGATCTGCCGGATCGGCACCCCGTACCAGCCGGTCCCCGAGACTCCCGCGTTCAGCAGCGTCGGGAAGGGATTGTTCTGCTGATTCGGATCGCTCGTGAACGGAACGCTCGGTCGCGTGGTCGACGGGGTCCCTGGCAGCGATCCGGAAGGCGGTGGCACGGTGATCGTTGAGGGAACGTTGGGGTTCACGGCGCCGACCTGGGCCCACGTCGGCGTCGTCACGAGCAGCATCATCGCCAAGACGATCCAGATCCAGTTCATGTCAGCCTCCCAGCAGTCGGCGCCACTGCGATTCGAGCTCGGCCAGACGCCAGCCGTAGACGCGCGGCGCCGCGTCGGCGATCGTTTCGCCCGCGCCCAGCCGCGCCAGCAACGCGCGCATCGATTCCATTCCGCCGCGGTCCAGCAGGTCCGCGACGACGAACAGCGCGAGCTCATAGCCCGCGTGCGCCCGGCGCGGGTCGGGGTCGGTCACGAGCGCCTCCAGGCCGCTCAGCGTGAGGCCGCCCGACGCGGCCAGCGCGGGATCGGCCGCACGGCCCTCCAGCACCTGGGCCAGGCCCTCCTGCAGCCAGCGCGGCGCCCGCCCGCGCGCGCGGTGGTGGATCACGGCGTGCGCGTACTCGTGGGTCAGGAGCCGCGCCAGCTCCCCGCGCGCAGGCAGGGCCGGGCCCAGCGGCAGCCGGATCCGGCCGTCGAAGAGCCCGTTGACCCAGGCGTGGGAGCCTGTGACGTCGCTGAACTGTCCCCGCTCGTACAGCACCACGCTCACGGGCTCCGGGCCCGCGTCACCCAGCTGCGCGACGACGCGCCGTCGCGCGGTCTCGAGCGCGGCGAGCACCGCGCGCCGCGCGTCGGCGTCGACGCCCGGCCGGTAGCGCAGGACGAACGCGCCCACCGGCTCGCGCAGGAAGGCCGCCTCGGTGCGCTGCTCGCGCTCGAGCTTGTCGAGCAGCCGGCGCGCCTCGTCGTGCACCGGATCGACGGCGAGCAGCGCGCGCAGGTGCGCGACCGCGCGCTCGGGCTCGTCGCGGTGATCGTACAGTCGCGCGAGCAGCATCCGCACCTGGGCGTCCGCGCGCAGGCGCGCCGCCGCCTCCAGCGGACCCAGTGCGTCGTCCACGCGCCCGGCGTGCACCGCCGCGACGCCGGCGGCCTTGAGCAGCGCCGGGTCGTCGGGCACGGCCGCGAGGCCCTGGCCGAAGAGCAGGGCCGCCTCCTCCGGGCGTCCCTGCGCCAGCGTGCGCCAGCCCCACGTCTCGAAGCAGCGGCCCACGTCCTCGCGGCGCGCGGCGCTGTCCGGACGCTCGCCCGCCGCCTCGCTGAAGCGGTCGCAGGCGCGCGCGAGCTGGCCGGCAGCGTAGAGGCGGATCGCGTCGTCGGTCAGCGCGGTGGCGTCCGCGGGGCGCGTGAGCACGACGGCGGGAGCCGGCACGGGCGCGCGGAGCACCGACCACCACGCGGCGGCGCCGGTCGCGAGAGCGACGGCGACGAGGGGCAGGAGCCCGCGACGGGCGGCGATGGACAGCCTCACGGTGAGGCGCCTCAGTGCGGTGGCTCGAGCAGGAAGAGCGGTTGCCCGTACTCCACGGGCTGGCCATTCTCGACGAGGATCTTGAGCACCCGACCTCCCGCCTTCGACTCGATCTCGTTCATCAGCTTCATCGCTTCGATGATGCAGATGACCTGGCCTTCCTTCACCACGTCGCCCTCGCGGACGAACGGATCGGCGGTGGGCGCCGAGGCCCGATAGAACGTGCCGACCATCGGCGCCTCGATGGTGATCGCGGTCGGCGCCGCGACGTCGGCCACGAGGGCCGACTCGATCGTCGGCGAGAGGGCGCTCGTGGAGGGCGCGGCGCCGGCGTGAACGGCGGGCGTGGCCGGCGCGCCGGCGCGCTGGACCCGCAGGCGCGTGCCGGCCGACTCGACCTCGATCTCCGAGAGGCCGAGCTCGGCGGCCACCGCGGCCAGGCGCCGCGTCAGCTCGATGAGCCGATCGTCGCCGCCGCCGGCAGGATCCGCGGAGAGCGTCGCGCGCTTCGCCATCAGCCCGCCACGGCCACGCGGCCGAGATACTCGCCGGTGCGCGTGTCGACCTTCACGACGTCCCCTTCGTTCAGGAACAGGGGCACCTGGAGCACGGCACCCGTCTCGAGCGTGGCCCGCTTGGTGCCGCCCTGCGCGGTGTCACCGCGGACCCCCGGGTCCGTGCTCGCGATGGCCAGCTCGACGAAATTGGGCACGTCCACCGTGGTCGGCGCGCCGTCGATATAGAGGACGTCGACCTCGGTGTTCTCCTTCAGGTACTCGCGCGCGTCGCCGACCTCGTCGGCCGACAGCGACACCTGCTCGTAGGTCTCCGTGTCCATGAAGTGGTACCGGTCGTCCTTGTAGAGGAACTGCATGTGCTTCTCGTCGTATTCGACGAGGTCGACCTTCTCCCCCGCGCGGAACGTGTTGTCGATCACCTTGCCGAGCCGCATGTGCTTGAGCTTGGTGCGGACGAAGGCGCCACCCTTGCCCGGCTTGACGTGCTGGAAGTCGACGATGGCGTACGGCTGCCCGTCGAACACGATCCGCAATCCCTTCTTGAACTCGGCCGTCGAGACCTGCATGGGACGTTCTCAGCCTTTCCGTCGCGACCGGGCGCGCAGCGCGGTGTCCAACCGCTCCCGCGCGCCCACGTCGTCGGGGTCCTTTCGCACGAGCCGCGTGAACACGATCGTCGCCTCGTCGGCCAGGCCCTGGTCGAGGCACAGCGTGCCGAAGGCGGCGGTGACGAAGGTGTCGTCGGCGAGCAGCCGCGCCACCCCCGAGTCTCCGGCCGCCGCCCCCGCCCGCAGCAGGCCGAGCAGCGCGCGCGACTCCCGATCACCGGGGTCGAGGCTCGCCGCCCGCTCGAGGTGTTGCACGGCGTCGTCCACGCGTCCGAGCCGTCGGTGAACCTCCGCGGCGAGCCGATGACATTGTACGTCCTTCGGGCTGGACCGGAGAATGGTGTCGATCTCGGCCAGGGCCCCGGCAAAATCCTGACGGCTCAGGAGCGCCTTGGCCAGGATCAGTCGGGCCGTGGCGTAGTGCGGATGGCGGATGAGACCGTCGCGGCAGGCCGCCACCGCATCGGCGACGCGCCCGGCCTTGCGGTAGAGATCCGCGAGCAACGCGAAGCCGAGCGATGCCGGATCCTTCGCCAGCCGCTCCTCGTAGCGGCGGATGGCGGCGGCGAGCGCCAACTCGTTGGGCGAGGCCGCGGCACCGGTCGGCGTCGGCTCGTCCGTCATCGCCCGCCCCCGACGATGGACGCGAGCGCCGCCCGCACGTCGGCGGGCGAGACGTCGTAGACGACCCGGAAGGCGCCGATCGACGGCGCGAGCACGAACGGCACTCGGCCGTCGCGTGCCTTCTTGTCGTGCGCGATCGCGGCCAGTACGGCCTCGGCCTCCACCGCCGCCGCCTGCACCGGCAGCCCGAGGGCGCGCAGGAGCGCCTCCTGTCGCCGCGTCGTGGCCGCGTCGGCCAGGCCGAGCCGCTCGGCCAGTCGCGCCTCGGCGACCATGCCGAGCGCGACCGCCTCACCGTGCGTCCACGTCTCGAATCGCGTCGCCGCCTCCAGCGCGTGGCCGATCGTGTGGCCGTTGTTCAGCGCGAAGCGCCACTCGCCCTTCTCCTCCGGGTCGCGGTGGATGACCGCCGCCTTGAGCCGGCACGATCCGCCGATGATGCGCGTGAGGGTGGGCAGGTCGCGGGCGGTGAGCGCCGCCGCCGAGCGCTCGACGTCGTCGAAGTAGGCGGCGTCGAGCACGACGCCGTGCTTGACGATCTCGGCGAGGCCCGAGCGGAAGTCGCGGTCCGGCAGCGTCAGCACGACCGCCGGATCAACGATGACCAGGCGCGGCTGGTGGAAGGCGCCGATGAGGTTCTTGGCCTTCGGGTGGTCGATGGCGGTCTTGCCGCCGCTGGAGGCGTCGACCTGGGCGAGCACCGTCGTCGGCAGCGGCACGAAGTTGGCGCCGCGCATATAGGTCGCGGCCACGAAGCCCGCGAGGTCGCCGACGGCGCCGCCGCCGAGCGCCAGCACCGTGGAGGTGCGGTCGGCGCCCGCCGCCAGCAGCCGATCCCAGCAGTGCTCGGCGACCGCCAGCGTCTTGGCCGCCTCGCCGTCGGGAACCTCGAGCACGGTCACCGAGAGCCCGGCGGCCTCCAGGCTCGCCACCACGACCTGGCCGTGCAGCTTGAGAATGCCGGCGTCGGTCACGAGCACCGCGCGCGAGCCGACGCGGAGCTCGCGCAGGCGCGCGCCCACGCTGGCGAGCGCGCCGGGCTCCACGACGATCGAGTAGGACCGGGGGCCGAGGTCGACGGGGATCAGCATCGCGCTTCGATGATAGCGCCGCGCGGGCGCTACCAGCTCTTCAGGCTGTCCTGGTAGGCGCGGTAGTTGCGGCGGACCTCCTCGATGCCGTCGCCGCCGAACTTCTCGAGGAAGGCGTCGGCCAGCACGATTGCCATCATGGCCTCGCCCACGACGCCCGCTGCCGGCACCGCACAGACGTCGCTGCGCTCCACCACCGCCTCCACCGTCTCCTTGGTGGCGAGGTCGACCGACTTGAGCGGCGTGCGCAGCGTCGAGAGCGGCTTCATCGCGGCTCGCACGACGAGCGGCTGGCCGTTGGTGACGCCGCCCTCGAGGCCGCCCGCGTTGTTGGTCGAGCGGTTGAAGCCCTGGCCCGCCTCGAACAGGATCTCGTCGTGCACGCCCGAGCCGGGGGTGCGCGCCGTCTCGAAGCCCATGCCGAACTCGCAGCCCTTGATCGCCTGGATCGAGCAAAAGGCCTGCGCGAGCCGGCCGTCGAGCCGCCGGTCCCACTGCACGTAGGAGCCGAGGCCGACCGGGCAGCCCAGCGCGACGACCTCGAAGACGCCTCCCAGCGTGTCGCCCTTGGCCTTGGCGTCGTCGATGGCCGCGATGATCGCCGCCTCCGCCGTGGCGTCCGCGCAGCGCACCTCGGAGGCCTCGGCCCGGCGCGCCAGCTCGTCCCACGGCAGATCGATGTGTCCCACGCGCACGCCACCGATCTCGGTGACGTGGCTCAGGATCGTGATCCCGAACTCCGCCAGCAGCCGCTTGGCCACGCCGGCGACGGCCACCCGCGCGGTCGTCTCGCGGGCGCTGGAGCGCTCGAGCACGTTGCGGATGTCCCGGTGGCCGTACTTCATGGCGCCGGCGAGGTCGGCGTGCCCGGGACGGGGCCGCGTCACTTCCTTCTTCGCCGTGCCCGCCTCGGGCACGGCCACGCCCATGGTCGCCTTCCAGTTCTCCCAGTCGCGGTTGGCGATGCTGAGCGTGATGGGCGAGCCGAGCGTGGCGCCCCAGCGGACGCCGGACAGGACGTGGACCTGGTCGCGCTCGATCTTCATGCGGCCGCCGCGGCCGTAGCCGCGCTGGCGCCGGGCGAGGTCGCCGTTGATGTCGGCTTCGGTCAGCGGCAGGCCGGCCGGGACGCCGTCGATGACGGCGACCAGCGCCTCACCGTGGGATTCGCCCGCGGTGAGGAAGCGGAAGACTCCGCCCATGACCTACCGCTGGGCGGCGCCGGTCTGGAGGCTGGCGCGCGGCGTGTCGCGGCGGACCACGCTCGGTGTCACGAAGATGACCAGCTCGCGGTTCGGGTTCGTCGCCATCTGCTTCGTCTTGAACAGCCAGCCGATGACGGGGATGTCGCCGAACAACGGCACCTTGCGCACGCTCTCGACGTCGGTCCGCTGGGTGATCCCGCCGATGACGAGGGTGTCGCCTTCCTTGATGAGGACCAGCGTGTCCGCGCGCCGCTTGTTGATGCTGGGGATGAGGCCGCCGGCGCCCGCGTTGACGTCCGCGCCCTTCGAGTTGTCCTCGACCACGACCAGCAGCTTGATGCGGTTGATGTTGTTCGGCTCGAACACGACGGTCGGCGTCACCTCGAGGCGGAGTGTCGCCTCCTTGAACTGCACCTGCGTGCCGGCGGAGCTGACCGTCGCGTACGGGATCTCGCTGCCGAGGGCGATGGAGGCCTTCGCGTTCTCGACGGTGACGATCTCGGGCTTGGACAGCGAGCGCGTCTTCGACGATTCCTCGAGAGCCTGCAGCGCGAGGTTCAAGTTGAAGTTCGTGCCGATGAGGCCGAATGAGATGCCGCCGGTGGGGAGGTTCGATGGCAGCAGGTTGACGGCGTTGCCGCCGAGCGGAAGCCCGGTGAGGCTGCTGACCGGCAACAGCTGGGCCAACCCCAACGGTGAGAGCGGATTGGTGATAGGGCTCGTGATTTGGCTACTTGGCGCAGTGGCGGCCCCGCCAAATCCCGTGAGAGTCTCTACCCCCCCGGCCCGTTGCCCGATATCGACCGCCCGGGTGATCTGTTGGCCCCCCTCACGGGAGAAGGGCGCGAAGCCCTGACCGACCAGGACGTTCGACCCGTCGCGGCGCGCTCCGGCGCCGCCCCACTGCACGCCGATCTCGAACAGGTCCGTGCGGTTGATCTCGTTCAGCCGCGCCTCGATCTTGACCTGCGGCAGCGGGATGTCGAGGTTCTCCCGGATGAGCTTCTTGATCCGCTCGAGGTCGTTGGCGTAGTGGCGGATGAAGATCGAGTTGGTCGGCTTGTGGGCGCGGATCGTGATGCCTTTGGCCAGCACGTCGGCCGAGGGCGCCGGCGCAACCAGCGGCGGGGGCGCCGCGCCCGGTCCGAACACGGCCGAGAACGGCGGCGCCGGGATCGGCGCGATCGCCGGCACGGCCGCGGGCGCCGCGCCGCCCTCGGGGATGCCGAGGATGCCCGACAGGGTTTTGGCCAGCTCCTCGGGATCCGCGTAGGCGAGACGGATCGTCTCTTCCTTCAGCGGGCCGCGCGCGGCGACCTCGGCGGCAGCGGCCTCGGCCGCGAGCATCTTCCCGCGCGCCTCGGCCTCCTTGAGCTGCGCCTCGGCGACCTTCGTGCGCACGTCGGCCTCGGCCTTGAGCTTGGCCTCCTCCACGCGCGCCTTCGACTCCCGTTCCTTGGCGAGCTGGTCGGCCGAGACGATGCGGATGACGTTGTCGCGCTCGGTCTTCACGAGGCCGCGCGCCTCCATGATCGTGTCGAGCGCCAGGTCCCACGCCACGTTACGCAGCGAGATCGACATCTTGCCCTTGACGTCGTCGCCGATCACGATATTGCGCCCGCTCTCCGCGGCGAGGATGCGGAGCAAGTTCACGACGTCGGCGTCCTTGAAGTCGAGCGAGATCAGGCGCCGGCCGTTGGCGGGCGCCGGCATGACGGGCGCCGGCGGCGCGAGTGGCGCAGGCTGAGCGACGGGCTCGGCCGGCGCGGGGGCGGGCGCGGCCGGCGCGGGGGCGGGCGCGGCCGGGCGCGGGGGCGCCTGGGCCACGCGTACCTGGGGCGCGGGCTTGGCGACGGGACGCTTGACCGGCGCCTTCGGCTCGGTGGCCTCGGTCCGCTGGTCGGTCGACCCGGTGACGGCCGTCGAGGACGGCGTGTCCGCCGGCGCCTTCGCCAGCGGCGAGGTCGGGATCACGATGGCCAGGCCGCCGTCGTCCTCGCGGATCGCGTAGCCGACCTTGCGGTCGAGCTGAACGACGACGCGCGCGACGCCCTTTTTGTACTGGCTTCCGCGGATCTGTTTGAGGGGCGACGCCGCCACGTTGAGCGGCGTCTTGCGCCACGCATAGTCGGTGTCCTCGAAGTCGATGACGAGCCGCGTCGGCGAGTCGATGAGCTCGGCCTGGTACTTGGCCGGTGCCGACGTCTTGACGAACACGGTCACCGCGTCGGGCTGCGTCGCGACGGTGATGTCGCTGAGCCGAGCCGTTGCCGGCGCCTGCTGCGCCACCGCCAGACTTCCGGTGAGCAGGAGCATCAGCCCCAGGCCGAACGCTCGCCGCACGAGGAGCATCACGCGCCGTGTAGTCATCTCAATTGGCCGCCAATCGTAGGACGACACGCTGCGCGGCGGCGCCGGGCTTCGGTCCCACCGCGAATACCACGTTGTCGGCGCCGATTTCCATCAACCGGCCGTCGCCGAGCGTGTCGCCGGGTTTGAGGATGTAACCGATGCCCTCCTGGGTCTCGAGCAGGGCGAGCGTTGCGCGGGGACCGCGCACGATCCCCGTGAGCTTGGTGGTGGCCACGCTCAGCCCACCCGAGGCCATCGAGAGCTGCACCTCCTGAAACGGATCCTTGCGGCCCTTGTCCTCGTATTTCGGCACGTCGGCTGCCGACAGCACGGGCGCGGCGGGCACGAGCTGAGTCGGCTGAGCAGGCTGAGCAGACTGAGCAGGCTGAGCAGACTGAGCAGGCTGAGCAGACTGAGCAGGCTGGCCGGGCTGCTCGGGACGTACGGACGCCACTGGAGCCGGGGCCGGCGTCGCCGGGGGCCGGCTCGCCGTCGGTGTCGGCGCGGGCGGCGACCCGCCGCACGCGGTGAGCACGGCGCAGAGGCCGCCGAGCGTCACGCGGGCGATGGCCAACTTCACGAGCGAGCCTCCTTGCTGGACAACGCGGCCGCCGGCTTCGGGGCCGCGGGCGCCCCGGGCTTCGGGGGAGGTGGGGCGTCGCGATACATGTAGGTCGCGAGCGTCATCTCGGCGCGGAGCGCGGTCCGGCCCTTCACCAGGCCCGTCAGCTTCATCTCGGCGACCTTGACGACGCGCTCCAGGGTCGCCACCTTCTCGAAGAAGAGGCCGAGCTGGTGGTACCCGCCCTCGGCGGTGATCGTGATCGGGATCTCCGTGACGTAGTCCTTTGGCCGCGGCTCGCGCGGCTGGAAGAGCGACACGCCGAGTCCCGAGCCCTGCGCCGCCTCGGAGACCGCCTTGTAGAGGGCCGGGGTCTCCTTCTCGGTCGGCAGCTTGGCCTTCAGCATGTCGAGCTTCGTCTGCAGCTCGGCCACCTCGCGGCGGAAGCGCTGCAGCTCGGCCACCTGAGAGCGCGCCTGCGCCAGCTCGGTCGCGAGCTGCTGGCGCCTGGCTTCGAGGGTCGTGATCTCGGCCTGCACGGGGGAGAGGAGCAGGAACCACGCGCCGCCGACGATCACCACGAGGCCAAGAACTCCCAGGATGACTTTTGGAAGCTTCGGGCCGTCGACGAAGTTCTGGAGGAACGGCGGCAGCGTCATCGCTACGCCTCGAACCGGCAGGTGACCTCGAACGTCACCATGATCGGGCTCTTGCTCAGGTCCTGCCTCGACACCAGGATGTCGACGTCCTTGAACTTCCCCGACTGCCTGAGGTTGTTCAGGAACTCGGATACGGCGCGCGTCGAGTAGGCCGTGCCGGCGATCTTCAGCGAAGCGCCGCGATCCTCGAAGGACGTGATCCAGAGGTCGCGTGGCACGGTGTCGACGAACGCATCGAGCAGCTGGATCGGCCTCCCCTGGCCCTGCACCAGCTCCTCGATCACCTGGACGCGCTTGCGGACGTCCGCGAGCTGCGCCTTCACGTTGCCGCCCGCTCCCAGCGTGGCCTTGAGCGTGTCGGTCTCCTTGGCCGTGCGATCGTTCTCTGCGATGAGCCGCGACGTCTCGGCGATGAGACTCCACCACGAGTAGCCGACGCCGAGGACCGCGACGACGTAGAGCACGGCGAAGAGCATGCCGAGCCCGACGGGCAGGGCCGGCAGCGTGAAGCCTGGACCACGGCGCCGGCGCGCTTCGACCGGCGCGAGGTTGATCCTGATCACTTCCCTTGCTCCTTGTCTCCGGACCGTCGCAGGCCGAGCCCGACGGCCACGGCCAGGGCCGGGGCCATCGCGGCGGCCTCTTCGGCGTACGCGGGCGCGACTTCGATGCGCTCGAAGGGCCGCGCGAGCTCGACGGGGATCCCCCAGTTGGAGGCGAGGTACTCGTTCAGGCCGGGTAACTGCGCGCAGCCGCCCGCCAGCACGATTTTGCCGATGCGCTCGGACTCCGCCGTCGAGGCAAAGTAATCGAACGTCCGCTGGACCTCGAGCGAGAGCTCGCGCGAGATCGCCTCGAGCGGCGGCACCAGGGTCTCCCACTTCACGCCGACGTCCTTGCCGAGCTTGGCGTCCTCCGCCTGCTGGAAGGAGATGTTGAGCCGCTGGGAGATCGCCTGCGTGTAGTTGTTACCGCCGAACGGGATGTCGCGCGCGAAGATCGTCGCGCCGCCGCGCACGACGTTCGTCTTCATGATCGCCGCGCCGATGTCGATGAGCGCCACCGCCTCGCGGACCTCGCTCGGGAAGTTGAGCTCCCACTGGTTGCCGAGGGCGAAGCCGTCCACGTCGACGATGAGGGGATTGAAGCCCGCCTGGTCGACGACGGCCATGTACTCGTTGACCTTGGACTTCTTCACGGCGACGAGGATGACGTCCATCTGACCGCCGGAGCGGCCGAGCGTGTGATGGTCGATGAACACCTCGTCGATCGCGAACGGGATGTGGTGCTCTGCCTCGAGCATCACCACGTCGTGGACGTCCTTGGCGGGCACCTCGGGGATCTGGACTTTCTTGATGATCAACTCGCGCCCGCAGACGGCGATGACGGCCTCGACACCTTCGATCCCCGCCTTGGCCACCGCCTCCTTGATCGCGTCGGCCACCACCTGGCTGTCGCGGACCGAGCCCTCGGCAATGGTGTCCGCGGGCAGCCCGACAGTGGCCATCCCGATGAGCCGGGGGGTGCTGCCGTTCTTGATCTGCACGACCTTGACGGCGCTGGTGCCGATATCGAGCCCGAAACTATCGGAGCTCCTGCGCAGTCTCTTCAGGATGTTCAACACGTCATTTCCCCTGTCGAGTCAGTAGTATAGGAGTATCGTTGGTTGCGGCCAATCTTTTCCCACACACAAGCGTTGGGGTCGGAGTACGTGCGAGGCCCCATGCATCGCGATTCAGTCGTTAAATCTCTCGCCAGTTGGTGATCGAGTGCAGCGATCGCATCGACTGGACCATGTCCACGTTCTGTTGGCTGGACCGGATCGAGAGGCTGCCGGAGGTGTCGGAGTGCCGTCCCGGGATGTCGACGGCGCCGGGAAGTGGCGGCAGCGCCACGCGCCGGACGACCACCTCGACCGTCCTGGTCACGCCGCTGAAGGTCCCGGCGGACCGCATGATGACGGTCGTGTTGTCGTCCGCGATCGGCGAGGTGTCCATCGCCGGCTCAGTGGTGCTGCTGAGCCCCGTGAGCGGCGTGTCGGCCGCGCCGTTGTCGTTGCGGATCGTGACGCTGAACGTGCCGCCGTTGGCCGGGCCGCCGAGCGCGACGTTCGTGAGCCCGGCGATCGCGACCCACGGCAGGCCCGTCGTGGCGCCCGAGAGCAGGCCGCTCCAGTTATCGCTCGCGTCGGCCGTGCTCACCAGCACGTTGAAGCCGCGCTCGATGCCCGCCTCCGCGAGATAGCGGGCACGCGAAGCGTCGGCGAGGTTGCGCGAGATCTGCGGCTCGAGCGCGCTCACCGAGAGATAGGCGACGAGCAGACCGGTCAGGCAGAGCAGCGCCATCACGACGAGGATCAGCGCGATGCCACGCTGATTGCGCAGCGTCGGCGGTCGTCGCCTCAGCTCCGTCGTCACGCTCTCGGTCCTAGCACCGTGACGACGTCCACCGTGCGTGGCTGGCTGAGCTCGCCGGAGCCGGTCAGCGGACGATAGCTCACCCGCACCTGGACCTCCTTGCACGACAGCGGCGTGGGCGGGCAGCCCGTGCCGATGCTGATGTCCGTGATCGTCGTGGTTCGCATGTACGACGGGCCGGCGACCGGCTCGCTCTGACAATTCGACGCGCCGGCGGCGCTGGGGCCCGACAGACAATGCTCCGTCGTCGTCCCCGGGCCCAGGGCTGCCGCCGAGAAGTCGGTCATCGCCCGGGCTCGGAGCTGCTCGATCCGCTGCTCGGCGAGGAACACCGCGGCCGTCTCGCCGCCGCCCGTGGCGATGCCGCTCGCCGCGTACTGGAAGCCGGTGGCGATCGCCACCAGGCCGATCGTCAGGAGGGCGGTGGCCACGAGCACTTCGGCCAGCGAGAAGCCGCGCCCCCCGTGGACTATTGCACGCTCACACGACCCGAGGCGGCGACGACGACGTTGCGGGTCCCGCCGTTCGGGTTGGTGACGGTGAACGTCCCCGCCAGGGCCGCGGCGCCGAGCGAGGTGAAGACCACCGGGCCGCCCGAGAGCTGCATGTTGTTCGAGATCGCCATGAGGCCGGCGCCGTCGGTGCCGGTGCCGGTCCAGATCGTTCCGGCGGTGCACGCCGCGTTGGAGTTTTGCCGGTAGCGCAGGCTCGCCCCCAACACTTCCGCGCAGTAGTTCTGATTGCCCGTGATCGCGAGCTGACGCGCGCGGCTGAGTGCGGTAGCCAGCTCCGAGGCGCCGGCCGTCGTCGCAGAGCTCCGCCAGTACGACATGAATTGCGGCAGCCCGAGCGCGGCGAGAAGCCCGATCATCGCGACCACGACGATCAACTCGGCCAGCGAAAACCCGGCTTGTCGGTCTCTCACATCCGCAGTCCGGTGACGTACCATTGCACGACTCCTTCGCCCCAAAACAACGCAGTGGCTCCCCCAATTGCAAGGAAAGGGCCAAACGGGATCGCGTCCTTACGACCACGGACGCCGAGGGCCATCAGAGCCACCGCCCACGCTCCCCCGAGCACCACCCCAACCATCAGCGCGAACAGCGCGATCTTCCAGCCGAGAAAGGCGCCGAGCATCGCGCCGAGCTTCATGTCGCCCGCGCCCATTCCGCCTCGGCTGACGACGATGATAGCGAAAAACACGCCGCCGCCGAGGGCGATTCCGAGCGCGACCTCTGCCCAGCCCAGGTGGCGGGTCGCCACGTTGGCAGTGACCCCTGCCAGAATGCCCGGTAGGGTGATCGCGTCGGGAATGATCTGATGACGCAGGTCGATCGCGGTCACCGCGATCAGCGCGGCGAGCAGCGCCGCGGCGACCACGAACTCGAGGCCCGGCCCGAATTCGGCCCACGCCAGCGCGAGCAGCGCCGCCGTCGTCGCCTCGACGAGCGGATAGCGCCACGGAATTGGCGTCGCGCAGGCGCGACAGCGGCCACGCAGGACGACGAACGACACCAGCGGCACGTTGTCGTACCAGGCGATGAGCGCGCCGCAGCCGGGACACGCCGAACGGGGCGCCCACAGGCTGCGCCTCTCGGGCAGCCGGGCGATCACCACGTTCAGGAAGCTGCCGAGGACCAGGCCGAAGAGCACGACCACCGCCAGGGGCATCTCAGAGGTGATGCCGCGCGACGATGTCCCGCTCCGCCGCGGGATGCAGTTGGCGAAGGATCGTGAGGTGCTTGCGCATTTCCACGACGTCGCCCGTGTCACGATACGCGAGGACGAGCCCGATGCGCGGCTCCGGCGCGAACGGCTGCTCCTCGGCGGCCCGGCGAAATTCCGTGATGGCTTCGTCGTAGCGCCCGAGTCCCGCGAGGGCGCCGCCGAGGTTCGCGCGCGCGACGACGTTGCGCTCGTTGAGCGCCACCGCGCGCCGCAGGAACGGCGCCGCCTCGTCGAACCGTCCTTGCTGCGTCAGCGCCATCCCGAGGTTGTTGAGCGGGCCCGTCTCGGTCGGGAATTTCGCGACCGCCCGCCGCAGCGGGGCCTCGGCGTCGAGGGGACGGTTGAGCTGGAGCAGGGCCAGGCCGAGGCCGCCGTACGGCTTCTCGCGGTCGGGCTTGAGCGCCAGCGCGCGGAGGAAGTGGCCGATCGCGATCAGCGCGTCGCTCGGGTCCTTGCGCTCGCGGTTCACGATCGCGGCCCCGTAGTTGTCGTGGCAGATCGAGCACTCCGGCGTGACGAGCATCGCGTGCGTCCAGAGCGACTCGCTATCGCGCCACACCTGGACCTGGAGCCATGTCAGCGCGGCCAGGGTCGTGAGCAGCACGCCCAGCGCCGCGCAGCTCGCGCGGAAGTGCGGAGGACGCAGCCGGCCGGAGGCGTGCGCGCCGACGAGCCACGCGACGCCGCCGCCTACGAGTACAGCGAATCCCAGGCACGACAGGTAGCTGTAGCGATCGTGCGCCAGCTGGAAGCCGGCATGCACGAGGCCACCGACGGGCGCCAGCATGATCGCGTACCACGCGTAGGCGGCGAGCCCCGCCGGCCACCGAGCGGCGAGCGCCACGAGGGTCACGCTGAGCAGCATCGTCGCCACCGCGCTGAGCACGAACTCCGGAGCGGAGGGATCTACGCGCACCGGCAGCTCGTACAGCGGCGAGAGATCCGTCGGTAGCACCGTCTTCGAGACGTAGAAGACCATGCTGTAGAACGCCATCGCGATGCGCGACGGCAACGGGTACTTCGTCCCCGGCGTGAAGTAGTCGTGGTGGGCCACCGCCCAGTACGACACGGCCGCACCCGCGACGGCGACGGCGACGAACGGCAGCTTCTCGAGCAGCGCGCGCCGCGTCTCGGGGCCGCGCCACGTCGACGGGACGGGCGACAGGCGGCGCAGCGGATACCAGTCGAGGACGATCAACAGCAGCGGCAGCGTCATCACGATCGACTTGGCCAGCATCGACAGCGCGAAGGCGACGATCGACACCGTCAGCAGCCGCCACCGGCCTGCGCTCTCGGCGCTGGCCGCGCGCAGATACGTCAGCACGCAGGTCAGGAAGAGCAGGGCCGAGAGGACGTCGCGCCGCTCGGTCGCCCACGCCACCGACTCCGCCCGCAGCGGGTGGATGGCGAAGAACAGGGCAGCCACGGCGGCCCCCGCGCGTAGCGCCATCTCGCTCGTGTCCGGCCGCGCGGCCGCGAGGAGGCGCCGAGCCAGCCAATAGACGAGCACCGCGTTCGCGGCGTGGAGCACGAGGTTCGTGAAATGGTAGCCCGCGGGCTGCATGCCCCAGAGCACGTAGTCGAGACCGAAGCTCAGCCACGTGACGGGAATGTAGTGGCCCATGAGCGTCGTCGTGAGCATCCAGGCGAGGTGGCGCGGAGCGAGACCCCGGAAGTGGGGATTCTCGACGAGGTTCACCTGGTCGTCCCACTGCACGAACTCGTTGCGCAACCCGACCGCGAACACCGCGACGACGGCCAGCACGATGGCCAGGGGAAGGATGCGCTCCGGGAGCGCGAGCGTCGTCAGGCGAGCGCGGAGGGCTAGCGCAAATGCGGCTCGGCGCGTGCCGCCGGTCAGCGGCGTGGCCGAGGTCGTCTCGTCGAACACCGTCGGTGTGGACATGAGTTTAAATACGAAGGGAGGAGGCCCGAGGACCTCCTCCCTTCATGAGGTCAGCGCCGGCAAGCCGGCGGAGCCCAGCGGCGTTAGGGCAAGCTGACCGTCGTCGAGTCGCCGCTGCTGCTGATGGTGAACACGCCCGTTGCGGTGTTCGCCGCGTACGTGTACGCCGCCCAGCCCGACGGCGGGTTCGGGACGGAGGCCATGAACGGACCGGCGACCTGGTTCTGACCGTTGGTCACCTGTTGCGTCAGGGCCGTGAGGCCAGCGGCGCCGCTGGGCGGCACAACACCCATGTGGGCGCCGTAGATCGAGGCAGCCGAGGCGAGCGCGCGGGCGTCGGCCTGGGCCTTGGCGATGCGAGCGCGCTGCTGCACGTTGGCATACAGCGGGATGGCGATCGCGGCGAGAATGCCGATGATCGCCACGACGATCAGGAGCTCGATCAGCGTGAAACCGCGCTGACCGCCCAGCGTGAGGCGTTTACGGAACATGCTCATGTCTGCCCCCTTGAGGTAGTTCGCGCAGTTCGCGCGATTTGCGATGTCTGGTAGGAAACAGGTTGCACACTGGATGCCAGGCCAGGATCGTTTTTCAGCACCAATTATTTCATAAGGTTAGGAGACATTCTCAGACCCCCGGCGCAACATCGTCAGTCACTTACTGGCGCTCGGATGACAATTTACGTCACCGCCGAAGGCCGCCGTCGGCCAGGACAAAAAAATCGGGGGAGGCGAAGGCCGCCTCCCCCCTGGTTCCACGAAACGGATTCGGACGGGCGTTACGGAAGCGAAACGGTCGTGCTGTCGCCGTCGGCGCTGATGGTGAACACGCCCGTCGCGGTGTTCGACGCGTACGTGTACGCCGACCAGCCCGACGGCGGGTTCGGGACGGAGGCCATGAACGGACCGGCGACCTGGTTCTGACCGTTGGTCACCTGTTGCGTCAGGGCCGTGAGGCCAGCGGCGCCGCTGGGCGGCACAACACCCATGTGGGCACCGTAGATCGAGGCGGCCGAGGCGAGCGCGCGGGCGTCGGCCTGGGCCTTGGCGATGCGAGCGCGCTGCTGCACGTTGGCGTACAGCGGGATGGCGATCGCGGCGAGAATGCCGATGATCGCTACGACGATCAGGAGCTCGATCAGCGTGAAGCCGCGCTGACCGGCCAGCGTGGCCCGTTTCTTGTTCCAGAACTTGAGCATGACGTCCCCCTTGGTTTTCGGTACTTGATGCCTGCAGGCCGGGAAAAGAGCAGGAAGTGTGCCGCATCATCGCAACGTCTACATATACTGTCGAATCAAATAGTTATGATTCAAAAAAAGCGGTCGGACCGACAGTAACCGGCTACAAACTGGCCAATTTCGTCAGTCAGTTGAGGGGGACTTAGGACCACCGCGACCGCCGCGCAACCCATGCTTCTGGAGCTTGTAGCGGAATTGACGGAAGGAGAGGCCGAGCAGCTCCGCCGCGCGCACCTGCAGCCAACCCGAGCGCTCGAGAGCCAGGCGGATATAGCGGTTCTCGATGCGCGTGAGGGTGTCCTCGAGGTCCACCCCCGCCGGCGGAATCTCCACGGTCACCGCTTGCTCGTCGCGCGGCATACGCAGGTGCGGGGGCAGCGAGTCGGGTGACAGGAGGTCGCCGCTGCCGAGCACGATCGCGCGCTCGACGACGTTCTCGAGCTCGCGGATGTTGCCCGGCCAGTGGTAGCGTTCCAGGATCGCGAGCGCGTCGGGCGAGATTCCCCTCACGCTCTTGCCGACGTCCTTCGTGATGCGCGCGATGAAGTGCGACACGAGGAGCGGGATGTCGTCGAGGCGCTCGCGCAGCGGCGGCATGTGGATCGGGATGACGTTGAGCCGGTAGTAGAGGTCCTCGCGCAGCACACCGTCCGCCATCGCCTTGGAGAGGTCTCGATTGGACGCGGCGATCAGGCGCACGTCGACCTTGACGTCGCGCGTGTCGCCGACGCGACGGACCTCGCGCTCCTGGGTCGCGCGCAGCAGCTTCACCTGGACGGAGTGGGGGATCTCGGTGATCTCGTCGAGGAACAGCGTGCCGCCGCCGGCCGCCGCGAAGAGACCCTCGGTGCTGGCCACGGCGCCGGTGAACGCGCCCTTGACGTGGCCGAAGAGCTCCGACTCCATCAGCGTCTCCGGGATCGCGCCGCAGTTCACCGACACGAACGGGCCGCTCCGACGCGCCGACTCCAGATGCACGGCGCGCGCGACCAGCTCCTTGCCGGTACCGCTCTCGCCGGTGATCATCACCGTCGAGCCGCTGTCGGCCGTCTTGCGGATGGTCTCGAAGACCTCCAGGATGCGCGGGCTCTTGCCGATGAATCCCTCGAAGCCGTGCTCGCGCCGCAGCTGGCGCTTGAGCTCGCGGTTCTCTTCCTGCAAGCGCTTGCGCTCGAGCGCGTTGGCGATGGTGAGCCGCAGCTCGTCGAGCTTGAACGGCTTGGTGACGTAGTCGTACGCGCCGAGCTTCATCGCCTCCACCGCCGTCTCCGTCGAGGCGAAGGCGGTCACCACGAGGACGACCGTCCGCGGCGAGTGCTCCTTCGCGGCGCGCAGCACGGCCAGGCCGTCCACCTTCCGCATCCGGAGATCGGTGATGACGAGATCGAAGTCGTCCGTCATCAGGGCCTGCACGGCGGCCTCGCCGCCGTCGGCGAGCGTGACGGCGTACCCGACCTGGCGCAGCATGATGCCGAGCAGCTCGCGCATGCTCTGCTCGTCATCGACGACGAGCACGCGGGTCTCAGCCACGGATCGCGGGGAAGCGGAGGGTGAAGACGCTGCCGGCGCCCGGCGCCGACTCGACGTGAACTTCGCCGCCGTGCTCCTGCATGATCCGGTGAACGAGAGCGAGGCCGAGCCCGCTGCCGTCGGGCTTCGTGGAGAAGAAGGGCTCGAAGACGTGACCGAGGTCGTCACGCGCGATGCCCTCGCCGGTGTCGGCCACGCGCACCTCGAGCCGGCCACCGACCACTCCCGCCGTCACCCGCAGCTCGCCGCCGTCCGGCATGGCCTCGACGGCGTTGAGGCACAGGTTCCACACGGCCTGACGGAATTGTTGCGCGTCCGCCACCCACTCGAGGCTCGGGGGAAACTCGCGGGCGATCTTCAGCGTGCCGGCCGCCGCGCGGTGCTCGAGCAGCACCAGCACCTCGTCGATCGGCTCGACGAGGTTGACGCGCGCCCGCACCAGCGGCGCCGGCCGCGCGTACTCGAGGAAGTCGCGCAAGATGTCGTTGAGGCGACCGGATTCCTTGAGGACGATCTGCGCGAGCCGCTCGCGCACCTCGCCGGCCGTCCCGCTGCTCGCGAGGACCTCGATGGCGCCCGTGAGCGAGGCGAGCGGGTTGCGGATCTCGTGCGCGATGTTCGCCGACATGCGGCCGAGCGTCGCGAGGCGATCGGCCTGGCGCAGGCGCTCCTCCATCACCCGCACCGCCGTGAGGTCCTCGCACGCGCAGATCACGCCGAGCTGCTCGTCCTCATCCCCGGCCCTGAGGGTCCAGAAGGTGAGCCGCACGGGCACGGTGCTCCCGCCGGGGCGGGACAGCACGGCCTCATGACGGCTCGGGGCGTCGGGCTCGGCCGCCAGGTCGGCCTCGATGGCGGGCAGCGACACGAGGTCACCGAACAGCGCGTGCCACGGCCGGCCCATCGCCGCCGCCTCCGGAACGCCGGTGATCGTCGTCGCCGCGCGGTTGAACGTGGTGATCGTGTGCGACCGGTCGAGGGCGATCAGTCCCGTGCCCACCGACTCGAACACGAGGTCCTTGATGGCGCGCAGGTCGCGCAGCGTGCGGCTCTGGATCTGGAACCGCTCGGCGAGGCCGCCGGCGACGATGGCGACGACGAGGAAGGTCCCCGCGTTGGCGAACATCGTGACGATCTCGAGCGCCGTCGTCTCCTGCGGCGCCTCGAACAGCGAGGTGAGGGGAAACACGGTGCGCCCGAAGACGAGCCCGGTGTAGAGCACGGACGCGGCCGCCGCGATGGTGAGGCCGCCCGTGCGCGAGAGCGTCACGCACGACGCCGTCACCAGCATCACGTAGAGGAAGGTGAAGATCGAGCGCGGGCCGCCGGTGGCGGCCACCACCCCGGTGACGAGGGCCACGTCGAGGAGGGCGATGAGCCACGCGATCCGCCGCGGGCGCGCGAGCGGCGGACCGAACAGGAGACCGCCGGAGGAGGTGGCCACCGTGAGGAGCGCCAGCGCGAGGACGCCGTGGTTGATGCCGGGCGTCATCTCCGTGGGCAGGAGGATGCCCAGCGGGAGCAGGAGCGCGGCCACGCCCAGCCGCGCCCAGAACACGCCCCGCAACAGCCGCTGGCCGTCGACGGACGTCATCGAACGGTCGGCGGTCACTTGACGAGCGTCACCATCTTGAAGATGGGGAGGTACATGGCCACCACGATGCCGCCCACGACCACGCCGAGGAAGACGATCATCATCGGCTCGAGCAACGAGGTGAGCGCGGTAACCGCGGCGTCGACCTCGTCGTCGTAGAAGTCGGCGATCTTGCTGAGCATGGCGTCGAGGGCGCCCGTGTTCTCGCCGACCGAGATCATGTGCACGACCATCGGGGGAAAGACCGGCGTCGCCTTCAGCGGCTCGGACAGCGTGCCGCCCGCCGTGACGTGCTGGCGCGCCTGCATCACGGCCTTCTCGACGACGCGGTTGCCCGCCGAGCGCGCGGTGATGAGCAGGCCTTCGAGGATGGGGACACCGGAAGAGATCAGGGTGCCGAGCGTGCGCGTGAAGCGCGCCACGGCCACCTTGCGGATCAGCATGCCGATGACCGGCACCTTCAGCGCGAAGGTGTCGATCAGCATGCTGCCCTGGTCCGTGCCGTAGTAGCGCTTGATGGCGTAGAAGGCGGCCGCGACGCCCGCGAGCATGAAGATGACGTACTTGCGCGTCATGTCCGACATCCACATGACGATCTTGGTCGGCAGCGGCAGCTCGGCGCCCATGTTCTTGAACATGTTCGCGAAGGTCGGCAGCACGAAGATCATCATGAAGATGATGACGAGGCACGCCACGCCGATGATCGTGACCGGATAGACCATGGCGCTCTTGACCTTGGCCTTCAGCTTGGCCGCTTTCTCGATGTAACCGGACAACCGCTGGAGGACGACGTCGAGCACGCCGCCGGACTCGCCGACGGCCAGCATGTTCGTGAACAGATGGTCGAAGGTCTTCGGGTACTTGCCGAACGACTCCGCGAGCGTCGCGCCGCCCTGGACGTCCGCGGCGATGCGCGCCGTCACGTCGCGCAGCGTTTTGGAGTCGTTCTGCTCGGAGAGGATCTGCAGGCACTGCGCGATCGGCAGGCCGGCGTCGACCATGGTCGAGAATTGCCGGGTGTAGATCGCGAGGTCCTTGTCCTTGACGCTGCCCCCGAACTTCTTCGGCGCCGCCGCGGCGGCGGCCTTGACCGCCTTCTCCTGCACCGACGTCGCGATGACGCCCTTGGCCCGCAGCGCGGTGACGGCGGCCGGGCGGCTGTCCGCCTCGATCTCACCCGTCACGGCGCCGCCGCCCGCGCGTCCCCTGTACGCGAACACAGCCATAAACACTTCCTCCTGCTAGGACAACGTAACGCGCAACACTTCTTCGATCGTCGTGGTCCCCTCGATCACCTTCATCAACCCGGACTGGCGGAGGGTCTTCATCCCGTCCTTCTGCGCCTGTTCCCGGATGTCCGCGGTCGCGGCGTTCTTCAGGATCATGTCACGAAGTGGCTCGGTGACGGGCATCACTTCATAGATGGCCACCCGGCCCTTCATGCCCGTGAAGTTGCAGGTGGCGCAGCCCTTGCCGCGATAAAACGTCACCTTCTCGCGCCCCTGCGGCACATGGCCGTAGGGCACCAGGTCCTCTTCCTTGCCCTCCATCGGCTGCTTGCACTCCTTGCAGATCCGTCGGCCCAGCCGCTGCGCGAGGATCAGCAGCAGCGCCGAGGAGAGCAGGAACGGCTGGATGCCCATGTCGAACAGCCGCGCCACCGTCGACGGGCAGTCGTTCGTGTGCAGCGTCGTGAAGACCAGGTGGCCCGTGAGGGCGGCGCGGATGGAGATCTGCGCGGTCTCGAGGTCGCGCGTCTCACCGACGAGGATCACGTCCGGGTCCTGGCGCAGGAAGGATCGCAGGACGGCGGCGAACGTGCGGCCCACCCCCTCGTTGACCTGGACCTGGTTGACGCCCTTGAGGTTGTACTCGACGGGGTCCTCGGCCGTCATGATGTTGTGCTCGGGCGAGTTGATCGTCGCGATCGCCGAGTAGAGCGTGGTCGTCTTGCCCGAGCCGGTCGGTCCCGTGATCAACACCATGCCGTACGGCTGGTGGATCGCGTGGCTGAACTTCTCGAAGCTCCACGGATCGAAGCCGAGCTTGGTAAGGTCGAGCTGCAGCGACTCCTTGTCGAGGATTCGGAGGACGGCCTTCTCGCCGAAGATCGTCGGCAGGACCGACACGCGAAAATCGATCTCGCGATGGCCGAAGCGCAGCTTGATGCGGCCGTCCTGAGGCACGCGGCGCTCGGAGATGTCGAGGTTCGACATGATCTTCAGCCGCGAGATGATCGCGGGCTCCAGCCGCTTCGGCGGCGAGAGCATCTCGTGCAGCACGCCGTCGATGCGGAATCGGATGCGGAAGTGCTTCTCGTACGGCTCCCAGTGCAGGTCGGAGGCGCCCTTGCGGATCGCGTCGACGAGCACCATGTTCACGAGCTTGACGACGGGAGCCTCGTCGGCGGACTCCTTGAGCTCGAAGACGTCGACGCCCGCGCCTTCGGCCTCGCCCTCGAGCACCTCGACGTTCGCGTCGGCGGTGATCTCCGTCATCATCTCGATCATCGACGCCTGCCCGGCCTCGTAGTGCTTCTCGATCGCCTTGCGGATCGCCGCCTGCGGCGCCACCACCGGCAGGATCTGCAGGCTCGTCATGAAGGCGACGTCGTCGAGCGCGAACACGTTCGTTGGGTCGGCCATCGCCAGCGTGAGGGTGCCGCCGATGCGCTTGACCGGGAGGACCTCGTACTTGCGGGCGATCGGCGCGGGAACGAGGCGCAGCGTCTCCGCGTCGACGTCGATGTTGCTCAGCGTGATGGAGGGGATGCCGTACTGCCGCGAGAGGAAGCCGATCAGCTGCTCCTCGGTGATGAAGCCGAGGCGCGCAAGGATCGAGCCGAGCTTTTCGGTCTTGCCCTTCTGCTCGGCGAGGGCTTGCCTGAGTTGAGCCTCGGTGATCAGTCCCTCGGCGACCAGGAGGTCCCCGAGGCGCCGGGTCTGGGGCTGGCCGAGTTTTCCGTGCGCCATCTAGATCTTTTACTGTATCCCACCCACGCGCTTCAACGTGTCGGTAAAGGCACGGTACGCGTCGTCCAGGTACAGGACGAAAACGACACGTTTCAACGCGGTCTTACCTCCCTTCAGGTGGGCTGCGACGGCCTCCATCATGGCGTCGGCGGCGGCCCCCGGCGCCACGTGGCCGAGCCCGGTGCCGAGGGCCGGCAGGGCGATCGACGTCAGTCGATGTTTGTCGGCCACGGCCAGCACGGCACGCGTCGCCCGGGCGATGACCTCGGCGTCGGTCTTGAGGTCAGGTCCCATCACCACGGCGTGGATGACGTGGGTCGCTTGCAAGTTTCCGCCCGGCGTCAGCAGCGCCTCACCCACCTCGACGGGGCCCTGGCGCATCGCCTCTTCCTCGATGATGACGCCGCCCTTGCGCTTGATGGCGGCGGCCACGCCCGTCGTCATGGTGAGCGCGGTGTTGGCCGGGTTCACGAGCGCGTCGACCTCGCGGTCGGTGATGTCGCCGCGCTCGACCGCGATCGACGCGCTCCCGACTTTCGCCTTCATCGCCCGCGCTCCTGCGCCTTCACCGCTTCCCACGAGCGCTCGAGCTCTGCCTGCGACACGCTCCCCACGCTCTTGCCCCGCGCGCTCAGATCGTCCTCCATGCCGGTGAACCGCCGCCGGAACTTCTCGATCGCGCCCTGCAGCGCCTCCTCCGCGTCGATCGAGGCCAGGCGCGCGACGTTCACGAGGGAAAACAGCACGTCGCCCAGCTCGTCCTGCAGCCGGGCGCGGTCGTCGGCGGCGAGCGCGTCCGCGGCCTCGCGGCACTCCTCCTCGACCTTCGACCACGCCGCGCGCGCGTCGGGCCAGTCGAAGTTCACCCGCGCGGCTTTCGACGTGATGCGCTGCGCGCGCAGCAGCGAGGGCAGCGCGCGCGGCACGCCGTCGATGACGGAGCGTCGGCGCCCCGCCTCGTGGGCCTCGCGCTGCTTGATCGCCTCCCACTGCGCGAGCGCCTCGCCCGGAGTGCCCAGCGTGGTCTCTCCGAAGACGTGCGGATGGCGGCTGATCATCTTGTCGACGAGGCGCGCGAGCAGCGCCGCCATGTCGAACTCGCCGCGCTCGGCCGCGATCTGAGCGTGGAAGACGACCTGCAAGAGCAGGTCGCCGAGCTCTTCCCGAAGCGCCTCGGCCTCGCCGGACTCGATGGCCTCGAGCACCTCGTAGGTTTCCTCGACGAGGAAGGGTTTCAGGGAGGCTCGGGTCTGCTCGCGGTCCCACGGGCACCCGCCCGGTTCGCGCAGCCGCCGCATGATCTCGAGGAGCCGTTCGAACTGAGCGCCGGGGGACTGGGTCATGATCGGTTCCTGAGGCTAAGCGATTATACAGCAGGGGTTTGCGCGTGTGCTAGGCTCGCCCAATGGCGGAGCCACCGGACGAAGGATTCAGGGTGACGGACCGCCGGCGCCGGGACACGATCGAAGCGCCTGGGGCCTCCAGCGCGCCCTCCCCTCCGCGTCCGGCGGCGACGTTCTCCCCCGAGGGTCTTCACGACGCGCCCGACCCGCGCAACCTCGTCGGCCTCTTCGTGATGCTGGCCACCGAGGCGGTGATCGCGCTCGGCGAGGCACCCGATCCGGTGACCGGACAACGCCAGCGCGAGCTCCCGCACGCCGCGGGGCTCATCGATCTGCTGACGTTGCTGCGCGAGAAGACCGAGGGCAACCGCTCCGCCGAGGAGACGCAGAGCCTCGACGAGCTGATCTACGACCTGCAGCTCAGATACGTGAAGGCGACGAAGTCACCTGGATGATCACGCGTCCGCGCTCGATCCGCACCGCCTGCACGTGAGGCGGTAGTGTGACACGCATCAGTCGCAGGCTCGACGGATCCAGCATGAGGCGGAGGACGAGCGCCGGCACGCGCTGACGTCCGATCACGACGCGCCGCGCGTCGAGGCGCAGCGCGCGCCGTGGCTCGGTCGAGATTCGCCCGCGCGCGCCGACGGTCAGCCAGATGGGCCGCGCCAGCCATCCCGCCGGCAAGGCCTCCGCGAACGCCGCGAGCGGCGACTCGTTCAGGAGGCGGCCGAGCGATACGGTGCCCACGATGTTGACGAGGTCGTCGCCGCGCAGCCGGATCGCTGGCTCGCGAAGCGGGAGGTCGGCGGGATCGAGGTGCCGCGAGGCGAACGCGTTGATCTCGGCCTCGCTGAGCACGACGGAGCCGGCGCGCGTGCTGCGCCGCACGAGACCGACGATCTTCTGCTGAGCGCGGACGCCGTCCTCGGGGGAGAACGGTACGGGCTCGACGATCGGCGCCTGGAGCAAGCGAATGACCACCCACCCCCCGGCGGCGGCCACCAGAACGACCGCCAAGAATCCTACGACCGTCGAGAGGCACCCCCCCAGACGCACGGCTCGAACAGTACCATCCCGTTTCCGTAAGTCTTTGGGATGTCTATGGTGACGGGGGTATCCCGGCATGATTTGACAGGTCAACACTCACCTGATATAAGGACTACGTACTCAATGACAGCAGCCGGACGGAAGAGCCGGCGGAGAATCAAGGAGGGCCATTCGATGGCGATGGAGCGTTGGCGTCCGTTCGGGCTTTCGACCATGGACCGGTGGGAGCCGTTCCGCGTTTCCGACATTCAGGCCGAGGTGAACCGCCTCTTCGATAACGTCCTCGGTCGTCCGGCGAGCCTGCCCGGGCATGTGTGGGTGCCGCCCGTGGACATGTACGCGACGAAGGACGATCTGGTCGTGACGCTGGAGTTGCCGGGGGTCAGTGAGAAGGACGTGACCGTGTCGAGCACGGGCGATCTGCTCACGGTCAAGGGCGAGCGCCGGTTCGAACACCGGGTGAAGGAGCAGGATCTCCTCCATGTCGAGCGGACGTACGGGAAGTTCGAGCGAGTGATCCAACTGCCGATGGCGGTGCAGGCCGATCGCGTGAAGGCCACCTACCGTGACGGCGTGCTCGAGATCACGCTGCCGAAGGCGGAAGAGCTCAAGCCGAAGGAAATCAAGATCGACGTCCTCTAAGAGACTTCGGAGGGGGCCGCCTCACAGGCGCGCCTTCGGCGCGACGGCCCCCTCCGATGCCTCCCCCAGGATTGCGCCGGCAAAGCCGGCGGTCGAAAGAACGCGAGGAGAATTACATGGCCAAGGTGATCGGCATCGATCTCGGAACGACGAACTCCGTGGTCTCCGTGGTGGAGGGCGGCAACCCCACCGTCATCGCGAACCAGGAGGGCAGTCGGCTCACGCCGTCGGTCGTCGGGTTCACGAAGGACGGCGAAATTCTCGTGGGACAGGTCGCCAAGCGACAGGCGATCACCAACCCCGAGAACACCGTCTTCTCGATCAAGCGCTTCATGGGCCGCCGCTACGACGAGGTGCTGCAGGAGATCAAGCTCGTGCCGTACAAGGTCGTGAAGGCGCCCAACGGCGACGCGCGCGTCGAGGTGCGCGGCAAGCAGTACTCGCCGCCCGAGATCTCCGCCATGATCCTGCGCAAGCTCAAGGAAGCCGCCGAGGCCTACCTGGGCGAGAAGGTCACGCAGGCGGTCATCACGGTGCCCGCCTACTTCAACGACGCCCAGCGGCAGGCCACCAAGGACGCCGGCAAGATCGCCGGCCTGGAGGTCCTGCGCATCATCAACGAGCCGACAGCGGCCGCCCTCGCCTATGGTCTCGACAAGAAGAAGGACGAGACCATCAGCGTCTACGACCTCGGCGGCGGCACCTTCGACATCTCCGTCCTCGAGCTCGGCGAGGGCGTGTTCGAGGTCAAGGCCACCAACGGCGACACGCACCTGGGCGGCGACGATTTCGACCAGCGCGTGATGGACTGGATCGCGGAGGAGTTCAAGAGGGAGAACGGCATCGACCTCCGCAAGGACAAGATGGCGCTGCAGCGGCTGAAGGAGGCCGCCGAGCGCGCGAAGATCGAGCTGTCGACGACGGTGCAGACGGAGATCAACCTGCCATTCATCACCGCCGACGCGTCGGGGCCGAAGCACCTCGTGCTGACGCTGACGCGCGCCAAGCTCGAGTCCCTCGTGGCCGACCTCGTGGAGCGCACGCTCGGCCCGTGCCGCCAGGCCATGCAGGACGCCGGCGCCAGCGCTTCGGACATCAACGAGGTGATCCTCGTCGGCGGCCAGACGCGGATGCCGAAGGTCCAGGACGTCGTGAAGACGCTCTTCGGTAAGGAGCCGCACAAGGGCGTCAACCCTGACGAGGTGGTGGGGGTGGGTGCGGCAGTGCAAGGAGCGATCCTCGCCCGGGACCCGAACATCCAGTCGATGGTCCTGCTGGACGTCACGCCGCTCTCCCTCGGCATCGAAACGCTCGGCGGCGTCATGACCAAGCTGATCGAGCGCAACACCACGATCCCCACGAAGAAGAGCGAGGTCTTCACGACGGCCGCCGACAGCCAGCCGTCGGTGGAGGTGCACGTCCTCCAGGGCGAGCGCCCGATGGCGCGGGACAACCGCACGCTGGGCCGCTTCCACCTCGATGGCATCCCGCCCGCGCCGCGCGGCGTGCCGCAGATCGAGGTGACGTTCGACATCGACGTCAACGGCATCCTGAACGTGTCCGCGCAGGACAAGGCCACCGGCAAGCAGCAGAAAATCACCATCACGTCGTCGTCCGGCCTCAGCAAGGACGAGATCGACAAGATGGTGAAGGAGGCCGAGGCCAACGCCGCCGACGACGCGCGGCACAAGCAGGAGATCGAGGTCCGCAACCAGACGGACTCGCTGGTCTATTCGACGGAGCGGACGCTCTCGGAGCACGGAAGCAAGCTCGCCGAGGCCGACCGCAAGGCGATCGACGATGCGCTCGCCGAGGCCAAGGAGGCGCTCAAGACGGACGACCTCGAGCGCATGAAGCGGGCGCAGGAGACGTTGTCGAAGGCGGCCCACAAGCTCGGCGAGGCCATGTACCGCGAGGCGCAGGCCCAGGCAGGGCAGCAGCCGCCCGGTCCAGGCGCGGGTTCGCAGGCCGGCGGCGCTGCCGGCCGTCCCTCCGGTCCGAAGGAGGGCGAGGTCGTCGACGCGGAGTTCGAGGACCTCGGAGAGAAGAAGTAGGGCATGAGGCGCGACTACTACGCGGTGCTCGGCGTGGCCGCCACCGCTCCGCCGCGCGAGATCCGGCAGGCGTACCGCCGGCTCGCGCGGCAGTACTCGCCCGACGTCAATTTCTGGGACACGACCGCGCGCACGCTGTTCGAGGAGATCGCCGAGGCCTACCGGATCCTGAGTGACGCGGACGCGCGCTCGATCTATGACCGCTTCGGCGCGCGACCCGACGCGCTCGCCGCCGCCCGCCGCGGCGAAGACGTCCACGTCGCGGTCGAGCTCGGCTTCTCCGACGTGGTGCGCGGCACGACCGTCGAGCTGGCGGTCGCCCGCTTCTCCCCGTGCGCCGTCTGCGACGCGCGCGGGCGCGCGGACGGGGACGTGTGCGACGCCTGCGTCGGCCGCGGCGTCCGGCGGGGGCTGGACCGCATCAGGGTCGCGATTCCTGCCGGCGTCGACTCCGGCATGCAGGTTCGCGTGGCGGGCCAGGGGAGTGCCGGACCGTTCGGCGGACCGCGCGGCGATCTGCTCGTCAGCACGCGCGTGATCGAGCATCCGTTCTTCATCCGCAAAGGCGAAGGCATTCACTGCGAGCTGCCCATCAGCGTGTGGGAGGCGCTGCGCGGCGCCCGCATCCGGGTGCCGACGCCCCAGGGCGAGGCGGTGCTCGTCGTGCCGCCCGCGACGCAGGCCGGCCAGGTGTTCCGGCTGCGCGGCCAGGGCGTGCCGCGACCGGGCGACGATGCGCCGGGCGATCTCTTCGTCACGGTGAGGGTCGACGTGCCGGGCGGGCTCGACGCACGCAGCGACGAGCTCGTGCGGGAGCTCGAGCGGCTGCTGCCGCTCACCGCGCGTGGGGACCTCGAGCGGTACCGCGGGGGGACGGCATGACGACCGACCGGGGCAAGCCGCTCTACATGATCGGCGTCGTCGCCGAGATGCTCAAGGTGCACCCGCAGACCCTGCGGTTCTACGAGAAGAAGGGGCTCGTGCGGCCCAGCCGCACGGAGGGGCAGACGCGCATGTACTCGGCGGAGGACGTCGAGGAGATCGCGCGCCTGCTCCGGCTCACGCGCGACCTCGGCGTGAATCTGGCCGGCGTGGAAATCATCCTAAAGATGAGACGCCGGATGCTCGATATGCAGAAGCAGATCGAAGACCTCGTCGCCTACGTCCGCGACAGCGGCGCGGGTGAGGCGCGCCCCGAGCGCGGTGGCGCGCCCCGCGAGGCGCTCGTGCGCGCGGCCTCGGGGCAGCTCGGCCCCGTCGATCTCTTCTGAGAAAGCTGGTTTCCCGATGACAGACCTCAAGCGCGATGCCGATCGACCGATGCCGGACGTGGTGGGAATCCTCCCGCTCCGCGGTACGGTCCTCTTCCCGCAGGCGGTGGTGCCGCTCGGCGCCGGCCGCGCGTCCTCGGTCCGCCTGATCGAGGAGGCACTGCAGGGCGGCCGTCTCGTCGGCGCCGTGACCCAGAAGGACCCGGCCGACGACGCGCCGGGCGCGGACGGGCTGCACTCGATCGGCACCCTGACCGTGATCCACAAGGCGCTCAAGCAGCCCGACGGCACGCTGCGCCTCGTCGCGCAGGGCGTCGGACGCTTCCGCCTCCTCGAGATCATCCAGACCGAGCCCTATCTGAAGGCGCGGATCGAGGCCATCGAGGAGCGGGCGCCCGCCGAGGACGTCGAGCTGGAGGCGCTCGTGCGCAGCGTGACCTCGCTCTTTTCGAAGGTCGTCTCGCTGTCGCCGGCGCTGCCGGACGAGCTGGTCGGCGTGCTCGCGAACGTGGAGGGCGCCGGCGCGATCGCCGACATGGTGGCCGCCTCGTTCCCGAGCCTGCCCAGCGCGCTCAAGCAGGAGCTGCTCGAGACGGTGAACGTGCGCGAGCGGCTGACGAAGCTCGCGGCCGCCCTCGGCAAGGAGGCGGAGGTCCTCGAGCTCGGCAGCAAGATCCAGTCCGAGATCCAGTCGGAGATGACCAGGACGCAGCGCGACTACTACCTGCGCGAGCAGATGAAGGCCATCCAGAAGGAGCTCGGCGAGGGCGACGAGCGCACGCAGGAGATCGACGCGCTCCGCGCGAAGATCGAGGCGGCGGGCATGTCGGACGAGGCGAAGGCCGAGGCGCTGCGCGAGCTGGACCGGCTCGCCAAGATGCCACCGGCCGCCGCCGAGTACACGGTGGCCCGAACGTACATCGACTGGCTCGTGGCCATGCCCTGGCAGCAGGAGACGACCGATGCCGTCGACATCGCGCCCGCGCGGGTGATCCTCGACGAGGACCACGAGGGGCTGGAGAAGGTCAAGGACCGCATCCTCGAGTACCTCGCGGTGAAGAAGATCCGCCCGAGCGGCAAGGACCCGATCCTCTGCTTCGTGGGCCCGCCCGGTGTCGGCAAGACGTCGCTGGGTAAGTCGATCGCGCGGACGCTCGGCCGCAAGTTCCACCGCATCTCGCTCGGCGGCATGCGTGACGAGGCGGAGATCCGCGGGCACCGGCGCACGTACATCGGCGCGCTGCCCGGCCAGATCGTGCAGGGACTGCGGCGCGCAGGCACGAAGAACCCCGTGCTCATGCTCGACGAGGTCGACAAGCTCGGCATGGACTTCCGCGGCGATCCTGCGTCGGCCCTGCTGGAGGTGCTCGACCCGGAGCAGAACGCGACGTTCCGGGACCACTATCTCGACGTGCCGTTCGACCTCTCGCGGGTGCTCTTCATCACCACCGCGAACGTGATGGACACGGTGCCGGCCCCGCTGCGCGACCGGATGGAGATCATCAACCTCGCCGGCTACACGGAGGAGGAGAAGGTCGCGATCGCGCAGCGGCACCTGGTGCCGAAGCAGGGGCGCGAGCACGGCCTGGACGCCGGCGCCGCCATCGTCTTCGAGCCGGAGGCGCTGCGGCTGCTGGCGCGCGGCTACACGCGCGAGGCCGGCGTGCGAAACCTCGAGCGCGAGATCGCGTCGTTGTGCCGGAAAGTGGCGCGGCGGCGCGCGGAGGGCAACGCCGAGCCCGTGCGCGTCACCCCGGACGTCGTCGTCTCGTTTCTCGGCGTGCCGCGCTTCGAGCTCGAGGAGGTCGAGCAGCGCACGCGCGTGCCGGGTGTCGTCACGGGCCTCGCCTGGACGCCGGCGGGCGGCGACGTGCTGTTCGTCGAGGCCACGCGGATGCGCGGGGCGCGCACGCTGACGCTGACCGGGCAGCTCGGCGACGTCATGAAGGAGTCCGTGCAGGCGGCGCTGTCGTGGGTGCGCTCGCACGCGGGCGAGCTCGGGATCGACCCGGAATTCTGGGAGCGCTCGGACGTGCACGTCCACGTGCCGGCGGGCGCGATTCCGAAGGACGGACCCTCGGCCGGCGTCACGATGGCCACGGCGCTCGTGTCGCTCCTCACCGGGCGACCCGTCCGCTCGGACCTCGCGATGACCGGCGAGATCAGCCTGTCGGGCCGGGTCCTGCCCGTGGGCGGCATCAAGGAGAAGGTCCTGGCCGCGCACCGCGCCGGGCTCCGCACCGTGGTGCTGCCGCGGCGCAACGAGAAGAACCTCCTCGAGGACGTTCCGGTGGTGGTGAGACAGAGTCTGACCGTTCATCTGGCTGACACGATCGGTGACGTCCTGACGGTGGCGCTCGAGCCCGTCCCGGTCGACCGGGGCGGGGTGTTCGCCGGGCGCTGAACCACCGCCGTTCAGCGCCGCTCTCGCTTGGCCGCGACAGCGCCAGGGCGATTCGGCTAAGATTGGGTCAACGTGACTCGATCCCTTGGCCTGATTGCCCTCACGGCCGCCATCGTGGCGGCGGCCCCGGCCAGCGCCGAGATGTACAAGTTCAAGGCGCCGGACGGCAGCACCCATTTCACGAACGCGCCCGCCGATCCCAGGTATCAGCGGATGGGCTTCACCAGCGGCACCGAGGCCGGCTGGCTGCGGCTGCCGCAGGGAGACCCCGAGCCGTACGCGCGCGAGATCACCGAGGCGGCCAACCGATACGGCATTCCCGAGCGGCTCGTCACGGCCATGATCCGCGCGGAATCCGGGTTCAATCCGCGCGCCGTGTCGCGCAAGGGCGCCCAGGGGCTCATGCAGCTGATGCCGTCGACGGCGTCCGTCCTCGGCGTGCGCAACTCCTTCGATCCGCGCGAGAACATCGACGGCGGCGTCCGTCACCTGCGCGGCCTGCTCGACCGTTTCCCCGGCAACCTGCCGTTCGCGATCGCCGCCTACAACGCGGGCGAGAAGGCGGTGACCGCCTACGGCGGCATCCCGCCGTATCCCGAGACGCAGGACTACGTGGTGAGGGTGCTGCGCTTGTATGGCATCGAGGGCATCAGCACGCCGCAGACGCGCATCTACCAGACGATCTCGCGCGACGGCACGGTCACCTACACGAACATCCCGCCGCGCGGGCGGCCGTAGTAATGGGGGGCCTCGAAGGGCCCCCCAAACCCACCGAACGTTCGTCGCGCCCCGGCGGAGGCGTGGCGCTCCTCGACAATTCGCTCAGCGCAGGAGCTTGCTGATCTCCCGGAAGGCTTCGGTGTCCGAGCTGCCGAGGAGCTGGAAGACGACGGTCTCCGTCGAGGTGATCACGGCGCCCGCCTGACGCGCCTGCGCCAGGCCGAGATCCATGCTCGCCGCGCGCCGCGAGCAGACCGCGTCGGCCACGATCGAGACGCGGACACCGCGGCCGAGCAGGTCCAGCGCCGTGAGCAGCACGCACACGTGCGCCTCCACGCCGGTGAGGATCACCGGCGCCGCGTCGAGCTCGCGAAGCCGCTCGGCGAAGCCGGCGGCGCCGCACGCGGAGAACGCGGTCTTCTCGAGGGCGGGCGCGTCGTCCAGGAGCACGCGGAGCTCGGGCAGCGTGCGGCCCAATCCCTTGGGGTACTGCTCGGTGACGACGACGGGAGCGGCGAGGCGCCGCGCGGTCGCGAGCAGGATCTTCAGATTGCGGACCATCTCGTCACGCCGCTCGGCATCCATCGCGCCGAACAGGCGCTCCTGCACATCGGTGACGACGACGACGGGCTGTGCCATGGCCGGACCCCCGGGAGCGGAGACTGCCGCGTATTGTGCCACGACGCGACGCCGATTGCGGCGTCGCCCCGCGGTGAAGCCTGGGTCGCGACGCCTAGGCCGCGGCCCCTCGGTCCTTGCTCACGAGCCTGGCGATGGCGGCGACGAAATCGGCCGGCTCGAGCGGTTTGGCCACGTGCAACTGGAACCCTGCCGAGAGGGCTCGCGTTCGGTCTTCGGCCCGCGCGTAGGCAGTCACGGCAAGGGCCGGCATCGAGCGCCCGTAGTCCCCCTGCCGCTGCCTGAGTTTTTGAATGAGTACGTAGCCGTCGTCACCCGGAAGGCCGATGTCGCTGACCAGAATGTCGGGATGCCATTGTTCCACCTGCTCGAGGGCCTCCTCCGCGCAGGCGGCCGCCATCACGTCGGCGCCTGAGGAACGCAGGATCATGCGCATCAGCTCGCGCGCGTCGGCCTCGTCATCGACGACGAGGACGCGGACGCCCCGCAGGCTGACCGGCCGAACGACGGCCTCGCTATCGTCTCGGTGGCGCGCCGGCACCGGCGCGACCTCGCCGCTCACGGTCGGGGCGACCGGCAGGTCGACCATGAAGATCGCCCCGCGACTCTCCCCCGCGCTTTCGGCCCGCACGACACCGCCGTGGAGCTCGACGATGTGGCGCACGATCGCGAGGCCGAGCCCGAGGCCGCCGTATCGGCGCCCGATCGACGTCTCGCCTTGCCGGAAGCGATCGAACACGAACGGGAGGAGCTCCGGTCGAATGCCCTGGCCGGTATCGCTGACCGTGATCCGCGCGGTCGAGCCGGCGCGCTCCAGTCGGATATCGACGCGCCCGCCCGTCGCCGTGAACTTGATCGCGTTGGTGAGGAGGTTCCAGACCACCTGCTGAAGACGATTGGGATCGGCAGAGATGGGGCCGAGGGCCGCATCCAGGCTCGTCTCCAGCCGGATTCCTTTTGCCTCGGCGGCTGTCTGAACCGCCTCCATCGCCGCCACGATGACGGAGACCAGATCGACCGATCGGGCCTCCAGGCGGAGCTTCCCCGTGACGATGCGGGACACGTCGAGGAGGTCTTCGATCAACTGAGCCAGGAGACGGCTGTTGCGCTCGATGACCTCGGGACCCCGGCTGGCGCTGGCGGCGTCGAGCGTCCCCGAGCGCAGAAGGCCCACCCATCCCAGGATGGCGTTGAGCGGCGTGCGGAGCTCGTGCGACAGCGTCGCCAGAAACTCGTCCTTGGCGCGGTTGGCCTCGTCCAGCTTCCGCCGCGACTCCTCGAGGTCGCGGACGACGATCTCGTAGGCACGCATGTCGCGCAGGACGCCGATGGCGCCGATCACGGTCCCGTCGACGTCGCGCAGCGCCGATGCGTTCAGCGTCGTGGGGATGATTTCCCCGGACGCGCTCCGCGGGTTCAGCCGCGCATTGCGGGTGACGCCGCGGGCCACGACCTCGCGGAGCGCGGCCATGAATTCCCGCGCTTCATCGACGCTGATGAAGCGCGACAGCGACTGCTCGACGACCTCGGCCGTCCGAAATCCCAGGAGCGTGTAGACCGCGTCGTTGGCCTGGAGGATCTTGCCCTGCAGGTCGGAGACGAAGACGGGATCGGGCGCGTTCTTGATCAGGCTCTCGGCGTAGGCGCGCGCTTTGTCGAGCTCGCGCATGTCGCGCAGGATGCCGATGACGCCGATGACCTCGCCCTGGGGTCCCCGGAGGGCGGAGGCGTTGAGAGTGGTGGGGATCACCTCGCCGGAGGCGCTGCGGGGATTGAGGCGGACGTTGCGAGTGACGCCGCGGTCGACGACCTCGCGCAGGGCGACCATCAGTTCGTGCGCTTCGGCCAGGCTGACGAGGCGCGACAGCGATTGCTCCAGGACCTCGTCCTTGCGGAATCCGAGCAGCTCGGAGACGGCATCGTTGGCCTGGAGGATTTTGCCCTGCAGGTCGGAGACGAAGACGGGGTCAGGGGCGTTCTTGATCAGGCTTTCGGCGTAGGCGCGGGCCTTGTCGAGCTCACGCATGTCGCGCAGGATGCCGATGACGCCGATCACTTCACCCGCCGGGCCCCGCAGAGCGGAAGCGTTGAGGGTGGTGGGGATCACCGCGCCGGAGGCGCTGTGGGGATTGAGGCGGACGTTGCGGGTGACGCCGCGCTCGACGACCTCGCGAAGGGCGACCATCAGTTCGCGCGCCTCGTCCAGGCTGACGAAGCGTGAGAGCGACTGCTCCAGAACCTCGTCCTCGCGGAATCCCAGGAGCTCAGAGACCGCCTCGTTCGCGAGCAGGATCTTGCCCCGCAGGTCGGACACGAAGACGGGGTCAGGGGCGTTGGCGATGATCAGGTTGGCATCCAGCTCTTTCATCGCTCGCTCCGGTCAGGACCGGTGCGCCGGCCGGTCGAGGGCGGACGGTGCTGCTTGCCCGAAGGCCCCAGACGCTCGGCGTCCACCGCGAGCCCGAGCCTGAGGCCCAGAATATCGATCGCGAGTCCGAAGCGGCGCGAGCTGGTCCCGGCTCGCCTTTCTCGTTCGAGGCGCCGAACCCCGGCCCCCCGCGGTCGGGGTGCCGGCCTCCGAGCGCGATAGACGCGGTCGTATTGCCGGCGCTTTTCCGGATCCGACGACGCTTCGTACGCCTCGAGCATCTCCGGGAACCGGCGTGCGCGACGCGCGTCCCTGGCCACGTCCGGGTGGTATCGGTGCGCGAGCCGCCGGAAGGCCGTCTTTCATCAGGGTATCGTACCTCGTCGCGAGCATAGTCTCGACGGAAGTAAACTGCACGCCATCGGGTCGGCCGGATGGCGTGCGAGCCGGCGACGACGAGCCGATCAAGCCCGCCAGCGCCGGTCGAGGCCCCGGTACTGCAGCGCCTCCGCGCAGTGCTCGGAGGCGATGGCCTCGGCGCCGGCGAGGTCGGCGATCGTCCGCGCGACACGGACGATGCGGTCGTGGCCGCGTGCGGAGAGCCCCAGGCGTGTCATCGCGGCGGCGAGCAGTCGCTGCGCGTCGGCCGGGATCGGACACAGCCGGCGCAGGAGCCGGCCGGCGATCTCCGCGTTCAGACGCGCGCCGGCGGAGGCGCCGCGTTTTCGCTGAGATTCGCGCGCGTGTGTCACCCGCGCGCGGACGGTGGCCGAGTCGTCGCCGGCGGGCGCGCCGGCGTACTCCTCGCCCTCCAGCGCCGGCAGCTCCACGTGCAGGTCGATGCGGTCGAGCAGCGGACCCGACAGCCGTCCCAGGTATCGGTCGCGCTCGGCGGGTGTGCACAGGCACCGATCGAGCGCCGGACAGCCGCGGCGACAGGGGTTGGCCGCGGCGACGAGCTGGAAGCGCGAGGGGAAATCCGCGATGCCGCTGGCGCGCGCGATGGCGACGCGGCCGTCCTCGAGCGGCTGGCGCAGCGACTCGAGCACGTGCTGCTGGAACTCCGGCAGCTCGTCCAGGAACAGCACCCCGCGGTGGGCGAGCGTCACCTCGCCCGGCCGCGGCGGGCTGCCGCCGCCGATCAGGCCGGCGACCGAGACGGTGTGATGGGGCGCGCGGAACGGGCGCGTGTCGACGAGCGCGCCGCGGCGCCGCAGGAGTCCGGCCACCGACCAGATCGACGACACCTCGAGGATCTCGTCGCGCGAGAGCGGCGGCAGCACCGCGGCGAGGCGCCGGGCGAGCATCGTCTTGCCGGTCCCGGGCGGTCCCACCAGCAGCACGTTGTGGCCGCCGGCCGCGGCGATCTCCAGCGCGCGCTTGGCGTGCGCCTGGCCGCGCACGTCAGCGAGATCGGTGTCGTCGACGACGCGTTCGATCTCCGGGGCCGGCGGGGCCACCGCGGGCGTCTCACCGTTGAGCAGCGCCACCGCGTCGCGCAGCGTGCCCGCGGCCAGCACACGCACGCCGTCCACGGCATGCGCCTCGGCCGCATTGTCGAGCGGGACGAGCAGCGTCGCGATACCGCCGCTGCGGCACGCGAGACCGACCGCGAGCGCGCCGCGCACCGGCTGGATCTGGCCGTCGAGCGCCAGCTCGCCGACGACCGCGAAGACGCCGAGACCGTCGCGGCGCACGGAGCCGATCGCGGTCAGGATCCCGAGCGCGATCGGCAGGTCGAACGCCGCGCCCTCCTTGCGGAGGTCGGCCGGCGCGAGATTCACCGTGATGCGCTCGTTGGGGAAGGCGAAGCCCGCGTTGCGGATGGCCGTGCGCACGCGCTCGCGGCTCTCGCGCACCGCGGAGTCCGGCAAGCCCACCGTCGCGAACAACGGCAGGCCGCCCGTCACGTCGACCTCCACGCGGACGAGCACGGCTTCCACACCGAGCAGCGCCGCCGAGAGCACGTGCGCGAGCATGCCGGGATTGTTCGGGCCACGCCCCGCGCCGTCAATGTCCTGGATCCAATACGGCGAGCGCCCTGCCGGCGGTCGGCCACCGATGGCGGGCGGGCCCGAGTTCCCCGCCGCGGACGATCTCTGATAGAGTGCTCGGGCGCATGAGCGCCGATGACGTGCTCCGGCCCGTGGCCCTCGTGGTGGACGACGAGGAGAGCGTTCGGGAGTCCTTCCGCCTGGTGCTCGACCAGGACTACGACGTCCTCGACGCGCCCGACGGCGCGCGGGCGCTGGAGATCGTCCGGGCCCACCACGTCGACGTGGTCCTGCTCGACATCCGCCTGCCCGAGATGGACGGCATCGAGGTGCTCGAGCGCCTCAAGGCGCTGGACGACAGCCTGGAGGTGATTCTCGTCACCGCGGTGAAGACGGTGCGCACGGCCGTCGCCGCCATGAAGCTCGGCGCTTTCGACTACGTCACCAAGCCGTTCGAGGACGAGGAGCTTCTGGCGCTGGTGCGGCGCGCGGTGGAGAAGCGCTCTCTCGAGCGCGAGGTGACCTTCCTGCGCGGCGAGCTGGCGCGGCGCCACGACCGCGACGAGATCATCGGCGAGCACCCCGAGATGCAGAAGCTCGCGCGGCTCGTCACCCAGGTGGCGCGCACCACCACCACCGTGCTGATCACCGGCGAGAGCGGCACCGGCAAGGAGCTGATCGCGCGCGCCATCCATCACCGCGGCCCGCGTCACGACAAGCCGTTCGTGCCGGTGAATCCGGCGGCGATGCCCGAGGCGCTCGTCGAGTCCGAGCTGTTCGGTCACGAGAAGGGCGCGTTCACGGGCGCGCACCAGCGCAAGCTCGGCCGCTTCGAGCTGGCGCAGGGCGGCACCCTGTTCCTCGACGAGATCGGTCTGCTGCGCTCGGAGGTGCAGGCCAAGCTCCTGCGCGTGATCCAGGAGCGCGAGATCGAGCGCGTGGGCGGCACGCGCTCGATCAAGATCGACGTGCGCATCGTGGCGGCCACCAACACGGACCTCAAGCGCACGGTGGCCGCCGGCACGTTCCGGGAGGACCTCTACTACCGCCTCAACGTCGTGCCGATCGCGGTGCCGCCGCTGCGCGCCCGGATCGAGGACCTGCCACGGCTCGTGGATCACTTCGTGCGCCGCTACAACCACGAGCTCAACAAGCACATCCAGGGCTTCACCCCGGAGGCGCTCACGCTCCTCGCGTCCTACGCGTGGCCCGGCAACGTGCGCGAGCTGCAGAACATCGTCGAGCGGACGATGGTGCTCGTCGAAGGGCTGTTCATCGGCCCCGCGGACCTGCCCCTCGATCTCACGGTCGCGCCGGGGCGGTCCGGCCCCGGGCAGGCGCCGGAGTCGTTGCGTATGGACCTCAACCAGGCGAGCGACCGCTTCGAGCGGATCATCGTCCAGCGCGTGCTGGAAGAGGTGGGTGGCAACGTCAGCGAGGCGGCGCGGGTGCTCGGGCTGCATCGCAACTCGCTCAAGATGAAGCTCTCCCGCTGGAAGCTCGCCGGCAGCGAGCCCGAGGTGCCGGGCGCCCAGTAACGGGCCAGCCCGCCAGCGTCGTATGCCCAGTCACGGGCCAGCAGCGGCGGCGAACGCCGCCGCGCACCATCGAGAATTCGCGGACTTCGCTTCGCCCTCTCGAACGTCCCCGTTTGGCGGTGCATTTGCCTATGCTTTGTCCCCTAAGGCGGAGCGGCGCTCCCATGGTGGGAGCGACCAACCGCCGCAAGGGGGACACATCCATGACGAAGCTCATCGCCATCACGCTCGCCCTCGTATCGCTCCTGCTGGTCGCGCCGGTCATCGAGTCCGGGACGTCGGGGTCCACTCAGCTGTTCGTCGCGGTAGGCAACGCGGATGGCGGCGGCGGCGACTAATCCGTCTCTGGCATGCACTGACGTCGGGGGCGAGGGGCGCGCGCGTCGCGTTCCTCGCACTCGTCTGTCTGCTCACGGCCGCCGGTCAGGCGCTCGCCGAGGAGCGCGTCTACCGGCGGCCGATCGGCAACGATCCCGCCACGCTCGATCCCGCGCTCATCAACGACATCTACGGCCGGTCGGTCGCGCAGCAGATCTTCGACGGTCTCGTGTCGTTCGATCAGACGCTGGCCATCACTCCGTCGCTCGCCCAGTTCTGGCGCGCCTCGCGCGACGGGCTCACGTGGACGTTCACCCTGCGCAAGGGTGTTCACTTCCACCACGGCCGCGAGGTCACGGCCGACGACGTCGTGTACTCGCTGACGCGCTTGCTCGACCCGCGCCTGAAATCGGGGACGACCGACCTCTTCGGCAACATCCGCGGCGCCGCCGAGTTCCGCAGCGGGCAGGCGCCCGGCGTGGTCGGCCTCGAGGCGCTCGACCGTTACACCGTGCAGATCTCGCTCACCGAGGCGCCGTTCCCGTTCGTCACCGTGCTCGCCGTCGGCCAGGCCAAGATCGTGCCGCGTGACGTCGCCGAGCGCGACCCGGTGGCCTTCGGCCTCCGGCCCATCGGCACCGGCGCGTTCCGCTTCGAGCGCTGGCAGCGCGGGCGAGAGATCGTCCTGACGGCGAACCCCGCCTACTTCGACGGTCCGCCGCGGCTCTCGCGTCTCGTCTACCGGATCTTCCCGGGCGGCCAGCTCGACCACGTGTACGAGGAATTCCAGAAGGGCGAGCTCGAGGACACGTCGCCACCGACGCGCGACTACCGCCGGGCCGTGATGGGCGGCCGTCACGTCTACGTACGGCGTCCGCAGTTCAGCGTGCGGTTCTACGGCTTCAACACTCGGATCAAGCCGCTCGACGACCGCCGCGTTCGCCAGGCGATCCTCGCCGCCATCGATCGCGAGGCGATCATCGAGGAGATCCACCTCGGCAGGCACACGGCGGCGCGCGGGGTGGTCCCGCCGGGCACGCTCGGCTTCAATCCCGCGCTGGCCGCGCCCGGCTACGACCCACGCCGCGCGCGCGCGTCGCTCACAGAGGCCGGCTATCCGGGCGGCCGCGGGCTGCCGAAGATCGAGATCTGGTCCAGCGTGACCAACGACGCGATCCAGCGCGAGCACGAGCTGATCCGCCGCTCGCTGGCCGCCGTCGGCATCCAGGCCGAGTTCAAGTACCTCACGGACTGGCCCGCATTCTCCAGGGCGCTGACCGAGGGCCGGCTGCCCGTCTTCCTCTACGCGTGGTTCGCCGACGTCCCCGACCCGGACAACTTCCTGACCAAGCTGTTCCACTCGAAGAGCCCGCACAACTACGCGCGCTACCACAACCCGGTCGTGGACGAGCTGCTGGCCACCGCGCGTACGTCGCCCGACCCGCAGCGCCGCGTGGAGCTCTACCGCCGCGCGGAGCAGGTGATCGTGGACGACGCGGTGATCGTTCCCGTCTGGCATTACAACTAC
>QHRU01000037.1 GCA_003220225.1 Candidatus Rokuibacteriota bacterium
CGCGGTCGATGGCGTAGAGCCGGTCGGCGATGCGGCCGGCGTTCTGCACGTGGGATTCGGCGATGAGCACGGAGACGCCGAGGGCCTTGATGGCGCGCACCGCCTCGATGAAGCGCGTGACGATGACCGGCGCCAGCCCCTCGAACGGCTCGTCGAGCAGGAGCACGGAGGGCTTCAGGGTCAGCGCGCGCGTGATCGCGAGCATCTTCTTCTGGCCGCCGGAGAGGTGCAGGCCTCGCCGGGTGAGGAACTCCTTGATCTCGGGGAAGATGGCGAAGATCGTCCCGTCGGGCGCGGCGGTCGGGGTCTCCTTGCCGAGCCAGGCGGTGATCTGGAAGTTCTCCTCGACGGTGAGATCGGGAAAGATGCCGCAATCCTCGGGCGCGTAGCCGATGCCCATGCGCGCCCGCTCGTGCGCCGGCCACCGCGTGACCTCCTGGCCCTTGAAGCGAACGACGCCGCTGCGCGATGGCAGGAGCCCCATGATCGTATCGATGGTGGTCGTCTTGCCGGCGCCGTTGCGACCCACGAGACAGACCGCCTCGCCGGCGCCGACGGTCAGCGAGATCGAGCGGAGGATCTGCGCGGGGCCGCGATAGGTCTCGATCCGCTCCAGCTCGAGCATCGGTGCGGGCGCTCTCATTATCCTCCCCCCTGGGAGGGCCGGGGCGGCTCCGGAGTGCCGATCAGCGTGGTCAGCACCTTCTCGTCGCGGCGGATCTGGTCGGGCGTGCCGTCGGCCAGAATCGTGCCCTGGTGCATGGCCACGATCCGATCCGAATACGAGAACACGACGTCCATGTCGTGCTCGATGATGGCGGCCGAGATGCCCTCCGATCTCACCACGGACACGATCGTGTCCATGATGGGCGCTTTCTCGCGCGTGCCGACGCCGCTCGTCGGCTCGTCGAGGAAGAGCAGCTTGGGCTTCAGCGCGTAGGCGATGGCGACGTCGAGCAGCTTGCGCTCGCCCTGCGAGAGGCCGCCCGCCAGGGTGCGCGCGTGGGCGTCGAGCCGGAAGAGCGCGAGCACGTCCGTCGCCTCCTGCCACACGGGCCGATCCGCATCGGCCAGCGACAGCAGCCGCCGCGTCTTGCCCTGGCGCGAGAAGATGGCGAGCGCCACGTTGTCGAGCGCGCTGAGCTGGTCGAAGAGGTTGACGAGCTGGAACGATCGCGCGATCCCCGCGCGGATCCGCTCCTTGACCGGCTGCTTCGTGACGTCGTGGCCGCGGAAGAGGATGTGGCCCTCGTCGGCCGTCAGCAGCCCGCTGATCAGGTTGACGAGCGTCGTCTTGCCCGCGCCGTTGGAGCCGATGAGGGCGAGCACCTCGCCCTCCTGCACGCGGAAGTCGACGCGGTCCACCGCGCGAAACTCGCCGAACTGCTTCACCACGGCCTTCGTCTCGAGCAGCACGCTCATCGATCGTCGTGGGGGGCCCCGATATGGCCCCCCACACCCCCCATCGCTCGGACGCGCCCCGGCGCAGCCGTGGCGCGCCTCGGGCTTGACACAGGATGTGTCATCGATCGTCGTGGGGGGCCCCGATATGGCCCCCCAGCCTCTTCAAGCGAAGGGGGCTACGCCCCCCTCGGACTCCCCCGGCCAGCGCTCGGACGCGCCCCGGCGCAGCCGTGGCGCGCCTCGGGCTCGACACAGGATGTCTCATCGGGGCCCCCTCCGCCGCGCCATCAGCCGCTCGGCCGTGCCGACGATGCCGGTGGGCAGCGAGAGCACGAGCACCACGAGAATGACGCCGAGGAAAAGCTGCCAGTACACCGTGTAGCCGACGGCGTAGCTCTCGAGATAGTTGTAGACGACGGCGCCGACGATCGGGCCGACGAAGGTGCGGAACCCACCCAGCACGGCCATGAAGACGATCTTGCCGGAGAAGGTCCAGTGCAGGATGTCGGGCGTGGTGAGGCCGTTGAGCGGCACCCACAGCGCGCCGGCGACGCCGGTGAACACGCCGGAGAGCATGAAGGCCACCCAGCGATAGCGCCAGATCGGGATGCCGACGAACTGCGCGCGCGTCTCGTTGTCGCGGATGGCCTGCAGCGCGCGGCCGAACGGCGAGTTCACGATCACCCACATGATGGCTACGCAGACGAGGAAGACGCCGAGCACATAGTAGTAGTACTGGTGGACCAGGAACGCGGTCTTGTCGCCCTTGCCCGTCACCACGCCGAGCAGGGTCGGCGTCGGCACGCGCAGGCCGTCGGTGCCGCCGGTCACCCAGAAGAACTTGAAGGCCAGGCTCCACAGCACCTGCGACAGCGCCATGGTGAGGATGCTGAAGAAGATGCGCGTGTAGCGCACGCAGGCGATCCCGAAGATCGCGGTGACGAGCACGGAGGCCGCGATGGCGCCGAGCAGGTGCAGCTCCATGGAGACGACGCCGAGGTACTTCACCATCAGCGCGACCGCGTAGGCGCCGACGCCGAAGTACGCGGAGTGTCCGAACGAGAGCAGCCCGGTGTAGCCCAGCAGCAGGTTGAACCCGATGGC
Organism: Candidatus Rokuibacteriota bacterium; assembly: GCA_003220225.1. GTDB lineage: Bacteria > Methylomirabilota > Methylomirabilia > Rokubacteriales > CSP1-6 > AR12. Next base: position 2,509 of record QHRU01000037.1, read on the forward strand.
CGCGATCGCCATCACCAGGCCGTAGGCGAGCAGGATCGTCTGGTACTGCTCGGCCACCCACGGCAGGACCAGCAGTACCGCCAGAACCGGCGCCGCGTACCACAGCCGCCGTATCGGCGAGCGGGCCGGGATGACGACCGTGGTCACAGTGCTCATGCGCGCCCGAACAGTCCGGCCGGCCGCACGAGCAGGACGGCCGCCGCCATCAGATAGAGCACCGCCAGCTCCACCTCGGGAAACCAGGTGATGCCCGCCTCGCGCACGACGCCGACGATCAGCGCGCCGAGCAGCGCGCCCTCGAGGCTGCCGAGACCGCCGATGACGACGACGATGAAGGACAGGATCAGCGCGTCCACGCCCATCCCGAGCACGGCCGACTGGCTCGGCACGATGATGGCGCCGCCCAGGCCGGCCATGAAGCAGCCGAGGGTGAAGGCCTGCACGTAGACGCGGTTGACGTTGACGCCGAGCGCCGCCGACATGCGCATGTCCTGCGAGGTCGCCCGCAGCACGACGCCGAACCGCGTGCGGTAGATGAAGGCCCAGAGGAAGACCGCGGCCAGCGCGCCCACGCCGATGACGAGGAAGTTGTAGGTCGGATAGAGCGTGTCGCCGACGGTGACCGAGCCGAAGTTCTCGAAGACGACGCTGGCCGAGAGCGGGTACGGCCCCCACAGGAAGCGGATCACGTCGTCGATGATCATCAGCAGGCCGAAGGTCACGAGCAGCTGGTATTCCTCCGCGCGCTTGTAGAAGGGCCGCAGCAGCGTGGGCTCGAGCAGCGCGCCCGCGGCGGCCGCGGCCAGCGCGCCGGCGGGCAGGAGGGCCAGCAGCACCCAGGTCGGCGCGCCGCTCCCGGCCTCGCCGACGGCCACGGAGGTGCTGAGATAGCCGATGATCCACGCGCTGACGTACGCTCCGAAGGCGTAGAGGTTGCCGTGCGCGAGGTTCACGATGCGCATGACGCCGTAAATGAGGCTGAGCCCGCCCGCGATCAGGAAGAGCACCGAGGCGTAGAGGAGCGCGTTGAAGACGTGGATGAGGGCGATGTCCACTAGTACGGCACCACCTTCACCTCCGGGTTCACGAGGTTGCCGTTGAGCGCCAGCGCCAGCAGCACGCGGTACGCGCCGGGCTTGAGCCGGCCCGTCAGGTCCACCACCAGCCGCCCGTTCTGCACGTCACGCGAGGCGCCCGCCACCGCGACCTCGTCGTTGGGCCCCAGCACGGTGAAGTGCACGGTGAGCGGCTCGCGGAACTTCTCGCTGGCCGGCTGCGGCCGGAACGGCTCGCGCACGATCTTATACGAGCGCTCGAATTTCTCGATGTTTTCCACGTCGGCCTGGATCTCGAGCCGAGCGCCCCGGCGCTCGACTTTCACGACGTAGGCGCGCAGCGGGATCGGATACTGGTCGAAGGAACCGACGCCCAGCGGATAGGTGAAGTCGCGGAACACGGGCAGCGTGATCTGCTCCGGGGTCACCTTGCCGAGCACGTACGGCCCCGCCGTCGGCATGTAGTGGCCCCGCACGCGGGCGAACTCGCGCAGCGCCACCCACCGCTGCCGGGCCTGCTCGGGCGTGACGAAGCCGCGCAGCGGTTCGGGTACGAAGGGGAGGCCCTCGAGCTCGGCGGCCAGCCTGCGGAGCGGGCCGCGACCGCTCACGACGTCCAGCCAGGGCACGCCGCGGCGGCTGGCCTCCCGGGAAGAGAAGGCGCCCAGACCGCGCGCGACCGCCTCCTCCATCAGCGCGACGACCTGCCACGGCACGGGACTCCACGGCGGCGCGATCGCCGCGGCGGCGCGCGCGTCGACGCCCGGCTTGAGATACACCTCGATCTCCGGCACGTCGTACATCAGCTGCATGTCGCCGAGCTCCTTGACCTCCTTGCGGACGCCGAGCACGCGGACGGCGACGACGGAGCGCCGGGCCAGCGCCGTCGCGCGCTCGATGGCGGCCTCGTACTTCCGCCCGCCGCCGCTCTCCACGCTCCACCGCGCGGCGAATGCATACGGGTAGATGGCGTCGGCGACGGTCATGCGCTGGCCATCGTGCGTGTTGGAGAGCAGCACGCGGTAGAGGACCTTGCTCCCCGCCGGCGCCGGGACGCCGAGTGGGCGCAGCGTGCCGGGCGCCAGCGCGTCGGGGGGCGCTTCCGTGACGGGCGTCAGCGCGCTCGGCCGCGCGCGGTTGGGCACGAACCGCCCGCTGTCGGGGTCGAGGAGCAGCGCGGGATCGCCGACGGCAGCCCACACGAGTCGCCCCGCCGGTCCCGTGAAGCCGGCGACGGGGTTCCACGCCCCGTCCCCCGCGTGCACGCCGCCGGCAACGGCGAGGTGCAACCAGCCGTTCCAGGGAAAGTCCTTCAGCTTCGCCGTGCGGATGAAGATCTCGGACGCAAGGCCCGCGTGCGAATCCGCCGCGACATTCTGCACACCCTCGGCGTAGTCGTCGTTGATCGGCTCGCGCCGCACCGTGTAGCCGAGCACGATCCGCTCGCAGCCGGCGCCCGCTTCGGCGACGAGCTGCCGCTCCAGGTTGGCGCGCTCGGCCGGTGTCTGCCAGGCGCCCTCGGTGCGTCGGCGGAAGGCGTCCGCGGCCTGCCCGGTCGGCGCGGGCTGCAGCGGCCACGAGGACGACCGCAGCAGCCACGCGTGGAACCAGCCTTCCTTGAGCCACGGGGGCCCCGTCCAGCCGAGCAGCCGCGTCTCCACCTCCGCAAGCAACGCCGCCAGGGGCACCCACTGCAGAGTCGCGTCGGCGTCCGCCCCGCCGGCGAGGCCGGCCGCCGCCACCGCCTGCCCCAAGGCACCCCCTGCGCGCACGCGTGGCGCCCGCCCGGGCGCACGATCCCGCGCGCGCTGGACCAGGTCGTAGTGCAGCACGTAGTCCTCGTGGTAGGGCGTCACGGGATACGGGTGAACGACGAACGGCGCCCGCGCGCCGAGGGCGCGCAGGAACGCGGCGCCGGCCGCGCAGCGCGCCTCGGCCTCGGCGAACGCGCCCGCCGGGCGGGGGAAGCTCAGCACGACGAAGCCGTCCAGCGACTCCGCCCAGCGCACGTGCGCAGGCGCGGCCCCGCCGGCGAACGGGTCGCCGTCGGCGTACGCGTGGATCTTCTTCTGCCGCAGCAGGGCGGCCGCCCGCCCCGGCTCCGTGAAGCGCACGGTGATCTCGTGCGGGTAGTACGACGGATAGAACGTGATCTCGTGGCCGGCCTCCGCCGCGACGACGCACAGGAGGGCGACGACGGCGAGGATGATCGGGGCGCGCAGGACCTTCACGATGCGGGGCGAGCGGCGACGGGCGGGCGGCCGCGGGGCCGCCCGCCGCGAGTCGTGCCGCCTACTGCTTCTTGGCCGGAGCCGGCGTGGCCGGCCTGGCGGCGCCCGGCGCCTTCGCCGGCTCGGCCGCCATGGCCACCTGCGGCCAGGTCTTGTCGATCCAGGTGTACGTCGACGTCGGCTCGCCCTTCGGCCAGCCGGGCGGCGCCGTGATGTTGCGGATCGGGATCGTGATGATGCGGTTCGGATCCAGGATCGGGAACGGATACTCGGCCACGTTCTTGCTGAAGCCGGTGATCGCGTCCTTGTAGCCCTGGTGGTTGTCAGGACGGATGTACACGTAGCCGGCGGGCGCGGCCATCATCAGCCCCTCGAGGACCGAGATGATCGCATCGTCCTCGGGCCAGCCACCCGCCAGATGGTTGGCCTTGTCGATGGCGGTCTTGAGCATGTACGTCGCCGTGTAGCCGCCCTCGGCCTGGAAGTTCGGATACTCGTTGAAGCGCTTGTGGTACTTCTCGACGAACGTCTTGTTGTAGGGCCACTTGTCGCCGCCGGGGTACGTGAAGTGGTAGTTGCTGTGCACGCCGGCGATGATGCCCTCGGGGTGGTCCTTGCCGATCGCGTGCGGCGCCACGCCGAAGGCGATCATGCTGGCCACGTGCATCTTGTCGAACATGCCGTAGCGCAGCGCCTGCTTGTAGAAGGCGACGTAATCGCCGCCCCACACCGAGATCGCCAGGAGATCCGGCTTCGCCGCAATCGTCTTGGTGATGTGCGACGAGAAGTCCGTGGTCCCGAGCTTCGGCCACGCCTCCGACACGGTCTCGGCGCCGGGCACCATCTTCTTCATGACGATGCGGAAGTGGTCGAACGCGTTGCGGCCATACGAGTAGTCGGGATGGATATGGGCGATGCGCTTGGTCCTTGGCCACGTCATGGCCGCGGCCACCGCGCCCGTCACGCCGTCCGCCGACTGCATGTTGGTGATGCGGAAGATGTAGTGCGGGTTCGGCACCGCCTTGTCGAAGAGGAAGTCGGTACAGCCGTCGACGAAGATCGTGAGGACCTTCAGCTCCTCGGCCACCGGGCCGAGCGCCGGCGTGTTGCCCGACGACGTGATGCCGCAGAAGAAGTCGATCTTCTCCGAGAGCTTCAGCCGGCGGAGCTCCTTGACGTTCGCGTCGGTTCCGGCATTCTCGTCGGCCTTGAGGATCTCGATCTTTCGCTTGCCGAGCAGGCCGCCCTGCGCGTTGATCTCCTCCGCGGCGAGCAGCTGGCCCTTGTACATCGGCTCGCCCAGCACCGCGGCCGCCCCCGTGAAGAACGTCATGTGGCCGATCTTGAAGGGGGTGTCCGGAATGTTGCCCTTCGGCTTGTCCTGCGCGTGCGCGACGCCGACCGACGGCAGCACACCGGGCAGCGCGGTGAGCGCCGTCCCGACGGTCACGCCGAGGCCGGACAGAAAGTCACGCCGATTCACTTCCGCCATGTGTGTCCTCCGTTGGTGAGAGCCCGCTCCGGTTCGCCGCGACCACTTACAACGTGCACTCGCTGTAACACGCTGGTCTGACCACTGTCAAGTCGCCCACTATAATGAAGGGCGTGATCGGAGGGTTCCCGTCGGCCGTCGGCGCCGCCCTGCGCGGCGTTGGGCGCACGATTCGCATCCGGTGGCGCGCGGTGGCGCTGGTCGCCGCCGGCGTCGTGGCGCTCGACGTGCTCCTGCCGCCGCTCGTGCTCTCCGTCGCGCGCGCGCCGTGGACGTTCTTCACGTTCAATCCGTGGCTCAAGAGCTTGCCCGCCTACCTCGCGTCGGGCAAGCCGTGGTCGGAGAAGCTCGATTTCCTCTCACGTGTCGCGCTCTTCTGGTTCTCGGCCGATGGCCCCTACGGCGCGCCCGAGTGGGGCTTCGCCGTGGACACCATGGACGTCGCACGGTTCGTGCTCACCGCGCTGCTGATCGGCGTCTATGTCGCCCTCTGGCTCGAGCGCCGTGGCGCGGTGGCGAGCGGCTGGCAGACCGGCGCGGGGCGCGCGGGCGGCGCGGTCGGCGCCTGCGTCAGCGTGCTCGGGTTGTCGACGGGGCCGTGCAGCGTCGTCGGCTGTGGCGCGCCCGTGCTGCCGGTGGTCGGGCTGGTCTTCGCGGGACTCTCGAGCACGACGCTCGCGGTGCTGTCGCAGCTCTCGCGCATCTCGGCGATCGCGGTGATCGTGGCGCTGGTGCTGGCGATCGCGTGGCTCGGCTGGCAGGTGGGCAATCGAGGAGCGCCCCGGGTGTCCCGGGGCGCTCCGAACATTGGGGGGTTGGGGGGGCCATTTCGGGACCCCCCAGGTTAAACCTTGCTGAGCGAGCGAACGATCTCGCGGCAGAAGGCCGGCAGATCGTTCGGGTTCCGCGAGGTGATGAGATTGCCGTCCACCACGACCTCCGCGTCCTTCCAGTCGCAGCCGGCCGCGACGAGGTCGTCCTTGATCGAGAAGAACGACGTCGCCTTGCGGCCCTTGAGGATGCCGGCCGAGACGAGCATCCAGCCCGCGTGGCAGATGGCGGCCACGACCTTGCCCTGCTGCGTGGCCTCGCGCACGAGGCTCACCATCGCGTCGTGCCGGCGCATCATGTCCGGCGCGTAGCCGCCCGGCACGATGACCGCGTCGAACTCGACGGCCCTCACCTGCTCGGCCTGCGCGTCGACGTTCACGGGATAGCCGTGCTTGGACGTGTAGGACTTGACGTTGCCGGCGCCGATGATCTTCACGTCCGCGCCCTCCTCGCGCAGACGGTAGTACGGCACCCAGAGCTCCATCTCCTGATACATGTTCTCGGCGAGAATCGCGATCCGCTTGCCTTCGAGCTTCATGAACCCTCCCCTCAGGATTTGCGCGATGTCTGGGAGAAGAACGTGCCCACGAGGGGCCGGAGCGACCGGCCACCGCACTCGGGGCACGTCGCGTTTCCCTTGTCGTGCTCGCTGATCGACATCGTGCGCGTCACTTCCTTCTTACACCCCTCGCAGAAGTACTCGTAGATGGGCATGGCCATCCTCCTTCCCGGCAGGACGGGTTATGGGAAGACTCCGACGGGGAGAGTCTACGCCCGGCGGAGCGTGTCGACCAGCCAGCGTGCCGTGCGCAAGAGCCGGCCGTCGCCGTGGCGCGGACCGACCAGCTGCACCCCCAGCGGCAGGCCGTTGGCGCCGCTCATGAGCGGCACGCTCAGGGCGGGCACGCCGCACAGCGTCCACAGCGAGCAGAAGACCGGATCGCCGGTGGACGCGAGCCCCGCGGGCGCCACGCCGGTGGCGGCGGGCGTGAGCAGCGCGTCGTAGCGCTGCTCGAACAGCTCGGCGAATCCCTCGTTCAGACGCGGGATCTGGGCGAGCGCCTCGAGGTACGCGGGGGCGGCGTGGCCGCGGCCACGCTCGATGCGCCCGCGCAGCCGCTCCGAGAGGCGCGCGCGGCCCTTGTCCCACTCGCGGGCCAGGTTGACCGCCACCTCGGCCTCCATGATGAGGCCGTGCCAGTCCCACGCCTGCTCGATGGCGCCGGCCAGCTCGACCTCCTCCACGCGGTCGCCGAGGCGCTCGACCAGCTCGGCGAAGGCCTCCTGCGCGTCGGCGTCCACGCGATTCCAGTGCGGCGTTTTCACGAATCCGAGGGTCGGCGGGATCGGCGGCTCCTCGGCGGTCGTCGCGCCGTACGGCGTGTGCGCCCGGGGGCTCGACTCGAACTCGCCCTCATCGTAGGCGACGCACGACTCCAGCAGCAGCGCCACGTCCTCGATGGAGCGCGCGAAGAGACCGACGGTGTCCAGCGTCTGCGAGACGCGCGACATGCCGCGGCGCGGGACGAGCCCGCGCGTCGGCTTCAGCCCGTAGATGCCGCAGTAGGACGCGGGCCGGACCGTGGAGCCGCCCGTCTGGCTGCCGAGGGCCAGCGGCACCATCCCGGCGGCGACGGCGGCGGCCGAGCCGCTCGAGGATCCGCCGGGCGAGTACGCGGGATCGTGAGGATTGCGCGTCTTGCCCGAGGCGCCGCACGCGAACTCGGTGGTGACCGTCTTGCCCATGATGACGGCGCCGGCGGCGCGGAGCTGTGTGACGACGGCCGCATCGCGCGACGGTGTGCGGCCCGCGTGGAGCGGCGAGCCGTTCTCGGTCGGCATGTCGGCCGTGTCGATGATGTCCTTGACGGCGATCGGCACCCCATGGAGCGGACCGATCGGCTGTCCGGACAGCCGCCACTGGTCGGCGGCGCGCGCCTGGCCCAGCGCGTGGTCGGGATCGAGGAACGCCCACGCCTCGATGCGCGCGTCCGTCTCGCGCACGCGCGCCAGGCAGGCGGCGACGTACTGCTCGGAGGCGATGGCGCCCTCGCGGATGAGCCGCGCAGCATCCGTGGCCGACAGCGCACGCAGGTTCGTCGGATCCATCGCCGGTAAGGTCGCCGGAATCACCCCCCCTTTGCAAGTCCGCGCGGTCATGGCCGGCGAGCGCACACGGTCAGCGATCAGCGCTGGTTCGAGCGCGGGCTTTGCCCGCGCAATCCTCTGATCTGGGGGAGGCAGGAAGGAGCACGCCCCAGGCGTGCGACGACCGTCGGAAGGGGGGCGAACCCCCCTCCGAGTGTCTACTTGCCGTACAGGAACTCCGGCAGCCAGAGGGTCATACCGGGCCAGATGTACATGAAGACCAGGCAGATGAGCACGATGATCATGTACGGCATCATGCCCGCGAAGATCTGGTTGAGCGTGACGTGCTTGGGGGCCACGCCTTTCAGGTAGAACGCCGACATCGCCACCGGCGGCGACAGGAACGCCGCCTGGAGGTTCACCGCCACCATCGTCCCGAACAGGATCGGGTCGATCTGGAAGTGGGTGAGCAGCGGGATGAAGATCGGGCAGAAGATGACGATGATCTCCGTCCACTCGAGCGGCCAGCCGAGCAGGAAGATGATCAGCTGCGCCAGGATCTGGAAGCCGAGCGGTGAGAGGTTCATCGACAGCACCCAGCGCTCGATGAGCGACTGGCCGCCGTGCAGCGCGAACACCGCGGAGAAGAGCGCCGAGCCGACGAAGAGCCAGCACACCATCGCCGTCGTCTTCGCGGTGAGGAACGTCGACTCCTTGAGGTTCTGCCGCAGCTCGGGCGACGTGCGGAGGTACCAGAGCCCCGGCACGACGGTGCCCACCAGGGTCATGCCGATCGAGCCGGCCACGAGCAGCGACGCCCAGTCCTCACCCTCGTACCAGCCCAGCCCGAAGCCGATGACGAATCCGACGAGGCTCCACCACCAGACCTGTCTCTGGAAGCGCGCCATCACCGCCAGGTACATGGCGCCGAGGGCGCCGACGGCGGCCGACTCCGTCGCGGTGCAGATGCCGAAGAGGATCACCGCCAGCACGATGACGGTGAGCACGCCGAGCGGCACCACGGAGGCGATCAGCTCCTTGAGGATCTCCAGCTGCTCGCCGTCCATGCGCCAGAAGTAGGCGAGCAGCAGCAGCGCGGAGAACGCCGCCAATCCCCAGAACCACGGGTAGAAGTGCTCCGGGATCTTCCCCGCCCCGGTGTCCTTGCTCGGATCGCGGAGCGAGGTCATCTCCTCCGGCGCGCCCTCGGGTTTCACGGGCGCGGTCGCCTTCTCTGACTCCCCCGCCGCGCCCAGCTCCTGCGGCGGCTCGTCGCTCGCGGACCCGAGCTCCTGGGGTCTCTCCTCCGCCGCCGGGGCGGCCGCGGCCGTCGGCGCCGCCGGCGCCGAGACGACCGGGACGCTCGTGACCGCCGTGGCCTTCGTCCCGGGCGAGACGGCCGCCGTCGTCACCTCCGGGGCGTTGTAGATCACGACGTACCACCACGTAGCGCCGAAGGTGGCGACAGTGAGGAGCACCGGCACCGAGACCGCGGCCAGGTCGCGCCCGATGACGCGGTAGCCGGCGACACGCGCGAGAGCCGGCCGGAAGGCGGCGGCAATCAGCCCGGGGACCACGGTCCGCGAGCGGCCGCGCTCGAGCGCCCGCAAATAGTCGGGCACGGCGATGCGATACTGATCGGGGGCCAGCTTGGGCGCGATCTTCGGATTGATGATCGCCCAGCCGAGAATGTAGACGAGGTAGAGGAACGTGAGGAAGAAGCCGGGCAGCATGGCCGCGGCGTACAGCTTGACGATCGACTGCCCCGCCACGGCCGCGTACACGATCAGCATGACCGACGGTGGGATGAGGATGCCGAGCGTGCCGCCCGCGGTGATCGCGCCCGACGCCAGCTTGATGTCGTAGCCGGCGTTGAGCATCGGCCGCAGGGCGATGACGCCCATGAGCACGACCACGGCGCCCACGATGCCGGACGCGATGCCCCAGAACGCGCACACGAGCAGGGTCGTCACGGCCAGCGAGGCCGGCACGCGTCGGAACGCGAGCTGGACGCTGTGGAACATGCGGTCCACGAGCGCCGCGCGCTCCATGATGTAGCCCATGAAGACGAACAGCGGCACCGACAGCAGCGTGTCGTTGGTCATGACGCCATAGGTGCGCTGGGCGACCAGGTCGAAGATGCGGTTCTGGTACCAGTGCGCGCCGGGCGCCCAGAACGCGATGAAGCCGAAGACGAGCCCGAGACCCATCAGCGTGAAGGCGGTCGGATAGCCCATCATGATCGCGACGACGATGAGCCCGAGCATCGTCAATCCGAGTGACGGATCGCTCACCTCGTGCGCTCGTCGTCGTCTTTGATGGCCTTCTCGTGCACGACACCCTCTTCCATGACGCTCCGGTGACGCGCGGCCTCATCGATCGCCTTGGCGCCCTCGATGGCCGCCCGGCGCGACTCTTCGTCCACGTACTCGCTGTGGCCGAGCTGCGTCTCGATGACGTCGATCTCCTCGACGTCCTCCAGCCGCGCCGGCCACTGCCCGGTGCGGATGGTGAGGATGCACCGGACGATCTCCGCCAGCCCCTGCAGCATGACCAGCGCGCCGGCGACGGGGATGACCGTCTTGAAGTGGTACACGGGCGGGCCCTCGGCCGTCACCGTGGAATGCTCGTGGATGCGCCACGAGTCGGCCGCGTAGCCGCTGCCCGCGTAGATCAGCCCGATCATGCACGGGATGAAGAACAGGAAGTAGAGGATCAGGTCGAGCGAGGCCTGCGCGCGCGGCTTCATGTAGATGTAGACGAAGTCGGCGCGCACGTGGCCGGCCAGGGCCAGCGTGTAGGCCCCGCACAACATGAACAGCGAGCCATAGAGCATGTTGTTGAGGTCGAAGATCCAGGCAGTCGGCGCGTTCAGGATGTAACGCTTGAAGACCTCGATGGCCACCACGAACGTCAGCGCCACGATCAGCCACGAGGCCGCCTTGCCCGACCAGTAGCTGACCTGATCGATGGCGCGGATGAACCGCAGGAACGTCATCCGAAGTGGGGGGCCACGAGATGGCCCCCCATACCCCCCCGACGCTCGGGAGCGCCCCGGGAAACCCGGGGCGCTCCTCGAAGGGCCGACACTCCCTAACTCTTCTTCTGCGCCGGCGCCGCGGGCCGGCCGAAGTAGTGCTCGTAGGCCATGCGCCGGCTGACGTTGGTGTCGAGGTCCCACTTCACCGTGCGCTGGGCGAACGCCTTCTGCGACTCGGCGATCTCCTTGAACAGCGGGTTGTCCGACGACTTCTTGTCGGCGACCTGGTCATAGATCTCGAGCTGCTTCTTGAGCACGGAGTCCGGTGTCTTGTAGAACCGGACCTTGTCCTTGGTCTGCAGCTCGATGTAGTCCTTCGAGTAGCGGTCGATCGACTTCCACGCCATGTCCGCCGACGCTGCCTCGACCGCGTTCTCGATGATGGCCTTCATCTTGTCGGGCAGCGCGTCGAACTTCGTCTTGTTGAAGGTGATCTCGAGCTGCTCGGCGTTTTGGTGGTAGCTCTGCAGCATGCAGACCTTGGAGACGTCGGCGAAGCCGAGGATCCGGTCCGACGTCGCGTTGTTGAACTCCGCGGCATCGAGCAGGCCGCGGTCCATCGCCGGCACGATCTCGGCGCCGGGCAGCGCGTTGACCGCCGCCCCCAGGCCCTGGAACACGTCGATCGAGATACCGACCGTGCGGAACTTGAGGCCCTTGAAATCGTCTACCTTCGTGATCGGCTTCTTGTACCAGCCGAGCGGCTGCGTGAACATCGGCCCGTACGGGAACGACACGACGTTGGCGCCGATCGACGCGTAGAGCTTGGTGAGCAGTTGCTTGCCGCCGCCGTACTTGTGCCAGGAGAGCAGCATGTTGGCGTCCATGCCGTAGCCCGGCCCGGAACCCCAGAGCGCGAGCGCCGTCTGCTTGCCGTAGTGATACACGAGCACGCCGTGGCCGCCGTCGAGCGTGCCCTTCGACACGGCGTCGAGCAGGCCGAAGGCCGGCACCACCGCGCCCGCGGGCAGCACGTCGATCTTGAGATCGCCGCCCGTCATGTCGTTCACCTTCTTGGCGAAGTCGAGCGCGTACTCGTGGAAGATGTCCTTCTGCGGCCACGTCGACTGCCAGCGCATCGTGATGGGACCCTGGGCTCGGACGACCGAGGGGAAGCCCAGGGCGACCGCGCCCACGGCCGCGCCCGTGAGGAAGGTGCGGCGGGATGTTTCGGGAGTCGCCTGCGAGTCGGTCATGGAGCACCTCCGTCGTCGTTGGCTCGAAGTGCACCCGATGGTCCGGTGTTGAGCGGCGGTTATTGTAACCGACCTTCCCGCCGCGGGGTTCCGAGTTTGAGCGCAGATTCAGCGGGCGGGAGCGATCTCGAGGGCGAGCCGGCGGTCGTCCCGCCGGACGGTGAGGCGCAGCGACTTCTCGGGCGCGAGGTCGGCGAGCGCCTCCCGCGCCGCGTCGCGCGTGACGACGGCCGTCTCCTCGACCTGGAGGATGACGTCGCCCACCTCCAGCCCCGCCCGCGCCGCCGCGCTGTCCTTCATCACCAGGCTGACCACGGGCGCGCCGGCGCCGCCCGGGCGGCCGCCGCCCAGCTCGGGCTGCGGCCCGTCCGGCTCGCGCAGGAGAAAGCCGTACTCGGCGGCCACGCGCTCGCCCGCGACGGCACGCGGCATCTGCACCAGGCGCACGGGCAGCGCGCGGCGGCCCTCCGCGCGCAGCACGGTCAGCCGCGCGTCGCGCTCCACGGGCCCGGTCGCGATCATGCGCTGGAGCGCGCGCGTCTCGGTGACGGGCCGATCGTCGAAGGCGACGACGATATCGCCGCTCTTGAGACCGGCGCGCGCGGCGGGTGTCCCCTCCATGACGTCGACGATCACCACACCGAACCCCTCGCGAATTCCGTGCTTCGTGGCCAGCTCGTCCATCTCCTGCTCCGAGAGGTCGCGGATGCGCACGCCGAGCCACGACCACGGCCGCGCCTCCGCGACGCCGCCCGCGAGGAGCAGCGCGAGCGCGAGGGCGGCCGCCACGCGCCTCACGAACGGCCGCCCTTCAGCTCGCGCACGAGCATCTCCAGCGCGTCGGCCACGCGGGTGACCCGCGCCTCCACGTCGAGCATCTCGAGCAGCTCCTGGCGCAGCGCCGCGTCGGGCAGCACGGCGGCGGCGACGCGGTCGGCGACGGCGCCCGAGGGCTGGCCCTCGGCCAGCGCCGTGTCGAGCAGGTCCCGCGGCCGGCCGAGCGTCTCGAGCAGCGCGTGCGCCGCCGCGCGGATGCGCGCGAGGGCGGGCGTCACGTCGCCGGCGGGCCCGACGTCCTCCAGCCGCTTCACGCTCACCAGACGGTAGAGGGTGTCGCCGGGCAGCTCGTGCTCGATGCGCACGCGCGCGTCGCCGCGCACGAGGATGTTGTAGCGACCGTTGGCGAGCCGCTCCCAGGAGACGATCTCGCCGAGCCCGCTCACGGCGTGCACGGCCGGCTTGCCGGCGTAGCTCGCCTCGTAGCCCGGCTGGAGCTTCACCACGCACAGCCGGCGGTCGCGCGCGAGCGCGTCCATCACCATCGCGCGGTAGCGCGCCTCGAAGACGTGCAGCGGCAGCAGCGTGCGGGGAAAGAAGGTGACGTCGGGCAGCGGGAAGATCGGCACGATGGCGGAGCCTGGCACCGACGCCATGCCCGCGCTCAGGAGATCGTGGGCAGCGGGCGGAGCGTCGCCGTCGCGTCGAGCCTCTCGACCACCCGCCTGGCCACGTCGCGGAAGGCCCCGGCCTGGGCCGACTGGGGGCGGCGCACGATGATGGGCGCGCCCTCGTCGCCGCCCTTGCGGGTGTCGGGGTCGAGGGGGAGCTGGCCGAGCAGCGGCACGCCGTACTCGTCGGCCACCTTCTTGCCGCCGCCCTCGCCGAAGATCGCGTACCGCGTGCCGGTGTCGGGCGCGACGAAGTACGACATGTTCTCGACGACGCCGAGCATCGGCACGTTGAGCCGCTGGAACATCGCGATCGCCTTGCGCACGTCCAGCAGCGCCACGTCTTGAGGGGTCGTCACCATCACCACGCCGGAGAGCGGGATGACCTGCGAGAGCGACAGCTGCGCGTCGCCGGTGCCGGGCGGCATGTCGAACACGAGGTAGTCGAGCGGTCCCCACATGACGTCGCGCAGCATCTGCTGGATGAACGAGTGGATCATCGGCCCCCGCCACACGAGCGGCTCCTTGTCACCGACGAGCAGGCCGATCGACATCACCTTGAGGCCGTGGGCCTCGACCGGGATGATGCGGTTGTCGAACATCCCGGGCCGGCCCCTGGTGCCGAGCATGAGCGGCAGGTCGGGCCCGTAGACGTCGGCGTCGATGATTCCGACGTGCGCGCCGGCCTCGGCGAGCGCCAAGGCGAGATTCACGGCGACGGTGGACTTGCCGACGCCGCCCTTGCCCGACGACACGGCGATCGTGTGCTTGACCTCGGGAATCATGTCCGCGGGGCGCTGGGGCGCGGCCGGCGCGGCGGCCTGCGGGTGGCCCTGCGCGCCGTGCTGATGCGGGTGAGCCGCGGCTGCGGCGCCGCCGCCCATCTTCGCGCTGACCTTCGACACGCCGGGCAGCCGCCCGACGAGCTTGGACGCCATGCTGTGGATCATCACCTTCGTCTGCGGCGGCTGGGCCGCGAACGCGAGCGTGAAGCTGACCGCGCCGCCCTGGACGGCGACGTCGCGCACGAGCCCCAGCGCGACGATGTCTTTCTGGCTCTCGGGATCCTTGATACCGCGGAGCGCATTGATGACGTCCTGCTCGCTCGCCATACGGACGAATGATATACCCGACGGGTCGGGGCGGGGCGTATGGGAACGCGGTTTCCCAATCTAGGGCGCCTTCGCTCTCCCGCCTCGCCCGGCCGCGCGCGCAAGCCGTTGAAAAGACGCCGCGCCCGGCGTGGAACGCCGATTGCTGCCAGAGGGGGCGGCCGTCTCGATGAGAGTCGAGCCAAGCAGTATGTTCGATGCCCTCCCCCCGGCGAGGGCGGGCCTGCCAGGGCCCGCCCTCGCTTGATTTTTGCCCACCCTTCCTGATACATAAGTCGAGTGGTCCCCCCCGAAGAGTTTCGTCGTGTTCTCGGTCACTTCGCCACGGGAGTCACGATCGTCACCACGCGTGACGCCGACGGCCGTCCGACCGGGCTCACCGTGAGCGCGTTCTGCTCGGTCTCGCTCGATCCGCCGCAGATCCTGGTCTGCGTGGATCACAAGTCGCAGAGTTATCCGGCGCTGCGCGACGGCGGACACTTCGCCGTCAACTTCCTCGGCGACGGGCACGAAGACATCTCGCGCCGCTTCGCGACGACGCGCCTCGACAAGTTCGACGGCGTGGCGCACCGCCTGAGCGGTCACGGCGTGCCGCTGCTCGACGGCGCGCTGGCGCAGCTCGAGTGCCGCGTGGTCTCCCGGCACGTCGAGGGCGATCACACGATTCTCGTCGGGCTCGTCGAGGACGCTCGCAACGGCGCGGGCGAACCGCTGCTCTATTACCGCGGCAAGTACCGCCGCCTGGCCGAAACCCCTTCAGGAGCAAAATCGTGACGATTCCGCTGTCCCGTCCCCCGGTCGACGACGAGATCAAGCAGGCCGTGCTGGCAGCGATGGATTCGCGCCAGTGGATCCTCGGGCCCCAGTGCAAGGAGTTCGAGAAGGAGCTGGCGCGCTACATCGGCGTGCGCCACTGCGTGCTGAGCAACTCCGCGACGGCCGGGTTGTGGCTGACGCTCCGGGCGCTCGGTGTCAAGACGGGCGACGAGGTGCTCGTGCCCTCGCACACGGCGTTCCCGACGATCGAGGCGATCTGCTTCGCCGACGCGACGCCGGTGTTCGTGGACGCCGACGCCTTCTACACGATGGATGCCGCCGACGCCGCCGCCAAGGTGACGCCGCGCACGGTGGGCGTGATCCCCGTGCACCTCTACGGCCAGCCGGTGGACTTGCCGGCCGCCCGCGAGCTCGCCAGCAAGTTCGGCCTGTGGATGCTCGAGGACTGCGCGCAGGCTCACGGGGCGGCGTGGCAGGGCCAGAAGGTCGGCGCCTTCGGCCGCGCCGCCGTGTTTTCGTTCTATCCCAGCAAGAACCTCACCGTGATGGGCGACGGCGGCGCGATCGTCACCGACGACGAGGAGATCGCCGCGCGCTGCCGCCGGCTGCGCGACCACGGGCGGCTCAACAAGGACGTGCACTCGGAGGTCGGCTTCAACCTGCGCTTCAACGACATCCAGGCCGCCATCGGCCGCGTGCTCCTGCGCCGGCTCGACGCGATGAACGACCGCCGGCGCGAGCTGGCCGCGCGGTACGGCACGGGCCTGGCCGGCCTGCCGCTCGAGCTCCCGCGCGAGCGGCCGGGCGCGCGCCACGTCTATCACCTCTACGTCGTGCGCACGCCGCGCCGCGCCGAGCTGGCTGCGTTCCTCAAGGAGCGCGGGATCCAGACGGGCGTGCACTACCCGGTGCCGACCCATCGCCAGCCCGCCGTCGAGCACTTCGCGCCGTCGCCGCTGCCCGCGACGGAGCGGCTCGTCGACGAGATCCTCACGCTGCCGATCTCCGCCGGCCATACCGACGCCGAGATCGACGCGGTGGCGACGGCGGTCAGGGCGTTCTTCGGAGCCTGATGCCCGGGAGCCCCCTGCGGATCTTGCAGCTCTACCCGAAGGGGGACTTCTTCACCGGCGCGGCCATCCAGCTGCGCGACCTCGCGGCCGGCCTCGCCGCGCGCGGCCATCACGTGACCGTGGCCACGCCGCCCGGTGACGGGTGGCCCGAGCGCTGCCGCGCCGTCGGCGTCGAGCACGTCACCGTGCCGATGGCGCGGGCGTGGGACCCGCGCGCGGCGTGGCGGCTGGCGCGCGTCATCCGGAGCCATCGCATCCAGGTCGCTCACGCCCATAAAGGTCGTGCGCGAACGCTGGCCCTCCTCGCCGGCCTCATGGGCGGCCGCACGCTGCTCGTCCTCAACCGCGGCGTGAGCTTTCCGGTGGCCGGGGTCCGGCGTGTCGGCTATACCACGGGACGCGTGCAGGCGATCGTGGCCGTCTGCGAGTCGATCAAGCGCGGCCTCGTCGCCGGCGGCGTCCCCGCCGGCAAGATCGAGGTCATTTACTCCGGCACCGACCTCGAGCGCTTCCATCCCGGCGTGGACGGCGGGCCCATCCGGCGCGAGCTCGGCCTCGGCCGGGACGATCGACTCGTCACGCAGGTCGGCGTCCGCTCCTGGCGCGGCTGGCGGGAGCTGATGGCGGCCATGCGCAAGGTCGCCGCGCGCCAGCCGCGCGCGCGCCTGCTCTTCGTCGGCGCGCCGCCGCCGCGCGTGGCCGAGATCGCCGACCGCGCGCGCGCCGCCGGGCTCGGCGACCGCGTGACCGCGCTCGGCCATCGCGACGACGTGCCGGCGATCCTCTGCGCCTCCGACGTCGTCGCCGACGCGTCGTGGGCGGGGCTCGGCATCACGGGCAGCATCCGCGAGGCGCTCGCGTGCGAGCGACCGGTCGTGGCCACTGCGGTCGAGGGCATGCCCGAGCTGGTGCGCCCGGGCGAGACGGGGCTGCTCGTGCCGCCGCGCGACCCGGGCGCGCTGGCCGAGGCGATCCTCGCGCTGCTGGGCGATCCGACCTCGGCCGAGGCGATGGCGCGCGCGGGGCGCAAGCGCGTGGAGGCGCACTTCTCGCTGCGCGCCAAGCTCGACGCCACGGAGGCGCTGTACCGCCGCCTCGTGGACCTGCGCGGCGCCGCATGATCGCGGGCGCCATCGGAATCTATCGACGGCTCTTTGTCTACCTGAAGCCCTACCTCCCCCTCCTGATCGTGGGCGGCCTGCTCGCGCTGGTGGTGGCGGCGATGGAGGGCGCCATCGCGTGGCTGGTGAAGCCGGCCATGGACGACATCTTCATCAAGCGCGACCTCACGATGCTGCGCGTGCTCCCGCTGCTTCTCTTCGGCGCCTACCTCCTCAAGGGCGTCGCGCGCTACGGCCAGTCGTACCTCATGGCCGCCGTCGGCGAGCGCGTCATCGCCACCCTGCGGCGCGCGTTGTACCTGCACATCCAGGCGATGCCGCTGTCGTTCTTCTCGGATCGCCACTCGGCCGACCTCATGTCGCGCGTGGTCACCGACGTCAACCGTCTGGCCCGCGTGTCCTCCACGGTGCTGGTGATGTCGGTGCGCCAGGTGGCGATGGTGGCGGCGCTCGTCGGCGTGATGTTCGTGCGCGAGTGGCGGCTGGCGC
Source organism: Candidatus Rokuibacteriota bacterium (assembly GCA_003220225.1). Taxonomy (GTDB): domain Bacteria; phylum Methylomirabilota; class Methylomirabilia; order Rokubacteriales; family CSP1-6; genus AR12. The sequence continues at coordinate 20,462 of QHRU01000037.1, forward strand.
TCATCGCGCTCCTCGTGTTTCCGTTCGTCGGGGTGGCCGTCCGCTCGATCGGCCGGCGCCTCTACCGCATCAACAAGCGCTCGCAGGAGAAGATCGCCGAGCTCAACGTGCTGCTGCACGAGGCGCTGGCGGGCACGAAGATCGTCAAGGCCTTCGGCCGCGAGGCGCACGAGGCCGAGCGCTTCGACCGCGTGAACCGGCGGCTGCTCGCGCTGGCCCTCAAGGACCACCGGACCGACGAGGTCACCGATCCGTTGATGGAGGTGCTCGCCGCGCTCGGCATCATGGGCGCGCTCTGGTACGGCGGTCATCAGGTGATCGCGGGCGCCATGACGCCCGGCGACTTCTTCTCCTTCACGGCCGCCGTGGCCCTGCTCTACGGGCCGGTGCGACAGCTCTCGCGGATCATGAACACCGTGCAGCAGTCGACGGGCGCCGTCGAGCGCGTGTTCGAGGTGCTCGACACGCCGCCGGCCATCGCCGACCGGCCCGGCGCGCGCGCGTTCGGGACGTTCTCCCGCGCCCTCGTCTTCGAGGGCGTGTCGTTCCGCTACGCCGGCGCCCCCGAGCCCGCCCTGCGCGACATCGACCTGGAAGTGCGCCGCGGCGAGGTCGTTGCCTTCGTCGGCATGAGCGGCGCCGGCAAGTCGACGCTGATGGATCTGCTGCCGCGCTTCCACGACGTCAGCACCGGACGCATCACGCTGGACGGCCACGACCTGCGCGACCTCACCCAGGCCTCGCTGCGCGCGCAGATCGGCCTGGTGACGCAGGACACATTCCTGTTCAGCGACTCGGTGTACTACAACATCGCCTACGGCCGGCCGGACGCGCCGTTCGCCGACGTCGCGCGCGCCGCGCGCCAGGCGCACGCGGAGGAGTTCATCCTCGCCTGCCCCGACAGCTACGACACGCTCGTCGGCGAGCGCGGCGTGCGGCTCTCGGGCGGGCAGCGCCAGCGGCTCGCCATCGCGCGCGCCTTCCTGAAAGATCCGCCGATCCTGATCCTGGACGAGGCGACCTCGGACCTCGACGCCGAGAGCGAGTTCATGGTGCAGCAGGCGCTGGCCGACCTCATGCGCGGCCGCACGGTGCTCGTCATCGCGCACCGCCTCGCCACCGTGCGCAACGCCGACCGCATCGTCGTCGTCCACGAGGGGCGCATCGCCGAGGTGGGCCGCCACGACGAGCTGATCGCCCAGGACGGCGTCTACCGCCGCCTCTACGCGCTGCAGATGGAGGGCATCGCGGGCTGATCGCCGGCTGACACGGCGTCAGCCGCTCCCCGGAGGTTCTCCGACGCGGCGGCCCGTTGCAGAACTTCCAAGTCTGCCGCGGCGCCGGGTTGCGCGGCATCCGGATCTGGCCGGCAGGTTGCTCCCTCCCTCGGCGAGCCATGCGCCGCCGCCGTCGCTTCCGCCGCCGGACCGCCCACGCCATCGCCGCCGGGCTCGTGACCCTCGGCGCCCTCGTGCTCTCCGACCTCGTGTCCGTCACCGTCTCGGCGCCGGCGAGCGACCGGCCCGCGCACCACGGCCGGCGCGGCTTCCGCAACCTCGACCCCGAGTACACGTACTCGGTCGCGAGCCGCATCGTGCACGTGGTCGGCCGGCCGCCCGCCCGGTCACGCGGCCGGCCACTCGCGCTCGTCGCCAACGACGGCTGGGCGCTGCGCGGCCCGCTGGCGGCGCCCGTGATCACGTGGATCGGCCACTCCACCTTCCTCCTCCAGGTCGACGGCGTGAATCTGCTGACCGATCCCATCTGGTCGCGGCGGACCAGCCCCGTGTCGTTCGCGGGCCCGCGCCGCCTCGTGCCGCCCGGCCTGCGCTTCGAGGACCTGCCGCCGATCCACGTGGTGCTGATCTCGCACGACCACTACGACCATCTGGACCTCGCCACCGTCACGCGGCTCGCGCGCGTCCACCGGCCGACCTTCTTCGTGCCGCTCGGGCTCGGGCCGTGGTTCCAGTCGCTCGGCATCCGCAAGGTCGTCGAGCTGGACTGGTGGCAGTCGGCGCCGATCGGCGCGCTCGCGGTGACAGCGGTGCCCGCCCAGCACTCGTCGGGGCGCTCGCTCCTGCTCGCCGATCAGAACGAGCGGCTGTGGGCGTCGTGGGTGGTCGCCGCGCCCGATCGCCGCTTCTTCTTCGCGGGCGACACGGGTTATCACGCGGGCTTCGCCGAGATCGGCCGACGGCTCGGCCCCTTCGACCTCGCCGCGCTCCCGATCGGCGGCTACAGCGATTTCCGGGACCACCATCCGAACCACCTGAGCCCCGAGGAGGCCGTGCAGGCGTTCGAGGATCTGCGCGCCGCGCTGCTGGTGCCGATGCACTGGGGCACCTTCGAGCTGAACCGTGAGCCGTTCCGCGAGCCACCCGATCGGCTGATGGCCGAGGCGCTCCGTCACGGCGTCGAGGAGCGCGTCGCGCCGCTGAGCCCAGGACAGACGATCCGCTGGTAGTCGATCCGCTGGTAATCTGTCCCCATGTTCGCCTCCTGGGGACGCGCGGTCGATCGACTGCGCTGGTGGCTCGTGGCCCTGTCCCTCCTGCCTCTCACGCTCTGGCTCGGCGTCCCGTCCGGCGAGCGTCTCGACGAATCCGTGGTCCCGCCCGACATGGAGGCGGTGCGCGCGGTGAAGCTGCTCGACGAGGAGCTGGCCCCGCGGCCGCCGTCCTTCGGCCTGGTCTTCAGCAGCCCGACGCTGAGCGCGACCGATCCGCGCTTCGTGGCAGAGGTCCGGCGCGCGCTCGCCCCGCTGCGCAACGACCGCCGCGTGGCCCGGATCCGCACGCCGTGGGACGGGCCGGCGCCGGATGCGCGTGCCATCTCCGCGGGCGGCCGGCGGGCGGTGGTGATGGTCGAGCTGGAGGGCCGCGCGCCGGCGTTCGCGTCGATGGTGGTGCCGTCGGCGCCGCCGGAGCTCTATCCGGCCCTGCGAACAAAGGTGCGCTCGGACGCGCTGGAAATCCTGCCGTTCGGTCCGATGGCGCTGAACCACGACTTCACCGAGATGGTGAGGGACGACCTTCGCCGCGCCGAGCTGGTCGTGCTCCCGCTCGTGCTCGTGTTCCTGGTCGTCGTCTTCGGCTCGGTGGTCGCCGCCGCGCTGCCGCTGGCCGTGGGCCTCCTCGGCGTCGCCGCCGGCATGGCGGTCACCGGCATCCTGGCGCGCGTGATGCCGGTGTCGGCGTACGCGGCCAACGTCGTCTCGATGATCGGTCTCGGCGTGGCCATCGACTACTCGCTCTTCGTGGTGAGCCGGCATCGCGAGGAGCTCGTCGCGCACCCGCCGGCGCAGGCGCTGGCGCGCACGCTGGCCACCGCCGGCCGCACCGTCGTGTTCTCCGGCATGACGGTGGGCATCGGGTTGCTCGGCATGATCCTGCTGCGCATGGGGAGCGTCAGCACCATCGGGATCGCGAGCACCGTCGTGGTGGGCTTCGCGGTGCTGTACAGCCTCACGCTGCTGCCCGCGCTGCTCGTGATCCTCGGCCCCCGCGTGAACGCGCTGTCGCTGTGGCGCCGGCCCGCGCGGCCCGGCGCGCGCTCCGACCTGTGGCATCGGCTGGCCACGGCCGCCATGGCCCGGCCCTGGCACGTGCTGGTGCCCGTGGTGCTCGTGCTCGTCGTGCTCGGGCTGCCCTTCCGCCACATCCACCTCGGCACCCCCGACGTCTCCACGCTGCCCGAGAAGGCCGAGTCGCGCCGCGGCCAGGGGCTGCTCGCCCGCGAGTTCCCGCAGCTGGAGCCGAACAGCATCGTGGTCGTCCTGCGCTATCCCGACCGGTCGGGCCTCACGCCCGCGCGCGTGGACGAGCTGTACGCGCTGAGCCGCTGGCTCGCGCGTCTGCCGGACGTCGCCCGCGTGGACAGCGTGGTGGACCTCGATCCGCGGATCACGCCGGAGCAGTACCGCCAGATGGCCGCCGCGCCGCGCGAGATGCTGCCGCCGCCGCTGCGCGAGGCCTTCGAGCGCATGGTCGGGCCACGCGTGACGATGCTCGTCGCGCAGACGCCGCTCGCGGTGGACAGCCAGGAGGCGCGCGCGCTCGTGAAGACGATCCGTCGCGAGCACCCGCCCGTCGCGGCCGAGGTGCTCGTCACCGGGCGCACCGCCTACGACGTCGACTTCGTGGCGCTCGTGTCGCGCGTGGCGCCGGGGGCGGTGGCCTTCGTCCTCGCCGCGACGTTCGTCGCTCTGTTCCTGCTGCTGGGCTCCGTCCTGCTGCCGCTCAAGGCCGTCGTGATGAATTGCCTGTCGGTCACCGCGTCCTACGGCGCGCTCGTGTGGATCTTCCAGGACGGCCACTTCAAGGACTGGCTCGGCTTCACGCCGGGCCCGATCGAGCCGGTGATCCCGCTCATCATGTTCTGCGTGCTGTTCGGGCTGTCGATGGACTACGAGGTGCTGCTGCTGAGCCGCACCCACGAGGAGTTCGAGCGCACGCGCGACAACGACCGCGCGGTGGTGGCCTCGCTCGCCGCCACCGGCCGGCTCATCACCGGCGCCGCGCTGATCATGGCCACCGTCTTCTTCGGCTTCGGCGCCGCGCGCGCGGTGATGATCAAGGAGATGGGCATCGGCATGGGCATCGCGATCGTCATGGATGCCACGGTGATCCGCGCACTGCTGGTGCCGGCGACGATGCGGCTGCTCGGCGACTGGAACTGGTGGGCGCCGCGTCCGCTCAAGCGCTTGTGGGAGCGGCTGCGGCTGCCGGCGCGCGCGCTGTGAGCAGCTCGGTGATTTGTATCAGTAGTCGCAGCAGCGAATCACCGCGCATCCACGGCGGCTACTTCCGATTGTTCCCCGAGAATGCCGTCGCCAGCCCCAGGCCGATGTACATCGTGCCGGGAATCCAGCGCCGCGCGAGCGCGACCCCGCGGCGCGCGCGCAGCCACCGGGCGGCGGTGCCGGCCGTCAGCGCGTAGAGCCCGTCGGTCAACAACCCCAGCGCGACGAACACGACCCCCAGGCCGATGATCTGCGCGGGCACGGCGCCGCGCGAGACGGTCACGAACTGCGGCAGGAAGGCGAGGAAGAACAGCGCCGTCTTCGGGTTCAGCACGTTGACGACGAAGCCGTCGACGAAGGCGCGCCGCAGGTGCGGCGGGGTCGCGAGCGTCGCCTCAACGGGATCGGCGACACGCGAGAGCAGCTGCCGCACGCCGAGATAGACGAGGTAGGCCGCGCCCAGGTACTTCACCACCCTGAACGCCGTCGCGGAGGCGACGAGCACGGCGGACAGGCCGGCGGCGGCCGCTGCCACGTGCACCAGGGTGCCGGCGTGCACGCCGAGCACCGAGACGAACCCCGCGCGGCGGCCCTGGTCCAGCGAGCGCGTCACGATATAAAGGACGGCCGGCCCGGGCGTCAGCAGCAGCACGAGCGCCGCGGCGACGAACAGGCCGAGGCGCGACGGATCGGGGAGGACCACGACGTCCATCGGCGGCCGCCTATTTCGCGGAAGCGGTGAGCGGCGAGACAGCCGGCCGGCTACTTCTCGCGGAAGCGGTTGACGATGGGCAAGCGCCAGTCGCGGCCGAAGGCGCGCGGCGTGATCTTGACCCCGATCGGCCCCTGCCGACGCTTGTACTCGGCGGCGTCGATCATGCGCACGACCTTGCGGACGATCGCCGGATCGAAGCCCTGGGCGATCAGATCGGCCACGCCGCGGCTCTCCTCCACGTAGGCCTCGAGGATGGCGTCGAGCACGTCGTAGGGCGGCAGCGTGTCCTGGTCCTTCTGCTCGTGGCGCAGCTCGGCCGACGGCGCGCGCTCGATGATGGACTCGGGAATCACGGGCTTGCCCGCGCGCGCGTTGACGTGGCGCGAGAGCTCGTAGACGAGGGTCTTCGGCACGTCCTTGATCACGGCGAACCCGCCCGCCATGTCACCGTAGAGGGTGGAGTAGCCGACGGCGATCTCGCTCTTGTTGCCCGTGGTCAGCACGAGCCAGCCGAACTTGTTCGACAGCGCCATGAGCAGCGTGCCGCGAATGCGCGCCTGGATGTTTTCCTCGGTCACGTCCTCCTTGAGGCCCTTGAAGGGCTGCGCGAGCGACTTCAGGAAGCCCTTGAAGACCGGCGTGATCGGCAGCCGCAGGAACTCGATGCCGAGGTTCTTCGCCAGCCGCCGCGCGTCGTCGCGCGTGCCGCGCGAGGAGAACGGCGAGGGCATGGTGACGCCGGTCACGTTCTCGCGGCCGAGACCCTCGGCCGCCACCGCCGCCACCAGCGCGGAGTCGATGCCGCCCGAGAGCCCGATGACCACGCGCTTGAAGCCGTTCTTGCGGACGTAGTCGCGGGTGCCGAGCACGAGCGCCTGGAAGACCTCGTCGACGCGCGGCAGCGGCTCGGCCATCTGCGCCGGCACCGGCGGCGGCGGCGCCGAGCGCGCGGGCAGCGGCGGCAGGCTGATGCGCGGCGCGCCGGCGACGTCGAGCGTCTCCTTCCGGCGCCGCGAGTCTTGCAGGCGCGCGCGGAAGACCGCGTCGAGATCGAGATCGGCGGTCACCATCTCCTCGACGAACTGGCGCCCGCGCGCCACCGTCTCGCCGTGCGGGTCGACGATCACGCTGGCGCCGTCGAAGACCAGCTCGTCCTGGCCGCCCACCATGTTGACGAAGGCCAGCCAGACGACGTCGTCGGCCGCGCGCGTGGCGACCATGCGCTCGCGGAAGCGCGCCTTGCCGGCGTGGTACGGTGAGCCGTTGATGGTGACGATCAGCTCGGCGCCGGCGAGCGCCTGCGGCGTCGTCGGCCCCGTCGGATACCAGAGGTCCTCGCAGACGTTCACGGCGACGCACGTCTGGCCGAACGAGAAGACCGACGCCTCGCGTCCCGCCTGGAAGTAGCGGTTCTCGTCGAAGACGCCGTAGTTCGGCAGATACTGCTTGTGATAGACGCCGGCCAGCGCGCCGTCGTGGATGACAGCGGCGGCGTTGAAGAGGTCCTGGCGCTTGTCCACGAAGCCGACGACGGCGGTGAGGCCCCGCGCCGCCTTCGTCACCTCCGCCAGCGCGGCGAGGTTGGCCTCGATGAACGCGGACTTGAACAGCAGGTCCTCGGGCGGATAGCCGGTGATGGCCAGCTCGGGGAACGCGACGAGGTCGGCGCCGAGCGCGCGCGCCTGCGCGATGCCGTCCACGATGCGGCGGGTGTTGCCCTCGACGTCTCCGACGGTCGGGTTGATCTGGGCGAGGCTCACGCGGAAGCGCCGCATGCCGCTATTGTAACCGCGCGGTCGTAGAGCGAGCACGAAGTTCCGCGTATTTCGCTCGTCCCTCCAGGCAGGAAGCGACCGAGGCTTACGGGCCGGCGATGGTGCTACAGACGACGCACAACGTGATGCAGCCGAGGAACGACGAGCAAAAGTGCGGCCTCGGGGGCCGGGGTTGCGCGGCCTCGGCGGGGGGCCCCCGTTCACGGAAATGGAGACCGACCGCCAAGTGCCGCGCTGACATCCGCGGATGGTGTATGACTGGGGCATGGTCGACAGCCCAGATGTCCGCGTCGTACTCGACGAACTCACCGCCGTCAGGCAGCGATTCGATCGACTTGCCGGTGACGCCTACTCTCTCGGGCAATCGCTCGGCAACCTCGAGCGCCGGTTGTGGGGCGACCCACACGAGCAGGCGGTGCTCGCGGAGTTGCTGCATGAGATCCGCCGTCGCTTCGGTTCGCCGGGACGCATGCTGGACGAGCGGGAGATGCGAGAGCTCAGTGCGTTCTTATTCGAGTACCTCGCGGGGGTTCCGCGAAAGGACTGGGATCTCGCCTCGCGGCTCGCGAAGGCTCAGGAGCAGACGCAGACATGGCTGGTCACCTCGGGGGTGGTCGAAGAGCTCCATCGCCGCGCGCGAGAGCAGCGGGCGGGGGCGCTGCGGACGGTCGGCGCGCTACCAGACGATCAACAGGCGGTGCTTCGCCCTGCCGTTACGGCCATGGAGGCGGCATTCAGCCTCATGGAGAGGAACATCGAGGCCGTCCATACGGTGTGGAACCGGCTCTTTCCCGGTTCGGCCGCAGCGTCCTGATTTAGCCGCGGCGAACGTCACAAACGGCTGGAACGTCACGGGGCTGTCACATGTGACGGAAGGCGGGTTCTTCGCGAAGTATGGCGTACGTGAGTTCGACGAAGTCGACGGCATGCTCGCCACGATAAGCAACAAGCGAGGCGCCTCGCTGATCGTCGCGGGGGAGCTTCTGTTGACGCGTCCCTGTCGGCTCAGCTCAGCGCCGCCCCAACCGCATTCACGTACAGCGCATAGATTGACGTGCTGCCGGTCATGAACAACCGGTTGCGCTTGGTTCCGCCGAAGCAGAGGTTCGCGATAACTTCCGGCGTATGCAGGAACGCTAGCAAATCGCCGCTGGGCGCGTGAACACGCACGCCGTTCGTGTCGACCCCACCCCAGCCCCAACCGCACCACACATTGCCGTCGGTGTCACAGCGGATACCGTCGGTGAACCCCGGCTTGAAGTCGGCGAAGACCTTGCCGCCGCGCAAGGCATTGTTGACGACGTCGAACACGATGATGTTTGCCGGATACTGCGGGCCGTCGGTTGCTCCGGTGTCGACGACATAGCAGCGTTTGAAGTCGGGCGAGAAGCAGATGCCGTTAGGACGCCGCATCGGGCCTTCGGCTGCCACCGTCGTCTTGCCACTCGGATCGATGCGATAGACGCGTGTGGGCAGCTCGAACGCCGCTTTGTGCCCTTCGTACGGGCCCAGGATCCCGTAACCCGGGTCGGTGAACCAGATCGAACCATCGGAGTGGACCGCGGCATCGTTCGGCGCGTTGAGCTTCTTGCCTTCGAAGTTATCGACCAACACGGTCCAGGTGCCGTCGTACTCGCGGCGGCGCACGCGGCGCGTGTCGTGCTCCAGGGCGATCAACCGGCCCTGGTTGTCGCGCGTGTGTCCGTTCGAATAGCCCGAGTCGGTCTGGAACACACTCACGTGGCCGTCATCCTCGATCCAGCGCAGCGTGCGGTGGTTCGGGATGTCGCTCCATATGAGACTGCCCCAGTCGCCCATCCAAACGGGGCCTTCGCACCAGAGCGCGCGGTCGTTGCCCATGCCGTGCCAGATTCGCTGCAGCGTCGCGTTGCCCTGCACTCCCGTGAAGCGCTTGTCCCGCACCTCCCACGCCGGCTCCGGATAGGTGACGGTGGTGTCGCCCGTCCAGTCGCGGTCGCGGCCGAACTTGTCCGCCGCCAAGGCGAGCGGCGTGGTCGCGGCCGTCCCGACCGTCGCCGCCGCCGCGGCGAGAAAGTTGCGTCGACTCGTCTCCATGGCCATCCTCCTCTGAGGGTCCGCCTGCGCGCGATAGACGGTGGCACGAAACGGGTCAATTTATTAACGCATCGACTGCGAACGCGCAAGACGCATCGCGGCAGCGCCATGGATCTCGGGCACGGTCGTCATCGGAATTGCGTTACTCCTATCGCGAATGGGTCGCGGCAGGGGGTCTGATCTCCTACGGGCCGAATCTCACAACGATCGTGCGCGACCCCGTTCCCGTCATGATCGACAAGATCCTAAGGGGCCCTCGGCCTCACGCTCCCGGCGTCGCTGCTGACGCGGGCGGATCAGGTCATAGAGTGATCGACCGGCGTGTATTCATACTGGGCCTGGAAGCAATCCTTGCCGCTCACCGCCGAGGCGCAGCCGGCACGCAAGGTGCCGTGTGTTGGCGATGTAACGTCAGCAGGCCGGTCTATAACCGCGCGGTGCTATGATCGCCGCATGCCGGCCAAGGTCCCGTGGCTCCCGTCCGTCCTCCCGCCGGGCGCCCGTCCGGAGCGCTGCCCCCGCTGCGGGCGGATGGCGCTCATCCCCTGGACGCTCCGTCGCGACAACGCCACGAAGGCGATCCTGAGGACCTGGGTGTGCACGGAATGCCAGACGCTCGTGGAGCGCCCCGAGCCGGAGTAGCCGGTATCGTCGCGCGCTGGCAGCCCTGGGCCGGCGACGGCCTCGAGCATCTCGTCGTTCACGAGCGTCCGGACGGCGTGGCCGCCGAGTCCGTCGTCGTCGCCGACGGGTTCGCCGCACGCTACCGCATCGTCTGCGACGCCGGGTGGCGCACACGCCGGCTCGAGGTCGCGCTCGTCGGCGCCGAGCGCGGGCTCGTGTTGGCCGGCGACGGCCGCGGACACTGGACCGACGCTGCCGGCGCCGCCCTCGTCGCGCTCGACGGCGCGCTCGACGTCGATCTCACGGCCACGCCCTTCACCAACACGCTGCCGATCCGGCGCCTCGGGCTGGCCGCGGGCCGCACCGCCGAGATCCTCACGGTGTACGTGCGCGTCCCCGAGCTGAGCGTCGAGGCGGACCGGCAGCGCTACACGTGCCTGGAGCCCATGCGGCGGTACCGCTTCGAGTCGGTGGACGGTGATTTCACGCGCGACCTCGAGGTGGACGCGCACGGCCTGATCGTCGTCTACCCCGGCCTGTTCCGTCGGGTCGGCTAGAGCGTATTGACGAAGTCGAATCCGACGCCCGCGGCGGCGAGAACGGTCCAGATGCTAGGCGCCGACGAGCGCACGACTGAGGCGTAGGCCGCCTACGTCGCAGGGAGGGCGCGAGGAGGCGGGCCGCTGCCGCGTCCTCGCGAACGACGCAGATGGACCGTTATCGGCGCCGCGGCTAGAGCGTGTTGACGAAGTCGATCAGCTGCCGGAGCCGCGCGTACGACGAGCGGTTGAACGGCACGAGCAGCCGCGGCAGATTCGGATACTCGTTGTACTCCTGCGGGAATGGCCCCGGCGCCTGGTCCACCGGCCCCTTGAGCACGTCCTCGAAGCGCTGCTGGATCACCGCCAGATCCGTGTCGCGCAGCGGGCGGGTCAGCCGGAACACCAGGTTGTCGCCCACGATCCGCGAGGAGTGATAGACGCGGTAGAACGTCGTCAGCTGCTCCACCGCCTGGTCGACCGTGTCGACGATGCGGTAGAACGACGTGTCGATGGGATCGATGAGATCCTGTGCGGCGAGCGTGTCGCGCACGAAGGCGTCCCACTTGCGCCAGTACGGCGTCTGGTCGGTCTCCACGAGCACCATCGGCACGATGGTCGCCTTGCCCGTCTGCATCAGCGTCAACACCTCGAACGCCTCGTCCATCGTGCCGAAGCCGCCCGGGAAGAGCGCGATACCGCTCGCCTCCTTCACGAGGAAGAGCTTGCGCGTGAAGAAGTACTTGAACGTGATGAGCTTGGGATCGGAGGCGATCCACGGATTCGCCTCCTGCTCGAACGGCAGCCGGATGTTGAGGCCGAACGACCGCTCGCCGCCGGCGCCCTCCTGCGCGGCGCCCATGATGCCGGCGCCGGCGCCGGTCACCACCATCCAGCCCGCTTCGACCATGCGGCGGCCGAACATCAGCGCGGCCATGGCCGCCGACTGTGTGGGCGCCGTGCGCGCGGAGCCGAACACCGTGACCTTGCGGACGTCGCGGTACGGCGCGAACACCTTGTACGCGTACCGCAGCTCCTTCAGCGCCGTGTTGGTGACCTTGAGGTCGCCGGTGGATGCGCCGTCCTCGTAGAGCTTCAGGACGGTCGTCAGCATGTGCTGGAAGTAGCCGCGGCGGTCGGAGGGCACGCCGAGGACGTCGAGCAGGTCTACGGTCAGCCGATTGGCTTCTTCGTTCTGTAACGCGTACCGACGATCGGGCACGAATTCAGTATACGCTCAGCGCCGGCCGGTGACCGTCATCCAGAGGCCGAGGACGACGAGGACGCCGCCGAGCGCGGTGAAGCGCGTGACCGCCTCGCCCAGGACGACGGCGCCGAGCAGCGCCCCGACCACCGGCTGCACGGTGAGGAACGGCGCCGCCCGCGACGCCTCGACCCGCGCCAGCGCCCAGTTCCAGACGAGATAGGCGCCGGCGCTGATCACGAGCGCCAGGTAGAGCGTCCCCGCCACCGCCGACGGCGTCACCACCGGCCGCGCGCCGGCCGCCCACTCCAGCGCGGCGAGCGGCGCCGTCACCAGCATGCCCCAGACGATCGACCGCGCGGTGATCGCGGTGGCGTTCGTGTCGGTCAGCACCGTGCGGCCCAGCAGCGAATACGAGGCGTAGGCGATGCCGGACAGGATGAGCAGGGCATCGCCGCGCCAGCGCGGCAGGATCTCGAGCGTGACGCCCGGCACGCCGTTGAGGACGACGAGGACCGCGCCGGCGACCGCGAGCGCCGCGCCCGCCGCCTCGCGCCGCGTGAGCCGCTCGCCGAGGAGCAGCGGGCCGAGCACGACCAGCGTGAGCGGCTCGACGACGATGAGCAGGGCGGCATTGGTCGCCGACGAGCGCGCGATGCCCCAGTGCGAGAGCGCGAAGGCCGCGGCGAAGCCGAGCGCGCCCATCCAGAAGACGCGCGCGCCCTGCCCCGGCGTGAGCCCCCGTGGGATGGGAGCGGTCGCTCCCCGCCGCGCGAGCGGGACGAGCACGGCGGCGCAGCAGCGCCAGCGTCATGGGCGGCACGTCATCGAGGACGAGGCGCGTGACGACGTAGGAGGTGGCGTAGACGATGTTGGCGGCGAGCAGCAGGGTGGCGGCGACGCCCATCCCAGCAGAATACGGTCAGCGCCCCGTGGCCGCCTCCCCCCTGAGCGTCATGCAGGTGCTCGTGGCGTGCGCCACCAGCCGGTCCTTCGCGTCGCGCACGTCGCACTCCACGAGGCCGACGGTGCGGCCGGCGGAGACCACGCGCCCCTCGGCGCGCAGCTTGCCCGTCCACACGGGCTTCGTGAAATTGATCTTGAGCTCGAGCGTCGTGAACGTCTCGCCCTCGCCGAGAAGGGCCGCGTAGGCCATGCCCATGGCGGCGTCGGCGATGTCGGCCAGCACGCCGCCGTGCAGCGTGCCCATCGGGTTGGCGTGGCGCTCGGTGGCCTCGAACTCGACCAGCGCGCGGCCGGGCTCGATGGCGGCGAGGCTGAAGCCGATGAGCGTCGCGATCGCTGGCGGCGGCGCCTCGCCGCGCGCCAGCTTCTCGATCAGGTCGAGCATCTTCGCCATGAGGCCTCCCGCCAGCCACCGCCCCTGACCGCGGACAGCAGCGTGACGCCGAACAGCACGAACGCGAGCGCGATGACAAATGACAGCGCCCTCGGCCCGCCGCCGAGCCAGTGGATCGCCAGCGAGCCGCCCACGGCCGCGAGCACCAGCCGCATGAACCCGGCGACGAGCGGCCACACCACGCGCCCCGCTCCCTGCGACGCGAAGTACAGCGCCAGCCCGAGGCCGAAGAATCCGTAGCTCGGCCCCACCACGCGCAGGTAGGCGCTGCCGGCGGCGACGACGGCGGGGTCGCGCGTGAAGAGGCTCATCCAGACGCCGGGGAACAGCGCGGCCGCGAGCCCGATCGTCTCCGTCAACGCGAAGGCCATCGCCCCGCCGACGAGCGCGATGCGCCGCGCCCGCGCCAGTTGACCCGCGCCGACGTTGGTGCCGACCATCGTCACGAGCGCCGAGCCGAGCCCGAACACGAGGGGGATCTGCAGATATTCGAGACGAGCGCCGGTGCCGTAACCGGCCAGCGCCACCGTGCCGAAGGCGCCGACGAGGCCGGTGAGCACCACGACCGTGAGATTCGTCTGGATCGTGTTGAGCGCGCCCGGCAACCCCACCCGGAGGATGTCGCGGAACAACGCCACGCGCAGGCGGACCCGGCGCAGCGAGAGCCGCACGAGGTTGCGTCGCGATCGCAGCGCGACGCCGAGCACCAGGCTGCCGAGACAATAGTAGATGACCACCGCGACGCCGGCGCCCGCGATGCCCAGGCGGGGCAACGGGCCCCAGCCCCAGATCAACGCCGGCGAGAGCACCACGAGAAGCGGGCCGCCCCCCACGACGACGACCGCGGGCAGTCGCATGTTGCCCGCGCCGCGCAGGACGCTGCCGAGCGTGTTGAAGAGCCAGAAGGCGCCGGCGCCGGCGAAGACGACGTTGGAGTACGTGAGGGCGGCGGCGAGCGCGCCGTCGGTCCCACCCATCGCGCGATAGAGGCGGGGTCCGCCCCAGAGCATGCCCACCGTGAAGGCGGCGCCGAGTACCAGCGCGATGGCGAGCGCGTGCACCACGAGCGCGTCGGCGTCGCGCCGCCGGCCGCCGCCGAGGGCGCGCGCGATCGCGGAGGCGATGCCCACGCCCATGCCGCCCGCCGACATCGTCTGCATCAGCATGACGAGGGGAAACACGAGGGCGATGCCCGCGAGCGCGTCGCGCCCGAGCCAGCCGACGTACACCGCCTCGAGGACGTTGATGGCCGCCTGGACGGCGATGACGACGACGTTGGGCGCGGCCAGCCGCAGCAGGGTGCCGGGAATCGGCGCCTCGAGGAGCACGCGGGTGCCCGCGGCGAGGCCCTCGCGGGCGGGGGGCGCCGGGGCGGCCGGGACGACGCCGAGGGTGCCGGCCGAGATGGCCATGACTTGTTAAATACTAGTGACTAGCCTTTCTGTCAAGTACTATACTGGGCCCATGCCCAAGCGCTACGGGCAGCCGTGTCCGGTGGCCAAGTCGCTCGAGTTCCTCGGCGAGCGCTGGACCCTCCTCGTGATCCGGGATCTGCTGGCGGGCCCGCGGCGCTTTCAGGATCTCCTGGCCTCGCTCGACGGCATCGCCCCCAACGTCCTGTCGGAGCGGCTCAAGATTCTCGAGGCGCACGGCATCGTCGCCCGCGAGTTCTATTCCGAGCACCCGCCGCGTGCCGCCTACGCGCTGACGCCCCGCGGCCGTGACCTCGGGATGGTGGTGGGCGCCCTCGCCGTCTGGGGCTCACGCCACGTGCACAAGGACACGGCGCTCGTCCACGACGACTGCGACGGCGCGCTGGAGCTGAAGTACTACTGTCCGAAGTGCGACGCGCGGGTGAGCGGACGCACGGTGCACCTGCGCACGAGCCGCAGGACGCCGCGGCCGGCCCGCCGCGCGCGTCGCGCCGCCGCGCGCTGAGGTCAGGCCAGCGTGTGGCGGACGATCTTCGACTCGACCATGTAGATGACCATCTCCGCGATGTTCGTCGCGTGGTCGGCCACCCGCTCGAGGAAGCGCGAGATCAGGATCAGCCGGATGGCGCGCGGGATCGTGCGCGCGTCCTCCATCATGAAGGTCAGCAGCTCGCGGAAGATCTGCTCCTTGAGGGCGTCGACCTCGGCGTCTTCGGCGCACACGCGTCGCGCGAGCTCCGTGTCTCGCGTCACGAAGGCATCGAGGGACTCCTTGACCATGCGCTGCGATTTCTCGGCCATGCGGGGCAGGTCGATGTAGGGCTTGAGCTGCGGCTCGCGGTTCAGCTCGAGGGCGCGCTGGGCGATGTTGACGGCCTGGTCGCCGATGCGCTCGAGGTCGGTGACGATCTTCATGGCCGTGGTGATGAACCGGAGATCGCCGGCGGCGGGCTGGTGCAGCGCGAGCAGCTCGACGCACTTCTCGTCCACCTCGATGTCGTAGGCGTTGACCTGCGCGTCGCGGTCGATGACCTCCTGATCCAGCTCGCTGTCCCGCTCGACGAGCGCGGTCATGACCCGGCGGATCTGGTCCTCGACGAGGCCGCCCATGGCGAGCAGCGTCTGCTTGAGCGCGTCGAGCTCTTCGTGGAAGTGCCGCTGCATGGCGTCCTCCGCCTCTACCCGAACCGGCCGGTGATGTAGTCCTCGGTCCGCTTGTCGCGCGGGTTCGTGAAGAGCTGCCGCGTCACCCCGAACTCCACCAGCTCCCCCAGCAACATGAAGCCAGTGTAATTTGACACGCGCGCCGCCTGCTGCATGTTGTGGGTGACGATGACGATGGTGTAGCTGTTCTTCAGCTCGAGCATCAGGTCCTCGATCTTCGCGGTGGCGATGGGATCGAGGGCCGAGCAGGGCTCGTCCATGAGCAGCACGTCCGGCTCCACGGCGATGGCGCGCGCGATGCACAGCCGCTGCTGCTGGCCGCCCGAGAGCCCGAGCGCGCTCTCGTGCAGGCGGTCGTGCACTTCGTCCCAGAGGGCGGCCGCGCGGAGGCTGCGCTCCACGATGGCTTGTACATCGCCCCGGTTGTGGACGCCGAGGATCCGCGGGCCGTACGCGACGTTCTCGAAGATCGACTTCGGGAACGGGTTCGACTTCTGGAACACCATGCCGACGCGCTTGCGCAGCTCGGTCACGTCGAGGGCGGGGTCGTAGATGTCGGTGCCGCCGATGCGGATGGTGCCCTCCATGCGCGCGCCGTCCACGAGGTCGTTCATCCGGTTGAGGCAGCGCAGCAACGTGCTCTTGCCGCAGCCGGACGGCCCGATGTAGGCGGTGATCCGGTGCTTGGAGACCGACATCGCGACGTCCTTCAGCGCCTGCTTGGCGCCGTACCAGAAGCTGAGGCGCTCGATCTCGACCATGGGCATCTCCATGATCGAGGCGGCGCTCGCGTGCGGATTGAGCGTGACGCTCATGTCTGTCTCCCTAGACCGCCGACGTCGCGTACTTCCGGCGGAGCCGGTTGCGCGTGGCGATCGCGAACAGGTTCAGCAGCACGACGATCACCAGCAGGAGCAGCGTCGTCGCGAAGACCATCGGCCGCGCCGCGTCCACGTTCGGCGACTGGAAGCCGACGTCGTAGATGTGGAAGCCCAGGTGCATGAACTTCCGGTCGAGGTGCACGAAGGGCCAGAAGCCGTCCACGGGCAGCGCGGGGGCCAGCTTCACCACCCCCGTGATCATCAGCGGCGCGACTTCGCCCGCCGCGCGGGCCATGGCGAGGATCAGGCCGGTGAGGATCGACGGCATGACCGCCGGCAGCACCACCTTCAGCGTCGTCTCGAGCTTGGTGGCCCCCAGCGCCAGGGACGCTTCGCGCGTGCCGCCGGGGATGGCGGCCAGCCCTTCCTCGGTGGCCACGATGACCACGGGGATCGTCAGCAGCGCCAGCGTCAGCGAGGCCCACAGGATGCCGCCGGTCCCGAACGTCGGCGTCGGGAGGGCTTCGGCGTAGAACAGGCGGTCGATGGCCCCGCCGACGGCGTAGATGAAGAACCCGACGCCGAACACGCCGAAGACGATCGAGGGGACGCCCGCGAGGTTGTTCACCGCGATGCGTACCGCGCTCACGAAGGTGCCCTGCCGCGCGTACTCGCGCAGGTAGAAGGCCGCCAGCACGCCGAGCGGCGTGACCATGATCGACATGATCATCACCATCATGACCGTCCCGAAGATGGCGGGGAACACGCCGCCCTCGGTGTTGGACTCGCGCGGATCCTCGGAGACGAAGCCCCACACGTCGGCCACGTAGTGCGCGACCTTCGCCACCGGCCCCATGGTGTTCGGGAACGACACGCCGAGCACCTGCGCCAGCGGCAGCGCCTTCTCCTTGCCGCCGTCCGCGATCACCACCATCCGCGCCGTCTGCCGGGCGCGCAGCTCGGCCAGCCGCGCCTCCTGGACCCGGTACTGCTCCTGCAGCGTCGCCAGCCGCGCCCGGAGCGCCCCCGCGTCGGCGGACGCCGTCGCCCCCCGCGCCTCGAGCCCGCGCAGCCGCAGCCGGATCTTCTCCTGCTCGAAGTTGATGGCGCCGATGTCGCCCTTCTCGATCGCGCGGATCTGGCGGCGGAGTGCCCCCGCCGCCGGCAGCCAGCGCTCGATCTCCGGCCACGCGGCCGCGTCGCGCGCGACGACGGCGCCGCCCTCCTCGAGGGCGGCGATGCGGCCGATGAGGAGTCCCCACTCGCTGCGCTCGATCACCGCGACGTCGGCCGGGCGCTCGCGCCGCACGACGGCGGCCTCGTCCACCCAGACGAAGTCGGCGCCGTAGAGATCGCGATTGGCGACCTTGAGCTTGATCCGCCACGCCTCGCCCCTGCCGGGGATCCGCTCGCGATCGGCGAGGGGACCGGTCAGCACCGTGCCGTCCGTGAGCGTGACGCGCACCACCTCGGCGGGCCAGAAGAAGCCGGCGGCGTTGCCGACGATGATCGCGATGAGGCCGACGACCATGATGAGGGCGGCGGCGAGCGCGCCGCCGGTCAGCCAGATGAAGGGCTCGCCGCTGCGCCAGAGGCGTCGCATCAGAGGTACCGGTACTTCCGCCGCAGCCGCAGGCGGACCACCTCGGCCGTGGTGTTGAGCACGAAGGTCAGGCAGAAGAGGAGGAACGCGGCGAGGAAGAGGACGCGAAAGAGCGTGCCGCCCTCGGGCGCCTCCGGCAGCTCGACGGCGATGTTGGCGGAGAGGGCGCGGAAGCCGCTGAACATGTTCCAGTCCATCACCGGCGTATTGCCGGTGGCCATCAGCACGATCATCGTCTCGCCGACGGCGCGGCCGAGGCCGATCATGATCGCCGAGAAGATGCCCGGGCTGGCCGTGGGCAGCACGATGCGCACGGCCGTCTGCCAGCGGCTGGCGCCGAGCGCGAGCGACCCCGCGCGCAGGTGCTGGGGCACGTTGGCCAGCGCGTCCTCGGCGATCGTGAAGATGAGCGGCACCACCGCGAAGCCCATGGCGACGCCGACGACGAGCGAGTTGCGCTGATCGTAGGTGAGGCCGAGCGCGGCGAGCAGCCAGCCGCGATAGTCGCCGACGAGCAGCCGCTGCTCGACGAGCCCGCCGAGCGTGAGCGCGAACCACGCCCCCAGGAGCACCACGGGCACGAGCACGAAGACCTCGGTGCCCGGGCGGAACGGGCCGCGGACGCCGGGCGGCAGCGCGCGCCACGCCAGCAGGGCGGCGAGAATGACCACGGTCTCCACCGCCGGCAGCAGGAACAGACCGGGCACGATGCGCTCCACCGCCGGCGCCAGCCAGAGCCCCGCGAGAAACCCGAGCACGACGCTCGGCAACGCGGCCATGATCTCGACCGCCGGCTTGACGTAGCCCTTCACCGCCGGGTGCATGAACTCGCTCACGTAGATGGCCGCCAGCAGCGCCAGCGGTACCGCGAAGAGCAGCGCGTAGAACGTGCCCTTGAGCGTGCCGTAGATGAGCGGGGTGAGGCTGAACTTGGCCTCGAAGTCGTCGGTGCCGCCGGTCGACTGCCAGACCCAGGCGGGCCGGCTGTAGCCCTCGTACCAGACCTTGCCGAACAGCGTCTTGAGCGTGATCTCGGGATGCGGATTGTCGACGCGCCAGTCCACGACCTCCCCTCGCTCGTCCACCGCGACCACGCCGTCGGCCTTCGGCGCGAAGACCACCGCGCGCAGCGGGCGCCCGTCGCCGAACGTGAGGAACGTCTGGCCCGACGTGCCGTAGTGCAGCTTGACGCGTCCGGCGGCGTCCGCGGTGACGAAGCCCTTGTCGCGGCGCGACGGGCTGATGGCGACCACGGGCGCGCGGTGCGACTCGAACTCGTTGATGCGCGTGAGGGTGGCCGCGCCGCCCGTCGGCGGCGGCACCACCTGCCAGCTGGAGACGGCGCCCATCGCGTCCGCCGCCACCAGCGTGCGCTCACCGATCAGGAACGAGAGCGCGGTGACGGGCGCGGCGCCGACCGTCGCCGTCTCCACAACCGTCGGGGTGCCGCGATCGCGCATGTCGTAGCGCACGAGCTGGCCGCGCGAGGTGCCGATGACGAGATCGTCGCCGCGGCCATCGAGACGCAGCGCGACGATCTCACCGTCGACGGGAACGCCCAGCGCCTGCACCGATTCCTCGCGGCGCGTCCCGCCGATCAGCGTCTTCTTCTCCACCACCGTCTGCACGATCAGGTCGTGCGGTCCCACCTGCGCCACCGTCACCGGTCCCGAGTCCGGCGAGGCGACCGTCAGGCGCAGGATCGCGCGCTTGCGCCCGGGATCGAGGACGACTGGGGCGGCGAACGCGGGTTTGACGCTCACGGTCCGCCGGGCACCCTCGAAGCCGACCTCGATCTTCATCTCGAGAGGGATCACGCGGCCGTCGGAGGTGCCGATGGCGTAGCGGTCGAGTCCGTGCGCGGCCACCGCCGTCACCCGCGCGCCCTCGAGGCCGGCGATCGGCAGCGGCGCCGCCCGCGTCACTGTCGGCTTGAGCGGAACGAGCTGAATGGTGCCGTCGGCCGTGACCATCGATGCGGCTTCGCGGTACTCGTCGACGCCCAGGCCGGCCCCCGGCGCGGGCGTGGCCCCCGCCGAGAGGCGCTCCAGCGCGACGACGCGCGGCGGCCGGAACAGCGGCCACACCTCGGCCGCGATGACGAAGAGGATGGCGAGGATCGCCGAGATGATCACGATGCCGCCGAGCACGACCGTGCGGGCGGCGAAGCGATCGAGGAAGATCCGTCGGCTGGTGCGCGCCCGGCTGACGACGAGCGGGCGGGCCGGAGTCCCCGGCCCGCCCGCGGTGAGAGTGTCGGCGTTGATCGCCACGCTACTGGATCTTGTTCTGCTCTTCCTTCGCGATGGTCGCGGGGATCGGGAAGTAGCCGTCCTTGACGACACCCTCCTGCCCCTCGCGCGAAACGATGAGCTTGACGAACTCGCGGGTCAGCGGGTCGAGCGGCTTGCCGGGCGCCTTGTTGACGTACACGTAGAGAAAGCGCGCCAGGGGATAGCTGCCCGAGTAGGCGTTGTCCGCCGTCGCCTCGACGCACTTGCCGCCGTCCTTCTCGGCCAGCGGCACCGCGCGCACGCCGGCCGTGGCGTAGCCAATGCCGCTGTAGCCGATGCCGTAACGGTCCACCGTGATGCCCTGGACGACCGACGCCGAGCCCGGCTGCTCCTTGACCTCGTCCTTGTAGTCGCCGTTCTTGAGCGTGTGCTCCTTGAAGAAGCCGTAGGTGCCCGAGGCCGAGTTGCGGCCGTAGAGGCTCAGCGGCCTGTTGGCCCACTCACCCGTCAGCCCGAGCTGGCCCCACGTCCGGAGGTCGTCCTTTGCGCCCTGACGACGCGACTTCGAGAAGATGGCGTCGACCTGGGCGATCGAGAGGCACGTGATCGGGTTGTCCTTGTTCACGAACACGGCGAGCGCGTCCACCGACGTGCGGATCGGCGTGGGCTTGTAGCCGTACTTCTTCTCGAACGCGTCGATTTCCGTGCCCTTCATCTCGCGCGACATCGGCCCGAGCTGCGCGGTGCCGCTGATGAGCGCGGGCGGCGCCGTCGACGAGCCCTTGCCCTCGATCTGGACCTTGGCGTTCGGATAAAACTTCTGGAAGCTCTCCGCCCAGTGGGTCATGAGGTTGCTGAGGGTATCCGAGCCGACGCTCGAGACGTTGCCGCTCACGCCGCTCACCGTCTTGTAGGGCGCGAGGTCCGGATCGAGCTTCGTCTGGCCGATGGCCGCGCCAGCCGTCACCGTCAGCGCGGCCACGGCCAGCGCCATCACGGTCTTCATCGTCATCGTGTCGTCTCCTTTGGTTACCTCGATCATCCGCCGTGCGTGTTTCGACGGCATAAAGGCGGTGTTACGTTCGTGTTACGAGCGGGCGGGCTCCCGGAACCGGTAGCCCACGCCCCGGACGGTTTCCACCCCCGGGGCCGGGAGCTTGGCAGCCGTGAACTTGGCGCGCAGGCGGGCGACGTGGACGTCGACGGTCCGAGGCTCCACGAAGCCATCCCGGCCCCACACCGCGTCCAGCAGCTCCTCGCGGCCGAAGACGCGCCCGGGCGCGCCGGCCAGGATCGCGAGCAGCTCGAACTCCTTGGGGGTGAGGTCCACCGGGTGGCCTTTCATGCGGACCTCGAAGCGGTAGCGGTCGATCTCGAGCTCGCCGATCTGCACGTGCGGCTTCTTCTCGGCGTCGCCGGGACGGGCGCGGCGGGCGACCGCGCGGATGCGGGCGAGCAGCTCGCGCGGCGAGAACGGCTTGGTCACGTAGTCGTCGGCGCCCATCTCGAAGCCGAGGACCTTGTCACCCTCCTCGACGCGGCCGGTGACCATGATCACGGGGATGTTCTTGGTGTCCGCGTCCTGCTTGAGGCGGCGGCAGACCTCCCAGCCGTTGAGCTGCGGGACCATGATGTCGAGCAGGACCAGGTCGGGGTGGACCTCGCGCGCCTGCTTGAGGGCGTCGGAGCCGGTGGGGGCGACGACGACGTCGTAACCCTCCTTGGTGAGATTGTAGCGGATCAGGTCGGCGACGTCGCGCTCGTCTTCGACGACGAGGACGCGACCCTGCTGCTGGCGGGCCGCGGCGGCGGTCTTCATCCGTCGCCGAGTGTCCGCGGCGCACGTTACAGGACGATGACGCCGCCGTAAAACTTGGGTGAAGCGCCGGCGCGCCTCAGAGCGTCACGACCAGCCCGTCGTGTGCACACTCTTCGGGCACCGCGTCGGCGTGCGCGAGCATCTCGCGGCTCATGTGCGTGAGGATCACGCGCTTGGCGCCGAATCGATCGCGCTGCGCGGCCACGGTCGGATAGCTCAGGTGCCACTTGACCGGCTTGTCGTAGAAGTAGCACTCGGCGATGAAGAGGTCGGCGCCGCGCGCCACGCGCGCGACCTCGTCCGTCCACTCGGTGTCGCCGGTGTACGCGACGACCTTGCCGCCGACTTCCACGCGCACCGCGGTGGGATTCGTCTCCTCGGTGTGCCGCGCCGGTTGCGGCGTCACGATCAGATCCAGGACGGTGTGCGGCCGCCCCGGCTCCATCTCGACCCACGTGAGCGGGAACGTCGGGGTCATCACCCGCGAGCCGGGGAAGAGCGCCTCGCGGATCTGATCCATGCGCCGGCGCAGGTCGCGCGGCCCCGCGATGGTGAGCGGACGGATCCGCTTCGCCCCAAGCATCGCGTCGATCAGGAGGAACGGCACGCCGCCGCAGTGGTCGCCGTGCAGGTGGGTCAGGATGATCGCGTCCAGCGAGTTGTGCTCGATGCCCTGCTGCGCGAGAGCGATCAGCGACGAGGTGCCGAAGTCGATCGCGAAGCGCGAGCTCGGTCCGTCGACGAGGATGCACGTCTGGAAGCGGCCGCCGCTGCCGAAGGAATCACCCGAGCCGACGAAGCGCACCGTGACCGCCATCGCCGCGCCTAGACGATGCCGGCCGCGCGCAGCGCGCAGCGCTCGCTCTCGCCGAGCCCGAGGAGCTGCTCGAGCACCTCGTCGGTGTGCTGGCCGAGCGTCGGCGGCGGGCGCCGGTAGCTCACCGGCGTATCCGACAGCTTCAGCGGGCTGCCGATGAGCGGCGCCTCGCCGGCCGGGTGCTCCATCGCGATCTTCATGCCGCGATGACAAACTTGTGGATCGTCGAAGACGCGATCGATGGTGTTCACGGGACCGCACGGGAGCCCGGCCGCCTCGAGCCCCTCCACCCAGTGCTGCGTGGCGTGCTTGCGCGTGAGGTCCGAGACGATCCCGATCAGCTCGGCGCGGTGCTTCAGGCGGAGCGCGTTCGTCGCGAACTTCGGATTCACGGCCAGCTCCGGCACGCCGGCGAACTCGCAGAGCCGGCGGAACTGCGCGTCGTTGTTCGCGCCCAGGATCACGTGGCCATCGCTCGTCGGGAACACCTGGTACGGGATGGTGTTCGGATGCGCCGTGCCCCAGCGCCGCGGCACCTGTCCCGAGAGCAGATAGTTGAGGCCCACGTTGTACAGCCAGCCCACCTGCA
Source organism: Candidatus Rokuibacteriota bacterium (assembly GCA_003220225.1). Classification (GTDB taxonomy): domain Bacteria; phylum Methylomirabilota; class Methylomirabilia; order Rokubacteriales; family CSP1-6; genus AR12. The sequence goes on from QHRU01000037.1 coordinate 43,979, forward strand.
CGTCGAGCAGCGCGACGTCGATGTGCTGGCCGCGCCCGCTGGTGTCGCGGTGGCGGAGCGCTCCCAGGATCGCGACCGCAGCGTAGAGCCCGCTCATCACGTCGTTCACGGCCACGCCGACCTTGACGGGCGGCCCGTCGGCTTCGCCCGTCACGCTCATGATGCCGCCGGCGCCCTGGGCCATCAGGTCGTAGCCCGGCCGGGCGGCGTACGGCCCGTCCTGCCCATAGCCGGTGATCGAGCAGTACACGAGGCGCGGGTACTCCGCGCAGAGCTGGTCGTACGCGAGGCCGTACTCGGCGAGGCCGCCGACCTTGAAGTTTTCGATCAGCACGTCCGCACGCGTGAGCAGGCGCCGCACGAGCGCCGCGCCCTCGGGCTTGGCGAAGTTGATCGTGATCGAGCGCTTGTTGCGATTGGCGCTCAGGTAGTACCCGCTCTCCGCCGTCTCCACGCCGCGCGCGTCGCGCAGGAACGGCGGGCCCCACGTGCGCGTCTCGTCGCCGACGCCGGGCCGCTCTACCTTGATCACGTCCGCGCCGAGGTCGCCCAGCATCTGCGTGCAGGACGGCCCGGCGAGCACGCGACTCAGATCGAGGATCGTGATGCCGTCGAGCGGTCCCGGCGGCGTCACTGACGTCAGGCGCTCGACCCGCAGCAGCCGCCGCCGGCTTGCACGACGGCCAGTCCCTTCGCGGCCGGGGCGGACGTCACGTCGGTGGCGCGGAGCGTGCTCTCTTCGAGGTCGTGGTTCAGGACGTAGACTTCCCAGTCGACGCCGTCCGGATCCTCGACCCAGAACTTGTCCTGGTTGGCGTGGCAGCAGTTCACGCCCATCTCCTCGCGCACCGGCAATCCCGCCGCCTTCACGCGGGCCAGCTCGCGCATCACGATCTCCGCGGACTCGACCTGGATGCCCATGTGGTCCACGTGACCACGGCTTTCCACGGGCGCGGCCTCGGAGAGCGCGAGGTTCAGCGGCCCGAACGGCGGCAGGAACTTCACGTAGCCGGGCTTCACCTTCACCGGCGCCGTGCCGAAGAACTTCTCGTAGAAGGCACGGCTCTTCTCCAGATTGGAGACCGTCATGTGGACGTGGACCTTCGGCGCCTCGATGCTCATTGGTGACCTCCTCGTCGAGTGGCGGATCGCTCCGCCGCGATACCCTCAGTTGTGTGCACCATCGTCGGCGTTTGCGTATCGGCATCCGGTGCCGGCGCAAGCCACCGGAACAGGGACGTGGCCGCGCCAGCGCCGACCAGCTGCGCGGCGATGAAGGCCGGCGCGTCGGCCGGGCGGATGCCGGCGAACGTGTCGCTCGCCGAGCGCGCCAGCGTCACCGCGGGGTTGGCGAACGACGTCGATGCCGTGAACCAGTAGGCGGCCGTGATGTAGGCGGCGACGGCGAACGCCACGTTCGACGCGTTCAGCCGTGAGCAGCCCCAGATGACGACGAGCAGGCCGAAGCTGGCCACGAACTCGCTGAACACCTGCGCGCCGCCCGCCCGCGCGTGGCGCGAGGCGAAGAAGATCGGCTCGCCGAACATCAGGTGGGCGGCGGCCACGCCGGCGAACGCCCCGGCGATCTGAGCGACGACATAGGGGGGAACGTCGCGCCAGCGCAGCCCGCCCTGAAACGCGTCCGCCAGCGTCACCGCCGGGTTGAAGTGGGCGCCCGAGATCGGCCCGAAGGTCAGGATCAACGCCACCAGGGCGGCGCCGGTCGCCAGGGTGTTGGCGAGCAGCGCGACGGCGACGTTGCCGCCGGCCAGGCGCGCGCCCATGATGCCCGAGCCGACGACGGCGGTGAGCAGCATGGCCGTTCCCACCGCTTCCGCGACCACCCGCCGGTCCAGCGTCGGGCTCACACGCACGCCTTCACGCCGAGCGCGCGCCGGATAACGCCGCCCGCTGCGACAGCCACGCCGCGATGCGCGCCTCGATCTCGTGGCGCACCCGCCGAAAGACGGCCAGCCGTTGCTCGTCGCTGCCCCGCGCGGCCGACGGATCGTCGAAGCTCCAGTGCAGCCGCGTGCCCGCGGCCGGGAACGCCGGACAGGACTCGTTGGCGCTGTCACACACGGTGATCACGTAGTCCCACCGCTCGCTGAGAAAGCGATCGAGCGTTTTCGAGGTGTGCCCGCGCAGGTCGATGCCGATCTCCGCCATCGCGCGCGTCGCGAGCGGGCTGACGCCGCGCGCCTCGGTGCCGGCACTCGCCACCTCGAACCGATCGCCCGCCAGGCGGCGGAGCAGCCCCTCCGCCATCTGGCTGCGGGCGGAATTGTGGGTGCAGAGAAAGAGTACGCGCGCCACGCTCATCCGCGGCGCCTCGGCTTCGTCGCGCGGACGAACGCGCTCATGAACTTGCCGTCGACCTGGGGCGCGACGGCATCGGCGTCGACGCCCTTGTCGGCGAGGAACTGGCGCGCGTCTTCCGCGCGGTAGACGCGCGTCGGCTCGACACCGATCGACTCGAAACCGGCCGTGGCGAGCTTGTCGCGATACTCCCGCTCCTCGAGGGCGCCGGCCACGCAGCCGATCCAGTGCTCGACGTTCCGCCGGATCTCCTGCGGCACTTCGCCGCGGACCACCACGTCAGAGACCGCGAACCGGCCGCCCGGCTTGAGCACGCGGAAGGCCTCCGCCAGCACGCGGTCCTTGTCGCCGGAGAGGTTGATGACGCAATTGGAGATGATGACGTCCACGCTGGCGTCGGGCAGCGGAATGCTCTCGATCTCGCCCTTGAGGAACTCGACGTTGGCGACGCCGGCTTTTCGCTGGTTCTCACGCGCGAGCGCCAGCATCTCGTCGGTCATGTCGAGCCCGTACGCCTTGCCGGTCGGCCCCACGCGCCTGGCGGAGAGCAGCACGTCGATGCCGCCACCCGAGCCCAGGTCGAGCACGACCTCACCCGGGTTGAGCTGGGCGAGCGCGGTCGGGTTGCCGCAACCCAGCGAGGCCGCCACGGCCTCGGCCGGCAGCTCGGCCGTCTCGCCGCAGCCATAGATGTTCGACGTGATCGGATCGGCGGCGCGCGCGGTGGCATCGCAGCAGGACGCGCCGGCGCCGCCGGTGACCTTCAGCGCCGCCTTCCCGTACTTGTCTCTCACGACCGCCTTCAGCTCGTCGTTCGCCATCGCCGTCGCCTCCCGTCTCACATCAAGTACACTTGATACGTCCGCGCAAAAAAGGGGTCAGTCGCAGCGTTTGACCACCCGCAGCCCCGACGCGCTCGGCTTGATGGCTGCGACGGCCGCCTCGATCTCGGCGATCGCGTCGGGATCGAGCGCGTAGTAGATCCAGCGGCCCTGGCGCCGGTCGCGCAGCAGCCCCGCGTCCTTCAGGGTCTTGAGGTGGAACGACAGGCGCGACTGGCCGGTGTCCAGCATGTCGGTCAGGTCGCACACGCACTGCTCGCCGCCCCGCAACCGCTCGATGATGCCGAGCCGTGTGGGATCGGCGAGCGCGCGAAACAGCGCCGCCGCTCGCTCGAGGTCCTTGTCCGTCGCCGTCGCCACGGCCGTCAATATATCAAGATTCCTTGATCAGTCAAGCCCCGACTACACAGCCCCGACTACACTGGCGGCCATGCAGGTCCTGATCGCCCGCGACGCCGACGAGCTGGCCGAGGTCGCCGCGGACCTCTTCAGGGAGCGTGTCCGCGCGCGGCCCGATCTCGCGATGGCCGTCCCGGCCGGCCGCACACCCCGGCGGATGTACGCGCGCATGGCCGCGCTGCAGGCGCGTCACCCCGTGAACTATGCAAAGATGCGGATCTTCTCGGTCGACGAGCTGTGCCCGCCCGCGCCGGCCGACGGCTATTTCTGGCGGCAGGTGCGCGCGGAGTTCCTGGCGTGGGCCGGCGTGGACGCCGCGCGCTGCCGGCCCTTCGCGGTGGACGCGGCCGACCTCGAGGCCATGTGCGCGGCGTACGAGACGGCGATCGCGGAGGCCGGTGGGCTCGACGTCGTCATGCTGGGGCTCGGGCCGAACGCGCACCTCGCCTCCAACGAGCCCGGCTGCGCCTTCGACCTCCGCACCCGTCCCGTGCGGCTGCTCGACGAGACCGTGCGCTACATCCTGAGCGACGACGTCATCCAGGGCCCGGTCTGCGACCGCGCGGTCACGCTCGGGCTGGCGACGATCATCGCCGCGCGGGAGGTCGTGGTGCTGGTCAGCGGCCAGGCCAAGCGTGAGCCGCTCGCCCGCGCCCTCGACGGCCCGGTGACGCCGGAGGTTCCCGCCTCGATTCTCCGCACGCACCCGCGCTGCCTCGTGATCGCGGACCGCGCCGCGCGTCCCTGACGCGCCGTCGCCCCTGGCCGGGTTATCCACCGTCATCCACCGTCACCTATGGCTACCCACAGTCGCCTGTGGATGACGGTGGATGACAGGGCGGGAAGTCTGCATTATCGCCGTTCCACCGTGCGAGGGCGCCGGGCTACTCGCCCGGCGGCTCCATCGGCAGCGGCAGCTGATCGGCGCCGGCGCCCGCCGCCGGCAGCGTGAAGCGCACGGTGGTCCCCTCGCCCTCGACGCTGTCGATCGTCAGCTCCCCGCCGTGCGCGAGCACGAGGTGCCTGACGATGGCGAGGCCGAGCCCGGTGCCGCCCAGGTCGCGCGGGCGCGCCTTGTCGACACGGTAGAAGCGCTCGGTGATCCGCGGCAGGTCGGCGCGCGGGATGCCGACGCCCGTGTCGCGCACGCGCACCTCCACACCCTTGACGTCGGGCGGGCCGTCGAGCGGCCGCGCGCGCACGGTCACCCAGCCGCCCTCGGGTGTGTACTTCACCGCGTTGTCGAGGAGGTTGATGAGGATCTGCGCGAGACGGTCGTGGTCGGCGTGCACGCCGAGGTCGGGCGGCTCGACGTCCGCGATGAGCCCGACACGGCCGGCCTCGGCCTTGGGCCGCACGATGTCGAGCACCGAGCCGAGCACGTCGCTGAGGCGCACCGGCCCTCGCCGCAGCGACACCTTGCCGAGCTCGATGTTGGAGAGGTCGGTGAGGTCGTTGAGCAGCCGGCCGAGCCGCTCCGTGTGACGGAAGGCGATCTCGAGGAACCGCCGCGCGTTGGCACGCTCCTCGAGCGCGCCGCCCAGCAGCGTCTCGAGATAGCCCTGGATGGCCGTGAGCGGCGTACGCAGCTCGTGGCTGACGTTGGCCACGAACTCCGTGCGCACGCGCTCGAGGCGGCGCAGCGCGGTGACGTCGTGGAGCACCATGACCGCGCCGGCGTCGCCGGCGCCCAGCGGCAGCGGTACCGCGTTGATCTCCAGCATGCGCGCGACCGGGTGGCCCAGCCGCAGCTCGCGCCGTAACGGCGCCTCCTGCCCCCCGGCGCGCGTCGCGCGGAACAGCTCGTGCAGCTCCGCGCTGCGGATCACCTCCGGCAGCGGCTTGCCCTCGCCGCGCCCCGGCCCCACCCCGAACATCGCCCGCGCGCGCTCGTTCATGAGCACGATGCCCTCGTGCCCGTCCACCGCGATCACGCCCTCCACCATGCCGTCCAGGATCGCCGTGGCCTTGGCGCGCTCCTCCTGCGCGTCGTCGATCTTCTCGCGCAGCCGCGCCATCATGACGTTGAGCGCGCGGCCCAGCGCGCCCAGCTCGTCCACCGAACGGACGGGGGCCCGCGCGCTGGACTCGCCCTCGCTCATACGCCGGGCGATCTCCTGCATCTCGACGATGGGACGCGTGACCCGGCCGGCGACGAAGATGCCGATGCCGGCCGCCACCGCCAGCGCCAGCAGGCCGCCCGCGAGCATCACGCGGTGCAGCTCGGCGTACGAGGACGTCACGACGGACAGCGGCAGCGCCAGGCGCAGCACGCCGACCGTGCGCGCGCCGTCGCGCACCGGCACCGCGGCGTAGAGGAGCGGCGCGCCGACGGACGCGCTCGTGCGGAGGTCGCGGCCCACGCCGCCGGCGAGCGCGGCGCGGACCTCGGGCCGGTCGCGGTGATTCTCCAGGCGCGGAAGCTCCGCGGCGGGCACCTCGGAGTCACCGAGCACGAGTCCGTCGAGCGCGATGAGGGTCACGCGCGCGCCCGGCGGCTCTGCCGCGCGCACCGTGAACGCCCGGACCGCCGCCGGCGACGCGGTCCGGACGAGGAGGGCACGGGCGTCGTCGTGCAGGAGCCGGGCGGCGGTGATCAGCCGGGCCTCGAGCGCGTCCACGGCGAAGGCCTCCAGCGCGTGGTTCAGATAGACGCCGGCCGCGACCATGCTCAGCGCGACGAAGCCGACGAGCGTGAGGGTCAGCTTGACGGCGATGCGGCTGCGCACGAACGCCAGCGGCCCGGTCATCGGCGGCATCATAGCCCCTCGGGGGCCGCCGCGCGTGAGGCAATTGGTTAGGTTGACAATATTTTCGTGATTAGGTATACCTAATCCCGCTTCCATTCCGCACCCCAGGAGGCCGCGATGAGGCGGCTCGTGACGATGTCCCTGCTGCTGGCCGCGTGCTCGACGCTCGCCCTCCTTCCCATGGCCGACGCGCAGAGCAAGCCGGTCGAGATTCCGATCACCGTCGAGAACCAGAAGTTCACCCCCGCGGAAGTGAAGGTCAAGGCGGGCCAGCCGTTCGCGCTCGTCGTGACGAACAAGGACGCGAAGGCCGCGGAGGTCGAGAGCAAGGAGCTCAGGTTCGAGAAGGTGGTGCCGCCCGGCAAGACGGTCAGCATCCGCGTCCGCGCGCTGAAGCCGGGGACGTACGTGTTCGTGGACGACTTCAACAAGTCGAACCAGGGCAAGATCGTCGCGGAGTAGCCCGTGGGCGCCACCTTCGTCGTCGTCCTGCGCGAAGGCTTCGAAGCCGCGCTCTTGCTCGGCATCGTCTACGCCTATCTCGCGCAGATCGGCCACCCGGAGAGCCGCCGCTACGTGACGCTGGGCGGCGCGCTGGCGGTGGCCGCGTCCATCGTCATGGGCGTTGCCGTCAGCCTGCTGAGCGGCCCGCTCGCGGACGTCGGCCCCGACGTCATCGCCCTCGTGGTGATCTTCGGCGCCGTCGCGCTGCTCACGTGGCACGGCTGGTGGATGGGATGGCACGCGCGCGAGCTGCGCGGCGCCCTCCAGCGCCGCGTCGACGCGGCCCACGCCTCGCACCAACTCTGGATGGTGGGGCTCATCGCCTTCACCGGCGTCTTCCGCGAAGGCGCCGAGACCGTCTTGTTCCTGTGGGGCCTGATGACGCAGATCGAAGACTTGACGGGCTGGGCCGCGCTCGCCGGCGCGGCCGGCGGACTGCTCGGCGCGGTCGGGCTCGGCTGGCTCGTCTTCCAGGGCGGCCGGCGGCTCAGCGTGCTCCGCTTCTTCGGCGTCACGTCGTTCCTCATCATGTTCCTCGCCGCCGGGCTCTTCAGCGCGGGGGTCGGGCGGCTGCAGGGCCTCGGGTTCCTGCCGGGGGGCGATCCGCTGTGGGACACCTCCTGGCTGCTCGATGACCATGGCAATGCGGGCGGATTCCTCGCGGGGCTGATCGGCTACCGCGCGCGGCCGAGCGTGCTGGAAGTGGTCGCCTACGTCGTGTATCTCGCGGGCGCGGGCATGCTGTTCTTCCCGAGCGTGTTCCGGCCCGGCACGCGGCGCAACGGCGACGTCACCGAGCCCGCGCAGACGAGCCGGGTGTGAGCGGGTCCGCGGACGCGCGCGGCGCGGCGCCCGCGCCGCGGGCTCCCGTCGTCCGGACGGAAGACCTGTTCGGCACCCGGCGCGAGATCATCATCAAGCACGGCGAGGAGGAGTACCGGCTCCGCATCACGCGGACCGACAAGCTCATCCTGACGAAGTAACCGAGCCAGCCAGCCGAGGGCGCGGATGCGCCCGGCGCCAGCCAGCCACCCAACACACGCAGGCTGGAGAATCCCGATGAAGCGGTTCACCCTGGTGTTGCTCGCCCTGTCCGTCGTCCTCGTCGTGCGCCCGGCGCGGGCGCAAGACGGCATCCAGAACGTCGCCTTCTTCTACCCGCTGCGCACGCGCCGTCCCGTCATCGAGCGCGAGCTCGAGGTACGCGTCGAGCACGCCAAGACCGCCGACGGCCGCGTCACCGAGGCGGCGGCGGCCGTCGAGCTGCCGATCCTGCCGCGCTGGCAGGTCGAGGTCGAAGTGCCACTGATATTCCGGGAGCCGCGGGAGGGCGCCGCCCAGGGCGGCGTCGGCGACCTCCGCGTCGAAAACAAAGTCATGGTGTGGCAGTCGCTCGACTGGCTGTCGCAGATCGCGGTCGGGGTCGAGAGCCGCCTGCCGACGGGCTCCGAGCGGCGAGGACTGGGGGGCGAGGCCGCCGTGGAGCCGTTCGTCACCGGCGGCATCGCGCTGGGGGACTTCGATCTGCTCGCCTCGGTCGCCTACGAGTTCAACGTCAACGCGCACGTGCCGGGTCCGAACGAGCAGGAGCTGAGCGCATCGGCGGCCGCGGCGTGGCGGATCACCCGCCGCTTCGCGCCGCTGGTGGAGCTGGTCACGGTCACCCGCACGCGTGCGCCGCAGGAGGACGAGCTCCGCGGCAAGACCCGGGTGAGCATCGTCCCCGGTTTCAATGCCAGGCTCCTGCCCGGCACGACACTGCGGCTCGGGATCGAGTTGCCGCTGACCCGCGCGCGGACCGCGGACTACACGCTGCTGGGCGGGTTCGTGAAGGAGTTCTAGGGACCCTGCAGCGCGTCGGGCCGCGGCGGCGGCGGGGCGATGCGGCCGCCCTCGGGCGTGTGGATGACCCAGTGGCCCGGCTCGAACACGCCCTGGGGCGCGCCGGGCGCCGGAACCCAGCGATCGGGCACCCACACCGTGTCGTTGCGCGGCGCCTCGCGCACCGGCGGCGACGGCACCCCGCGCATCGAGGAGGAGTTCATCTGGTCCACCGCGCGCTGGGTCGTGGTGGGGCCGAGCGGCACCGCCATCGCGCCGCCCGCGAGCAGCCCGGCGAGGCATCGAGCCCAGCGACGTCTCATACTTGTTAGAGTATCCCTCCGGCGCCGGGGTTTCACTCCGACTCGAAGCGGTACCCGACGCTCTTCACCGTCGCGATGCGCCGGCCGGCGGCGCCGAGCTTGGCGCGCAATCGGCGCACGTGCACGTCGACGGTGCGCGACTCGATCTCGTCGGCGCGCGCGTAGCCCCAGACGCGGTTCAACAAGAACTCGCGCGAGAGCACGCGCCCCGCGGACCCCATCAGGGCGTGCAGCAGGTCGAACTCCTTCGGCGTGAGCTCCACGGTGACGCCGGCGACCGTCACGCGGTGGCGCCCGGGATCGAGGGCGACGTCGCCGCCCGCGAGCGCGCGCCCCGGGTCGGCCGGCCGCGCGCGGCGCAGCACGGCGCGCACGCGCGCCAGCAGCTCCTTGGGCGAGAACGGCTTGGCGACGTAGTCGTCGGCGCCCAGCTCGAGGCCGACCACGCGGTCGACCTCGTCGGCCTTCGCCGTCAGCATGATGATCGGCACGGCGGCCCACGCCGGCTCGGCGCGCACGCGCCGCGTCACCTCGAGGCCGTCGATCCCGGGCAGCATGAGGTCGAGCACGATGAGATCGGGCGCCGCCGCGCGCAGCCGCGTGAGCGCCTCGGTGCCGTCGGCGGCGGTGCGGCAGCGGAAGCCGTCCTGGGTGAGGTGATGGACGATCAGGGCCCGGATGTCGGGCTCGTCTTCGACGACGAGGACTTCCGGCGCCATCGCGCCGCGCCCGTCAGCTCTGCAGCAGGCGCAGCACCCACCACGTGAGGGCCGCGACCGCGGCCGAGGCGGGGATGGTCACGATCCACGCGGTGATGATGCGTCCCGCCACGCCCCAGCGCACGGCCGAGAAGCGCTGGGTGGCGCCCACGCCCATGATCGAGCCTGTGATGGTGTGTGTCGTGCTCACGGGAATGCCGCCGATCGCGGTGCCGATCAGCGTGATGGCGCCGGCCGTCTCGGCGCAGAAGCCGCCGACGGGCCGCAGCTTGGTGATGCGCATGCCCATCGTCTTCACGATACGCCAGCCGCCGGCCATGGTGCCGAGCCCCATCGCCGCGTGCGCGGAGAGCACGACCCAGAACGGCACGTAAAACTCGCGCCCGAGGTGCCCGGTGGTGAACAGGAGCACGGCGATGATGCCCATCGTCTTCTGCGCGTCGTTGGTGCCGTGGCCGAGGCTGTAGGCGGCCGCCGAGAGGAGCTGCCCGCGGCGGAAGACCTTGTCGACGCGGCCCGGTGTCGCGTTCTTGAAGATGTTGATCGTGATCACCATCAGCACGAAGCCCCCCGTCATGCCGATGAGCGGCGCCATGACCATGAAGACGCCGATCTTGATGAGCCCGGCCGGCACGAGCGAGCCGAAGCCGGCCTTGATCACCGCGGCGCCGGCGAAGCCGCCGATGAGCGCGTGCGACGACGACGTCGGCAGACCCCAGTACCAGGTGATCAGGTCCCAGACGATGGCGCCGGCGAGGCCCGCGAGGAGCACCCACTGATCGATCACGACCGGCTCCACCACGCCCTTGCCCACCGTCGTCGCGACCTGCACGCCGAAGCCGAAGGCCGCCACGAAGTTGAAGAAGGCCGCCCACACCACGGCCTGCAGCGGCGTCAGCACGCGCGTGGAGACGACGGTGGCGATCGAGTTGGCGGCGTCGTGGAAGCCGTTGATGAAGTCGAAGAGCAGGGCGACGATGACGATGAAGACGACGAGGGTGAGCATGCGGGCGGGCCGGGGCTCAGGCCATCTTGAGGATGATCCCTTCGATGACGTTCGCCACGTCCTCGCAGCGGTCGGTGACGATCTCCATCGTCTCGTAGATCTCCTTCCACTTGATGACCTCGATGGGATCGCCCGCCTCGTCGAAGAGCGCGGCCAGGCTGTCACGCAGCAGGTTGTCGGCGCTGTTCTCGAGCCGGTTGACCTCGACGGCGTGCTCGTGGAAGCCGGGATCCATGTTGCGCAGGCAGCGGATCGCCCGGTCCATCGCCTCCGCCGTCTTGACGATCACGTCGGCCATGGCCCGGCAGGCGGAGGTCGGCTCCTTGATCCGATAGACAATGAGGCGCTCGGCGGCCGCCTCGATGTAGTCGAGCACGTCGTCCAGCCGCGTGGCGAGGTCGTGGATGTCCTCGCGATCGATCGGCGTGATGAAGGTCGTGTTCAGCTTCTTGACGATCTCGTGGGTGACCTGGTCGCCCGCGTGCTCGACTTCCTTGATCTTATGGGTCTTGGCGCGCGCGTCGGAGAAGTTGTGGCAGAGGTCGTGGAGCAGCGCGGCGGCGTTGAGGATGTGCTTGGACTGCTGCTCGAAATAGTCGTAGAAGCGGACTTCCTTCGGGATCAGGCTGAACATGGGAACACCCCGGAGTGTAATCGAAACGTCACGATCGCGCCACCGGTCGTCGGCCCCGGCTCACGGCTTGCGCAGCGCCAGCGGTGGCCGGCCGAGCACGCGGCGTCGGGCCGCCGCCCAGACGCCGTCGAGCGTCCGCGCCAGCGCGGGCGCGTCGGCGGCGAGACAGCGCACGAGCGCGCCCCGCCGCGGCAGGAGCCCGGCGCCGACCTCCGCGTCGTCGCCGCCCAGCGCGGTGACGTCGTCCACGAACGCGGCGAGGCCCGCGTCGGCGATCACCGCCACCGTCGCCACGTAGGGCCGGCCCTCGGCCGATCCGAGGCCGGGCCCGGGCGCGCCGTCGCGGAGCACGAGCCGGTCGTGCAGCAGCCAGCCGCGCGCGTCGCGGAGGCTGAGGGCGCTGTCGAGCAGCGCGAAGCGCCACGCCTCACCGCGCGCCACGCGCCCGGCCGCGAACGCGTCCACCAGCACGAGGGCGGCGCCCTCGGGCACCTCCGCCTCGACGCGCTGGCGGAGCGCGGCGCCAGCGAACGGGATCGTGTGGTCGGGCACCCACTCCAGTCGCGCCCCGGGCGCCAGCGTCAAGCGCACCGCCTGCTCGGCGGGGCCGACGGCCGTGCGATAGACCTTCGTCGCCGACGGCGTCGTGAGGCAGGCGTGAGCGCCGGCGCCGACGGCGACGTCGACGACGAGGCGGTCGCCGCCGACGAGCCCGCCCGTCGGGTTGAGGATGGACACGATCGCCGCCGCGTCGTCGAGCGCGAGCGGCGCCAGCACTTGAAGGGGCAGCCGCCAGCGGCAGCCGGCGAGCACGCTGCGGTCGCCGCGCCGCTCGAAGCGCAGCGCGAGCGCGCCGTCGCGCCCGACCCGAGAGGCGGTCGTCGCCGGCGTCAGGCCGGCACCGCGAGCAGCAGATCCTTGCGGAGCCATGCCACGATCGCGTCGACGCCGTCACCCGTGCGGAGGTTCGTGAACACGAACGGCCGCGCGCCGCGCTGCTGCCTCGCGTCGCGCTCCATCACGCCGAGGTCGGCGCCCACGTGGGGCGCGAGGTCGATCTTGTTGATGACGAGCAGGTCCGAGCGCGTGATGCCCGGTCCACCCTTGCGCGGGATCTTCTCGCCCCCGGCGACGTCGATCACGTAGATCGTCGCGTCCACCAGCTCCGGGCTGAACGTCGCGGCCAGATTATCGCCGCCGCTCTCGATGAGGAGCAGATCCAATCCGGGAAAGCGCTCGAGCAAGCCGTGCACGGCCTCGAGGTTCACGGAGGCGTCTTCGCGGATGGCCGTGTGCGGGCAGCCGCCCGTCTCCACGCCGACGACGCGCTCGGGCACGAGCGCCCCGCGGCGCACGAGGAACTCGGCATCCTCCTTCGTGTAGATGTCGTTGGTGATCACCGCCATGTCGAGCGCGTCGCGCAGGCGAAGGCACAGCGCCTCCGTGAGCGCCGTCTTGCCGGAGCCGACGGGACCGCCGATGCCGATCTTGAGTGGACGGGGGATGATCATGACCGGAACAACCTCAGGTCGAGCCTCGCGTGGCGCAGGCCGGCGAGCTCGAGGGCGGGAGTGAACGTCCACATGTCCTCGGCCGTCGCGCGCGCGGCCTCCGCGGCGAGCCGCGCGATGCGCGGGCGCGCGCCCGCGAGCACGCGCTGGCCGTCGAGCTGGCCGAGCGTGAGCAGTCGCAACCCGGCGCCGACGAGCAGCGCCGCCGTCGAGTAGAGATAGGCAGCGGCCGCCGTCTCGCCGCCGGCGCCGAACCGCCCGGCGGCGGCGCCGAACGCCGCGGCGTGATGGCCGGGCGCGAGCCTCTCGTCGATCGCGCGCGCGACTCCCGTCAAGAACGCGTCGTCGCCGAGCGCGGCGGCGACACGCGCCGTCTGCCGGCCCATCTGGCGGCTCGCCGCGCGGAATTCCGGCACTGCCTTCATCGCGTCCACGCGCGCGTCGAGCTCGCACCACGCGGCGAGGTCGCCGGCCGTCGCCAACCGCGTGGCGATGGCGACGGCCACGGCGTCGCCCGGGCCCGCCGCGCCCTCCAGGTGCGCGGTCACGAAGGCCTCCAGCCCCGCGCGGTCCCTCACGCGCCCCTCCTGAGCGTAGGTTTCCAGGCCGAAGGAATGGGCGAAGCCGCCCGCCGGGAAGAGCCCGTCGCCCAGCTGGAGCAGCGCCAGCAGCGCGTCAGTGGTCATGGTCGTGACGGTGGCCGGCGCCGAGCGGCACGAAGATCGACTGCACGCGCTCGAACGGCACGTCGAGGCGGCCGAGCAATTGCTCCATCGCGGTGTCGTCCGGCAGGAGCAGGCGCTCGCCGTCCAGCGCGAGGGTGAAGTGACGGTTGCCGACCTCGTAGGCGATGCGCAGCGCCTCGTCGCGCGAGCGCGGTGTCACCGCCAGCACCGCCTCCGGCGCCGCCTCGATCACGACGTACCAGTCGATGGCCACGTGCAGGATGTCGCCGGGCGTGAGCATGCTGCCGGTGGGCAGCGCGAGCGCGAGCGTGCGTCCGGCCTGCGTGGTCACGCGGCGCCGGCCCCAGCGGCGTTCCTCCGCCGTGAGCACGAGCGAGTCCCGCTCGCGCCGTGAGAGATCGGCGTCGTGCACGTGCACGTGCGGCCGCGTGATCACGACGACCGGCTCGGTCAACGAGCGCCCAACCGTGCGAACAATGTTGAATCGAGAAGGGCGATCAAAACCGGCCAGATGCTAGGCGCCGACGAGCGACGACCGAGGCGTACGCCGCGTACGCCGCAGGGAGAAGCGAGGAGGCAACGACGCAGATGGCCGGTTTTCATCGCCCGTTCAAAAGAGGAAGTACCGCTGTGCCATGGGCAGCACCCGCGCGGGCTCGCACGTCAGCCGCTCGCCGTCGGCGCGCACCACGTACGTCTCCGCGTCCACCTCGATCCGCGGCAGCGTGTCGTTGTGGATCATGTCCTTCTTGCCGAGGCCGCGGCAACGCTTCACGGCCACCGCGCGGCGCGTGAGGCCGAGCCGCGCCGGGACGCCGGCGGCCAGCGCGGCCGCCGAGACGAAGGTCAGGCTCGTCGAGCCCCGCGCGCGACCGAGGGCGCCGAACATCGGGCGATAGAGGACCGGCTGGGGCGTCGGGATCGACGCGTTGGGATCGCCCATGGCCGCCCAGCCGATCAGCCCGCCCTTCACCACCAGCTCCGGCTTCACGCCGAAGAACGCAGGCTTCCAGACGACGAGATCCGCCAGCTTGCCCACCTCGATCGATCCGACGTGCTCGGCGAGGCCGTGGGCGATGGCCGGGTTGATCGTGTACTTGGCGACGTAGCGCTTCACGCGGCGATTGTCGTCGCCGGCGTTCTCCCCCGGCAGCGGGCCGCGCTGCAGCTTCATCTTGTCCGCCGTCTGCCAGGTGCGGACGATCACCTCGCCGATGCGGCCCATCGCCTGCGAGTCGGAGGACATCATGCTGATGGCGCCGAGATCGTGCAGCACGTCCTCGGCGGCGATCGTCTCGGCGCGGATGCGCGACTCGGCGAACGCGAGATCCTCCGGGATCGACGGGTTGAGGTGGTGGCACACCATCAGCATGTCGAGGTGCTCGTCCATCGTATTGACGGTGAACGGCATCGTCGGGTTGGTCGAGGACGGCAGGCAGTTGGGCTCGCCGCACACGCGCAGGATGTCCGGCGCGTGGCCGCCCCCCGCGCCCTCCGTGTGATAGGTGTGGATCGTCCGCCCCTTGAACGCGCGGATGGTGTCCTCGACGAAGCCCGCCTCGTTCAGCGTGTCGGTGTGGATCGCCACCTGCACGTCGTGCTCCTCGGCCACCGCGAGCGCGGTGTCGATCGCCGCCGGCGTGGTGCCCCAGTCCTCGTGCAGCTTGAGGCCGACCGCGCCCGCCTCGATCTGCTCGCGCAGCGGCCCGGGCGCCGACGCGTTGCCCTTGCCGAGCAGGCCCAGGTTGACGGGAAACTCTTCGATCGCCTCCAGCATGCGGTGCAGGTTCCACTCGCCCGGCGTGCACGTGGTGGCCGCCGTGCCCGTCGCCGGCCCGGTGCCGCCGCCCAGCAGCGTCGTCAGCCCGGCGCTGATCGCCTCGGTGACGATCTGCGGACAGATGAAGTGGATGTGCGTGTCGAGCCCGCCGGGGGTGACGATCTTGCCCTCGCCCGCGATGACCTCGGTACCGGCGCCGATGACCATGCCCGTGGTGACGCCGGCCATGATGTCGGGGTTGCCCGCCTTGCCGATGCCGACGATGCGGCCCTCGCGAATGCCGATGTCCGCCTTCACGATCCCCCAGTGGTCGATGACGATCGCGTTGGTGACGACCGTGTCCAGCACGCCGTCGCCGCGCGTGGCGCGCGCCGACTGCCCCATGCCGTCGCGGATCACCTTGCCGCCGCCGAATTTCGCCTCCTCGCCGGGCACGGTGAGGTCGCGCTCGATGCGGATCAGTAAGTTGGTGTCGGCGAGCCGCACCCGATCGCCCGTCGTCGGGCCGTAGAGGTCGGCGTACTGGCGGCGCGTCAGGCGCAGGCTCATGCGCGGCGCTCCCACTCGGCCAGCTTCCGGAGCGCCGCGTCCTTCGCGGCGCCGGCGGTGAGGCCGTTCAGGCCGTGGACCTGGCGCGCGCCGGCCAGCTCGACGAGCGTCACCCGCTTGGCGTCGCCGGGCTCGAAGCGCACCGCGGTGCCCGCGGGGACGTTCAGCCGCATGCCGAACGCCTGCGGCCGATCGAACCGCAGCGCGCGATTCACCTCGAAGAAGTGGAAGTGCGAGCCGACCTGGATCGGCCGGTCGCCGGTGTTCTCCACGGTGAGCTCGAGCGTCCGCCGGCCCGCGTTCGCCTCCACGTCGCCGCTGTCGAGCAGGTACTCGCCTGGAATCACTGCGGCCTCCTTGGGCTCGGCATCCGTCCCGACTCAGCTGCGCCGAACGGCGGCGACGCCGACGCCGGCGGTCACCAGCATCGCGCCGGCGACCCCGTCGGCCAGACGCGCGAAGCGAGGGTTCACGGCGAGCGCGTGGAGCCGGCCGGCGGCCGCGCCGTAGGCGAGCAGCACGACGAGCTCGATCGCCACGCTGGTCACGGCCAGCACGAGCACCTGGACGGCCACGTGGCCGGTAGGCTCGATGAACTGCGGCAGCAGGGCCACGAAGAACAGCAGCGCCTTGGGATTCGCGGTCTGCAGCACGAACCCGTTCACGAACGTCCGGCGCCGGCCCGCGGCGCCCGTCGGTCCGGGCGCGAGCGAGCGCGCGGCCCGGCGCCCCGCGAGCGCGCGCACGCCGAGCCAGATCAGATAGGCGGCGCCCAGCCAGCGGACGAGCGAGAAGAGCTCGTACGACGCGAGCAGCACGGCGCCGAGGCCCGTGGCCGAGAGCGCGAAATAGAGGGCGTTGCCGGCGAGGATGCCGAGCGTCGCCCACCCCGACGCGGCGGCGCCGCGCGTCAGCGCCTGCGCGACCACGAAGAGGACGGCCGGCCCCGGCGTCAGGCACAGCAGGCTCTCCGTGAGCACGAACAGCGCCCACACCTCGAGACTCACTCCGGTCCCTCCGCGGCTCGCACGGCCATGATCAGCGGATCGGGTGGTGGATCGTGACGAGCTTCGTGCCGTCGGGGAAGGTGCCTTCGACCTGCACCTCGTCGATCATCTCGGGCACGCCCTCCATCACCTCGTCGCGACGGAGAATCGACAACCCCGCCTCCATGAGCTCGGACACGCTGCGCCCGTCGCGAATGCCCTCGAGGATGTCCGCGGTGATGATGGCGAGCGCCTCGGGATGGTTGAGCTTGAGACCGCGCCCCTTGCGCCGGCGCGCCAGCTCGGCCGCGGTGAAGATGAGCAGCTTTTCCTGCTCTCTGGGCGTGAGGTGCATCGTTGGACCTCCGAGCCTCAGACGGTGAGGTGCTGCTTCACTTGGTCGGCGTGCAGATCCCGGGTGGCGCCGGCCGCCACCACCGCGCCCTTCGCCATGATCACATACGCGTCGGCCAGCCGCTCGGCGAAGTCGAGGTATTGCTCGACGAGCAGCACGGCCAGCCCCATCTCCTTCTTGATGCGGCGGATCGCCTCCTCGATCTCGAGGATGAGGGAGGGCTGGATCCCCTCGGTCGGCTCGTCGAGCATGAGGAGCCTGGGACGCGTGAGCAGCGCGCGCCCTATGGCCAGCATCTGCTGCTCGCCGCCCGACAGCACGCCGCCCTTGCGCCCGAGGAAGCGCCGCAGCGCGGGAAAGAGGTCGAGCACGTCGTCCATGCGGTCGGTCCGCCCGCAGCCCAGCTGGGCCACCCTCAGATTCTCCTCGACCGTGAGGTGCGGGAAGATCTCGCGGCCCTGCGGCACGTAGCCGATGCCCGCGCGCGCGCGGCGGTCGGACGACCAACGGGTGATGTCCGCCCCGTCGAAGCTCACGCGCCCGCCGCGGGCCGGCAGCAGACCCATGACCGTCTTGAGCAGCGTGGTCTTGCCCACGCCGTTGCGGCCCATCAGGCAGAGGACCTCGCCCTGGGCGACCGACAGGTCGACGCCCCAGAGCACCTGCGAGCCGCCGTAGGCGACGTCGAGCCGCTCAACCGTGAGCATCGGCCGTCTCGCGGCGGCGCCCGAGGTAGACCTCGAGCACGCGCGGATCCGACTGCACCTGCTCCACCGGGCCTTCGCACAGCACCGTGCCCTGGTGCAGCACGGTGACCTTGCGCGCGATCTGTCGCACGAACTCCATGTCGTGCTCGATGACGAGCACGGAGCGGTCGACGGCGATCGACTCCAGCAGCTCGCCCGTGCGCGCCGTCTCCTCGTCGGTCATGCCCGCCACCGGCTCGTCCACGAGCAGGAGCTCGGGATCCTGCGCCATCACCATGCCGATCTCGAGCCACTGCTTCTCGCCGTGCGACAGCACACCGGCCGGCAGCGACGCCTTGCCCCCGAGCCCCACCGTGCTCAGGGTGGCCGCGATCCGCTCGCGCTCGCCCGCGGCGTCGCGCTCCAGCAGGGCGGCGAAGACGCCCTTGCTGGCGCGCTTGAGCGAGAGCTCGACGTTGTCCCACACGCTGAGGTTGACGAAGACCGACGGCGTCTGGAACTTGCGGCCGATGCCGAGCCCGACGACGTCGTTCTCGGCGAGGGGGATGAGATCGGTGTGGTCGCCGAAGATCACGCGGCCGTGCTCGGGCTTCGCGCGCCCGGAGATCACGTCGAGCAGTGTCGTCTTGCCCGCGCCGTTCGGGCCGATGACCACGCGCAGCTCGCGGCGGTCCATGTAGAAGTTCAGGCGCGACAGCGCCTTGAAGCCGTCGTAGGAGACGGTGACGTCCTCGAGATAGATGATGGAGCCGGTGCTGGTCATGGGAGCGGCGACCGCGAGGCCGGCTCGGGGCGTGGGTGGCCCGTGCCGGACAGTTCCCGGCTGCGTCGCAGCAGCGACGACACGCGCGTCGCGGCGCGCGCGATCGCCCCCGCGACGCCGTCCGGGAAGAAGAGCACGACGCCCATGAAGAGCCCGCCGAGGAACAGGAGCCAGACGTCGGGGTAGCTCGTGGTGAGCCACGACTGCATCCAGTTCACGCCGAAGGCGCCCCCCACCGCGCCCACCAGCGTGCCGCGGCCGCCCGCGGCCACCCACACCACCATCTCGATCGACGGCAGCACACCGATCTTGGCGGGCGTGACGATGCCCACCTGCGGCGCGTAGAGGGCGCCCGCGATCCCCGCCAGCACCGCGGAGACGACGAACACGAAGAGCTTGTAGCGCGCCGGCGAGTAGCCGGAGAAGAGCACGCGCGTCTCGCTGTCGCGGATGGCCACGAGCACCTTGCCCGCCCGGCTGCCGGTGATCCGGCGACAGGCCAGGTACGCCACCACGAGCGTCACCGCCGTGACCACGTAGAGGCCGCGCTGCGTGGACGGCTGGTTCAGTGGAAAGCCGAAGATCGTCTTGAAGTCCGCGAGGCCGTTGGTGCCGCCCAGCCGCATCTCGTTGCGGTTGAACACCAGCCACGCCGAGAGCGCGAGCGCCTGCGTGATGATCGAGAAATACACGCCGCGGATGCGGCTGCGGAAGGCGAGGAACCCGAAGGCGAGCGCGAACAGCCCCGGGACCAGCACCACCGCCGCCAGCGTGAACGCGCCGGAGTAGAACGGCTTCCAGAACAGCGGCAGCTCCTTCACCTGGTTCCAGACCATGAAGTCCGGCAGCGCGCTCTGGTACACGCTCTTGGAGCCGATCTCCAGCATCAGGTGCATGCCCATCGCATAGGCGCCGAGGCCGAAGAACACGCCGTGGCCGAGGCTGAGCACGCCGGCGTAGCCCCACAGCAGATCGAGGCCCAGCGCGAGGATGGCGTACGCGAGGAACTTGCCGAAGAGGTTCAGCCGGAAGTCCGAGAGATGCAGCGGCGAGCTCGCGGGCAGCGCGTTGCAGACCGGCAGCACCACCACGAGCAGCAACGTGGCGACGGCGATGGCGGCCGCCTCACGCCTCGGCACTGCGTCCCCGCGTGGCGAAGAGTCCGGCCGGCCGGCGCTGCAGGAAGATCATGACCGCGACCAGGATGGCCACCTTGGCGAACACGGCGCCGAGCGCGGGCTCGATCCCCTTGTTCAGCCCGCCGATGCCCGCCGCGGCCAGGATGGTCCCCGCGAGCTTCCCGACGCCGCCCGTCACCACCACCATGAAGGAGTCCACGATGTAGTTCTGGCCGAGCGATGGCCCCACGTTGCCGACCTGGGTGAGGGCGGCGCCCGCGAGGCCGGCGAGGCCGGCGCCGAGCCCGAAGGTCACCGCGTCCACGACGCCCGCGCGCACGCCGAGGCACGACGACATCCCGCGGTTCTGGGTCACCGCGCGGATGGCGAGCCCGCGGTCGGTGCGGAAGAGCAGCCAGTACATGCCGGCCACGCTCACCGCCGCCAGCGCGATGATGAAGAGCCGGTTGAAGGGCAGCGTGAGCCCGGTCATGAGGGCGAAGCCTCCGGAGAGCCAGCTCGGCGACGAGACATCCACGTTGGCGGCGCCGAACCACAGGCGCAGCCCCTGCTGGATGATGAGCGAGGCGCCCCACGTGAGCAGCAGCGTCTCCAGCGGGCGGCCGTAGAGGCGGCGGATCACGCCGCGCTCGAGGACGACGCCGACGAGCGCGGCCACGACGAACGACACGGGCAGCGCCACCACGAAGTACGCGTCGAACCACTCGGGCCATCGCGCCCGAAACACGTTCTGCACGACGAACGTGCTGTAGGCGCCGAGGGCCATCAGCTCGCCGTGCGCCATGTTGATGACGCCCATCAGGCCGAACACGATGGCCAGCCCGAGCGCCATCAGGAGCAGGATGGAGGCGAGTGACGCGCCCTGGAACACCGTCTCCACGGTGCGCACGAGCAGGCTCCAGCGCTCGATCTGCCGGATGGCCTGCCTCGCCGCGTCGCGCTCCGCGGGCGAGGCGCCCGCGTCCGCGGCCAGCGTCTGGAGCGCGGGCATGGCGTCGAACGAGTGCAGGGTGCCCAGCGACTGCGCGGCGAGGATGCGGACCGCCGCCTCGCCGTGCGCGAGGCGGATGAGGGCGAGCGCTTCCCGCAGCGCGTGGCGCACGCGCTCGACCGGCTCCCTGGCGATGGCGGCCTCGACGACCGCTGCCGCGCCCGCGTCGGCCTGGTGGCCGAGCTTCACGGCGGCGCCCCGGCGCGTCTCCGCGTCGGGGCTGGCGAGCTGCGCGCGCGTCTCATCGGCGTCGAGGAACGGCTTGATGGCGATGCGCAGCCGCCGGTCGGCGGCGATCTCGGTGAGGCTCGACACGGGGACGATGCCGAGCGGCTTGCGGTCGTAGGCCGACGCGATCTCGATCAGCTCCGCGTCGCCCCGGGTGGACTTGGCGCCGCCGATCACCACCTCCACCGTCTTGCCCTGGGTCCGCGCGTAGACGTTGCCATCGCGGAGCGCGCCGAGGAACGCGAGCCATTTCGGATCCCGGCTGGTGCCGAGCGCGTTCACCGCCGCCTCGCGCTTGTCGCCATCGTCCACCGCGAGGCCGGTGAGGGCCTTGAGCGCTTCCGGAGACTGCGCGTGGCTCGCCGGGGGTCCGGCGAGCCACGCCACGAGCAACAGCAGCAGCAGACGCTTCATCAGGCCTTCTTCTGGTAGGTACCCTGGTGCTTGACCCAGTCGCAGCCCTTGTCCGGGCTCGTGTACTTCGACCACGGCTCCGGCTCGACCAGCCCCTTGGTGCGCGAGATGATCTTGAACTGGCCGTCCTTGAGGATCTCGCCGATGAGCACGGGGCGGTAGGTGTGGTGGTTGTGCTCGTGCATCTTGATGGTGCCGCTCGGCGCCGCGAACGTCTGGCCGTAGACGGCCTTGCGGACCGGATCGACGTCGAACGTCTTGGCCTTCTCGACGGCCTGCTTCCAGATGTAGACGCCGAAGTAGCCCGCCTCCATCGGGTCGTCCGTCACGCGCTTGGCGCCGCCGGGCAGGCCCTTCTTCTGCGCGTACTCCTTGAACGCGTTCACGAACTTCTTGTTGTTCGCGTTCTCGATGGACTGGAAGTAGTTCCACGCCGCGAGGTGGCCGACCAGCGCGGAGGTATCCATGCCGCGCAGCTCGTCCTCGGCCACGCTGTACGCCATGATCGGCGCGTTCTCGCTTCGCAGACCCTGGTTGGCGAACTCCTTGTAGAAGGGCACGTTGCTGTCGCCGTTGATCGTCGACAGCACGCACGCGCCGCCGCCCGAGGAGAAGCGCTTGATCTTGCCGACGATCGTCTGGTAGTCCTGATGGCTGAACGGCGTGTACTCCTCCTCGATGTTCGCGGCCGGCACGCCCTTGGCGAGCAGGAACGCGCGGAGGATCTTGTTGGCGGTGCGCGGGAAGACGTAGTCCGTGCCCAGCAGGTAGAACTTCTTGTACGCTCCGCCCTCCTTCGACATCAGATACTCGGCGCCCGGGATGAGCTGCTGGTTCGGCGTGGCGCCCGTGTAGAAGACGTTCTTGCTGCACTCCTCTCCTTCGTATTGCACCGGGTAGAACAGCAGCCCGTTGTTGTTCTCGAAGACCGGCAGCACCGACTTGCGGCTGACCGACGTCCAGCAGCCGAACACGACGGCGACCTTGTCCTGGAGCAGGAGCTGCTTGGCCTTCTCCGCGAACAGGTCCCAGTTCGACGCGGGGTCGACGACCACGGGCTGGATGGGGCGGCCCATCACCCCGCCCTTGGCGTTGATCTCGTCGACGGCCATCAGCACGACGTCGCGCAGCGACACTTCGCTGATGGCCATCGTGCCCGACAGCGAGTGCAGGACGCCGATCTTGACCGGGTCCTTGCCCTGGGCGCCGATGATGGACGGGAAGCCGTGGGCGACGGCGACCCCGGCGCCGGCCGCGGCCAGGCCGGTCTTGAGGAAGTCTCTCCGTGAGTACGTGGACATAGCGTCTCCTCTTGAGGGTTCGGGTGATGTGGGCGGCGACCCTGCCGCCCGGATCGTGGACGCCGTTGTCCGGTGAGGGATCACGGGATGACGGACTCCGAGACGAGCAACGCGCGCGCGACCTCGACCATCGGCTTGCGGCTGTCCATCGCCGCCCGCCGCAGCCGCTTGAAGGCCTCGTCCTCGGTGAGGCCGAAGCGCGCCATCAGCGTACCCTTGGCGCGCTCGATCACCTTGCGGTCCTCGAGCGTCTGTTTGAGCTGGCGAGTCTCGCCGAAGCGCGCGATGGCGAGATCGAGCGCGGGCGCCAGCTCCGCGGGACGCAGCGGCTTGAGCAGGTAGGCCATGATGCCGGCCGCCCGCGCGCGCTCCACCAGCGCCTCGTCGGTGTGGCTGGTGAAGAGCACGACCGGGCAGTCGCCGGCCGTGAGCTGCGCCGCCGTCTGCACGCCGTCGCCGTCGGGCAGCCCCGCGGCACAGATGGCGACGTCGGGCGCGGCGCGCCGAACGACCGCCAGCGCGTCGGCGCAGCGCACCGACTCGCCCACCACTTCTCCGCCGGCCGCCCAGATCGCCGCGCGAAGCGCCGACCGCGACCGCTCGTGATCGTCGACGATGGCGACACGCCATCGCGGACGGGACTGGACAGACTTGTCGGCGCTCATCGTGAGGCCTCTACGGCAAGCCCGGTGCCAGACCTCCCGCACGTCAAATCAATCGCTTAGGCGCGGCGCGTCCCGCGTGCTCTGCCCAACCCCCCGGCATCTCGCGCCCGCCTGCTCATTTCCCAGGCAGAGGCAGGAGGGGACGCCGACGGCGCATCGGGCGTATCGTGATCGAAACCACCGGAAGAGAGGACCCTCGATGCGAATATCGTCGCTCGTTCTCGCCCTGCTGCTCGTCACCGGCGCCCCCGGCGCCCTGGCGGCCCAACCCGAGCTGAAGACCGAAGAGCAGAAGACGCTCTACGCGCTCGGGCTCCTCGTCGCGCAAAACCTGTCGTCGTTCGCGCTGAGCCCGGCCGATCTCGAGATCGTGAAGGCCGGTCTCACGGACGGCGTCGCGAACAAGGAGAAGAAGGTCGATCTCCAGGCCTACGGTCCGAAGATCCAGGAGTTCCAGAGGGCGCGCGTCACCGCGGCGGCCGTGCCGGAGCGCAAGGCGGGCCAGGCCTTCGCCGACAAGGCAGCCGCCGAGAAGGGCGCGGTGAAGACGCCCTCGGGCGCGGTCGTCACCACGCTCAAGCCGGGCACGGGCGCGAGTCCCACCGCGACCGACAAGGTGAAGGTGCACTACCACGGCACGCTGACCGACGGAACGGTGTTCGACAGCTCGGTCCAGCGCGGCGAGCCCATCACGTTTCCGCTGAGCGGCGTGATCAAGTGCTGGACCGAGGGCGTGCAGCAGATGAAGGTCGGTGGCAAGAGCCGGCTCGTCTGTCCCGCCGACACCGCCTACGGTGACCGCGGCGCGCCGCCCAAGATCAAGCCCGGCGCCACGCTCGTCTTCGAGGTCGAGCTCCTGGAAATCGTGAAGTAGCGCCTCGCGGGACGCCAGGGGGTCAGAGGAGCGCCCGGGTTCACCCCGGGCGCTCCGAACGTTGGGGGGTTTGGGGGGCCATTTCTGGGCCCCCCATGCGGTCAAATATCGAAGTAGAGCGCGAACTCCCACGGGTGCGGACGCAGCCGCACCGGGTCGACCTCGTTCTTCCGCTTGTAGTCGAGCCACGTCTCGATCACGTCGGGCGTGAAGACGTCGCCCTTGAGCAGCCAGTCGTGGCTCTCCTCGAGGTTGTCGAGGACGATCGACAGGTCGCCCGGCAGCTGCTTGATCTTCTTCGCCTCCGCCGGCGGCAGCTCGTAGAGGTCCTTGTCCACCGGCTTGCCCGGGTCGATCTTGTTCGCGATTCCGTCCAGACCCGCCATCATGCACGCCGCGAACGACAGATAGGGGTTGCACGTGTTGTCGGGCGTCCGGAACTCGATTCGCTTGGACCCCTCTGTCTTCGAGTACACCGGGATGCGCACGCACGCCGAGCGGTTGCGCTGGCTGTAGACGAGGTTGATCGGCGCCTCGTAGCCCGGCACGAGGCGCTTGTATGAGTTGGTCGACGGCGCGATCAGCGCGAGCAGCGCCGGGGCGTGCTTGAGGATGCCGCCGATGTAGTAGAGGCAGTTCTTCGAGATGTCGGCGTAGCCGCCGCGCTCGTAGAAGAGGTTCTTGCCGTTCTTCCAGATCGACTGGTGGGTGTGCATGCCGGAGCCGTTGTCCTGGAACAGCGGCTTGGGCATGAAGGTGGCCGTCTTGCCCCACTTCCGCGCGGTGTTCTTCGCGCAGTACTTGTACCACATGACCTTGTCGGCCATCTTCGTCAGCGTGTCGAAGCGCATGTCGACTTCGGTCTGCCCGCCCGTCGCCACCTCGTGGTGGTGCACCTCGACGCGCACGCCGACCGACTCGAGCGCCAGCACCATGTCCGAGCGGATGTCCTGGAACTTGTCCATGGGCGGGACTGGGAAGTAGCCCTGCTTGTAGCGCGGCTTGTAGCCGAGGTTCGGCCGCTCGGCCGAGCCTTCCTGCCCCGAGTTCCAGAAGCCCGCCTCGGAGTCGATGAAGTAGTAGCCGCTGTTGTAGTTCTGGTCGAAGCGGATCGAGTCGAAGAAGAAGAACTCGAGCTCGGGCCCGATGTAGATGGTGTCGCCCACCCCGGTCTTCTTCAGGTACGCCTCGGCCTTCTGGGCGATGTAGCGCGGATCGCGCGTGTACGGCTTGCCCGTCACCGGGTCCTTGACGTTGCAGATCAGGTCGAGAGTCGGGACGGCCGTGAACGGATCCATCTGCGCCGTCGACGGATCGGGGATCAGGAGCATGTCGGACTCGTCGATCGTCTGGAAGCCGCGGATCGACGAGCCGTCGAAGCCGAGGCCTTCCTCGAAGATGTCCTCCTTCAGCTCGGACATCGGGATCGAGAAGTGCTGCCAGAGGCCGGGCAGGTCGATGAAGCGGAGATCGACGATCTTGGCGCCTTTCTCCTTGGCCAGCTTGAGGACGTCCTTGGGGGTCATTCGGTGTGCTCCTTCTCCCTCTCCGTAGAGTGGTGTCTGAAAACGTCGGACCGACGGCGCCCTTCGGCGCCGCCGGCCCGCATACCTTAGGGCAATTGACGGAGCGAAATCAAGCCACCGTCCACTCTCAGTGGACCGGCCGCGGCTTCGCCTCCGCCGCGCGCATCGCGTCCGCGAAGGGTCCCGTGGCCGACGAGAACTCCCCGTACTGCCCGCCGCCGAGGGCGTACGCCGTCTCCGAGTGCTGCGAGAGGTCGAGCCCGGCCACCTCGTCCTCGTCGCTCACGCGCAGGCCCACGATGGCGTCTACGACCTTGAGGATCACCCACGTGAGCACCACGGCCAGCACGATGGTGGCGACCACCGCCACCAGCTGCGTCCAGAGCTGGCCGGGGTTGCCGAAGAAGAGGCCGTCGGCGCCACCCTCGTTGATGGCCTTGGAGGCGAACAGGCCCGTGGCGAGCGCGCCCCACGTGCCGCCCACGCCGTGCACGCCGACCACGTCGAGCGAGTCGTCGTAGCCGAACCGCGACTTGAGGTTGCACGCGGTGTAGCAGAGCGCGCCCGCCACGGCGCCGATGACCATTGCCGACAGCGGGCCGACGTAGCCGGAGGCCGGCGTGATGGCCACGAGCCCGGCCACCGCGCCGGAGGCGGCGCCGAGCACCGTCGGCTTGCCGCGCGTCGCCCACTCCGTGAACATCCAGCCGAGCGCCGCCGCCGACGCGCCGGTGTTGGTGGCGAGAAACGCGCTGGCCGCGAGGCCGTTGGCCTCGAGCGCGCTGCCCGCGTTGAAGCCGAACCAGCCGAACCACAGCAGCCCGGCGCCCATCACCGTCATGGGCAGGTTGTGTGGCTGCATCGGCTGGTGGCCGTAGCCACGCCGCCGGCCGAGCACGAGCGCGCACACGAGCGCGGACATGCCCGACGAGATGTGCACGACGGTGCCGCCGGCGAAGTCGAGCGCGCCCAGCCTCTTGAGCCAGCCGCCGTCGCCCCACACCCAGTGCGCGAGGGGGTCGTACACGAAGGTCGCCCACAGCACCGTGAAGAGCAGGAAGGCCGAGAACTTCTTGCGCTCGGCGAAGGCGCCCGTGATCAGCGCCGGCGTGATGATCGCGAACATGAGCTGGAAGAGCATGAACACGGTGTGCGGGATCGTCTTGCTGTACGCGTCGAAGGGCTCGGCGCCGACGCCGCGCAGGCCGATCCACTCCAGCCCCCCGATGATGCCGCCCTTGTCGGGGCCGAAGGCGAGGCTGTAGCCCCACAGCACCCACTGGATCGAGATGATCGCCATGATGATGAAAGACTGCATGAGCGTGGCGAGGGCGTTCTTCTGCCGCACCATGCCGCCGTAGAAGAGCGCGAGCCCGGGCGCCGTCATGAGGAGCACGAGCGCGGTGGCGCTCAGCATCCACGCCGTGTCGCCCCTGTCGATTTTCGACGCGGGCGGGGCCGGCGACGCCGGGGCCGCGGGGGCGGCGGCGCCTGGCGGCGCCGCGGGCTGCTGCGCCAGGACCGCGCTCGCGGTGACGCCGAGCACGAGCAGGGTGAGCAGGGCGAGTGTCAGTCGCTTCACGCTGGTCTCCTTTGTCACAGCGCCGATTGGTCACGCTCGCCCGTGCGGATGCGGATGGCCGTCTCCACGGGCGTCACGAAGATCTTGCCGTCGCCGATGTTGCCGGTCTTGGCCGCGGCCGCCACGACCTCGGCCACCTTGTCCACGAACTGGTCGGGCACGACGACCTCGATCTTGATCTTCGGGAGGAAGTCGACCGTGTACTCGCCGCCGCGGTACAGCTCCGTGTGTCCCTTCTGCCGGCCGAAGCCGCGCACCTCCGACACGGTCATGCCGATCACGCCGATGCCGGTGAGCGCCTCCTTGACGTCGTCCAGCTTGAACGGCTTGATGATCGCCTCGATCTTCTTCATCACGATCCTCCCGATCGCGGACGTAACAGCAACGGACGTGCCGCGCCTGTACGGCCTCAAGCGTGCGATTTCAGACGATTGGGCGAAACCCGCCGGGCCCCCGGCTGCCCAAATCTCGGGCAGTGACCGGGCCCCTGCTCAGCCTTCGGGCGACGGGACGGCTCGGAAGGCTACGGGCGGCGCTGCGGGATGTTGTGCTTGCGCATCTTCGAATAGAGCGTGGGACGGCGCAAGCCCAGGAGCGCGGCCGCGGCCTGCTTGTTCCAGCGCGTGGACTCGAGCGCCTTGAGGATCGAGGCGCGCTCGATCTCCTCCAGCGAGCCCGCCGGCACCTCCGACGGCGCGATGGCGCCGCCGCCACCCTCGCCCGTCGCGTGCTGGAGCGCCTCGGGCAGGTCGGCCAGCGTGATCTCCTTGCCCCGCGCGACCAGCACCGCGCGCTCGAGCGCGTGCTGCAGCTCGCGGACGTTGCCCGGCCACGAGTAGGAGAGCAGGCGCCGGTACGCCTCCGGCTCGATGGCGTCGGCGCCGCGCTGGTGCTTGGCGCGGTACCGGTCGAGGAACGCGCGCACGAGGATGGGCACGTCCTCGCGGCGCTCGCGCAGCGGGGGCACCGCGATGGTGACGGTGTTGATGCGGAAGTAGAGGTCCTGGCGGAGCCCGCCGTCCTTCACCGCCTGTTCGGCATTGCGGTTCGTCGACGAGAGCAGGCGGAAGTCCACGGGGATGGACTTGGCGCCGCCGATGCGCCGCACCACGCGCTCCTCGAGCACGCGCAGCAGCTTGGCCTGGAGGTCGGGCGGCATCTCGGTGATCTCGTCGAGCAGGAGCGAGCCCTTGTGCGCCTCCTCGAGCAGCCCCACCTTCTCCATCGTCGCGCCCGTGAACGAGCCCTTGGTGTGGCCGAAGAGCTCCGACTCGATGAGATCCTTGGGCAGCGCCGCGCAGTTGATCTTGACGAACGGCCCCTCGCGGCGGCTCGAGCGCTCGTGCAGGGCGTTGGCGATCAGCTCCTTGCCGGTGCCGCTCTCGCCGAGGATCAGCACGTTGGCGTCGGCGTCGGCCACGGAAGCGATCGTCTCCAGCACGCGCTGGATGCCGGGGGCGGAGCCGAGGATCTCGCTGTCGGCCGACTGGTCGGCGAGCCGCCGCCGCAGCTCCGTGTTCTCGACGACGAGCTTGCGGTGCTCGAGCGCGTTCTTGACGAGTCCCACCACCTCGTCGGGATCGAACGGCTTCTCGAGCACGTAGAAGGCCCCGGCGCCCTTGGTCGCCTCCATCGCCTTGCGCACGGAGCCGTAGGCGGTGATGACGATGACCTCCATCGCCGCGTCGCGCGCCTTCAGCTCGCGCGTGAGCGCAAGGCCGTCGCCGTCGGGGAGCATCAGGTCCACGATGGCCGCCTGCACGTCCGTCTGCGCCACCGCCGCCAGCGCGGTGCGCACGCTGCCGGCCAGACGCACGCTCATGCCCTCGGACTCCAGCGTGAGGCGGAGACCGTCCGCGATCGACAACTCGTCGTCCACCACCAGCACGGTCTGCCGGCTCACGTGGCCTTGTCCTCCGCCTGGCCCGGCGCGGCCTCGAACGGGAGCCGCGCGCTGACGCGCGTGCCCTGCCCCAGGACGCTGTGCACGGCCAGCTCGCCGCCGTGCAGGTCGATCACCGAGCGCGCGATGGCCATGCCGAGCCCGGTGCCCTGCGGCTTGGTGGTGAAGAAGAGGTCGAAGATGCGCGACAGCGTCTCGTCCGACATGCCGCCGCCCGTGTCCTCGATGGTCACCGTCAGCGTCTTCGCATCGGCCGCCCACGCCGTGGTCACGGTGAGCCGCCCGCCCGGCGCCAGCGACTCCAGCCCGTTGAGGACCAGGTTGAGGAACGCCTTGCGCAGCTCGCGCGCGTCGAGCATCGCCTGCGACGGGGCCGTCGGATCGTAGATGCGGAAGATCTCGATGCCCTCGGTCGTGATGCGGGCCTGGGCGAACGACACGCACTCGTCGAGCAGCGCGTTCAGCGCCACCGGCGCGCGGTGCAGCTCCGGCGGGCGGCCGAACGCCGTGATCTCGGAGACGACGGCCGCGAGGTGATCGACGGTGACCGAGATCTTGTGCGCGAGCTCCGCGCCCTCGCCGTCGCCGGTCTTGGTCAGGCGCTGCTCGAGGTGCCGCGCGTAGAGGCGCAGGCCGGCCAGCGGATTCTTCAGCTCGTGCGCCACCTGGGTGGCCATGCGTCCCAGCGCCGCCAGCGCGCCGCTGCGCAGCCGCTCCAGCTCGTGGGTGTTGCGGATGGCCACCGCCGCCTGCGAGGAGAAGAGGGCCAGCAGCTCGAGGTCGTCCTCGGTCGGTTCCACGCGCGCGGGCGTTTCGATGACGAGGGCGCCCGCGGGCCCGCGCTGCACGAGCAGCGGCGCGGCCACGATCGCGCCGGTCTCGACGCCGGGAAACGTCGTGGGCACGCCCTTCTCCATCGCCTCGCGGGCCGCCTTCTCCAGCGCCGGCCACGAGGGCGGCGGCGAGCCCGCGCTGGCCATGGGCAGGAGCCGTCCCTGCTGGAGCTGGAAGACGACGCAGCGCTCCGCCTCCGTCGTCTCCACCGTCGCCTGCGCCACCGCGTCGAGCACGCGGTCCATCACGCCGGACGAGGCCAGCGTCTGGCCGACGGCCAGGAGCCGCTCGCGGTCGCGGGCCCAGCGCCGCGTGGTGAGCGCGCGTCCGATCTTGGCGCGCAGCTCGTCGCGGACGAAGGGCTTGGTGAGGTAGTCGAACGCGCCGCGCTGCACGGCGTCCACCGCCGTCTCGATCGTCCCGTGCGCGGTCATGATGAGGATGGGCAGCCGCGGCTGGCGCTCGTGCAGGCCCTCCATCAGGCGGATGCCGTCCATCGGCTCCATCCGGAGGTCGAGCAGCGCCAGGTCGAAGCGCGCGCCCTCCAGCGCGGCCAGCGCCGCGTGCGCGTCTCGGGTGGCCATGACGTTGAAGCCCATGGCCGTCAGCCGCATCTCGAGCACCTCGAGGATCGCGGCGTCATCGTCGACGACCAGAACCCGGCGCGTCATTGGACTGTCTCGTTTGTTGTAGCGGGGACCGCGAGTTCGGGTAAGACCGTGGGTGGCCTGTTCGAGATGGTAGATGGCTCCGCACGCCCGACAACCGTGGAGATGCGGCGTGGCTCCGTGGGCGCGACAGGCGGGGTCAATCTCATCGGACACGCTCCAGGCGCAGGTCCATCTGCTTGAGGCGTTCGAGGTCGGCGCGCAGCTTGTCCGTCTCGGCCTGGCGCGACGACACCTCCTGGCGCAGGCGGGCCACCTCCTCGCGCAGCTTCGTCACCTCCGACTCGCGCGCACGTAGCTGGCTGCGCAGGCGGATCAGCTCCTCGCGGGTGGTCACGATGGCGGCCACGGTGTCGCGGCTCTCGAGCACGCGCGCCGCCTCGGCGTCGTCGGGATAGCGCGCGAGGAACTCGTCGTAGAGCGCGAGCGCCTGGCGGAACCGCAGCTCGTCGGCCGCGCGGTCCGCGCGTATGAGCAGCATGGCGGCAGGACGGAACGGCCACCACGACCACGTGGCGCAGCCGCCGAGCGCGGCCGCGAGCAGCACGACGACCAGCGCGTGAGCGAGCGCCCTCACGGCTCGTGCGGCAGGAGGACCGTGAACCGGCTCCCCTTGCCCTCCTGCGACTCCACGGTCACGCGGCCCCCGTGCGCCAGCACCACGCCGCGCACGACGGCGAGGCCGAGGCCGGTGCCGCCCCGATCGCTGTGCGCCTGGCGCCACGAGTCGAAGATGCGCGGCAAGGCCGCGGCCGGGATGCCGACGCCGGTGTCCTCCACCTGGACCTCGATCTCCGGCCCCGCGTCGACGAGCCGCACGGTGACGCGGCCGCCCCGCAGCGTGAAGCGGACGGCGTTGGCCACGAGGTTGACGACCACCTGCACGAGCCGATCCTCGTCGCCGCGGACGTCGAAGCGCTCGCCCACGCGCTCCCGCGTGAGCGTGAGCCCGCCCTCCTCCGCCTGCGGCCGCAGCTCCTCGACCGCGCGTCCGACCACGCGGGCCAGGTCCACGCGCTCGCGCGTCAGCGGCAGCACGCCCGCGCGCAGCCGTGACAGCTCGAGCATCTGGTTGACGAGCCGCAGCAGGCGGTCGGTGGAGTGGCCGATCAGCGTCACCAGACGCGCCTGCTTGGGATTGAGCGAGCCGGGCACGCCGTCACGCAGCAGGTGCGCGGCCTCGCGCACCGAGGTCAGCGGCGAGCGCAGCTCGTGCGAGAGAGTGGCGTAGAACTCCTCCTTGGTCTCGTCGATGCGTCGCAGCTGCGCGGCCATGGCGTTGAACGAGCGGGCGAGGGCGCCGATCTCGTCGCGCGCCGCGTCCGGGATCGGCTCGCGGTAGGAGCCGGCGGCCACCGCCGTCGTCGCCGCCGACAGCTGACGCAGGGAGCGTGTGATGCGGTACGCCAGCACGGCGGTGCCGACGAGCGCCAGCGCCACGGCCGCGCCGAGGGCGAGGAGCACGCCCGTCCACGTCCGCGCCTCCAGGCGCGCCGCCTCCGCCTGGGCGGAGACCACGCGCGCGTACGTCGCGTCCATCAGCCGCTCGAGCGTCTCTTCCACGCGCTCGCCGAGGACGCGGCTGCGCGGATCCTGCAGCGCGCGCTCGCGCGCCGGCGGCGGCTGCTGCTCGGAGGTCACCTCGCCGCGGTAGGCGTCGAACGCCGCCGCCGCCTCGGCCAGCAGCGCCTGCTCGCGCGGGGTGCGGACGAGGGCGCGCAGCCGGTCGAAGTCGCCCTCCACGCTCGCCGCGCGCTCGCGCCACGCCGCCGCGTACCGCGCGTCCCGCAGCACGGTGAAGCGCGCCTCGAGCCGCGCCAGCGACAACATCTGGTCGCGGAGGCCGGCCGCCACGCGCAGCGCGGGCACGGTCTGCGTGGTGATCTCGCGATTGACCGACACGAGCCGGCCGACGGCGCCCAGACTGAGTGCCCCGACCCCGGCGAGCACCAGGATCACGAGAGACGACGTCAGAAAGATCTTCGAGGCAAGCCGCATTGAAGGGTGCGTTGTCAGGGTGCCACTGATCCGCGGTCCGGATCAAGTACGACCTGGGGTGCCCGGCGCCAGCTCCTGCCACACGTTGCGGCCTCGCGTCTCGCGCAGCAGGAGGCTCAGGAGCGTCGCGCCCAGCACGAGAGCGGTGCAGATCGCGAAGGCGGCGCGGTAGGCGTCCAGCGGGTAGGCGCGGGCGCCGCCGGCGGTGACCGCCCCCGCCCAGCGCGCGTCGAGCACGGCGCCGAGGGGGCCCTGGGTCAGGGCGGCGCCGAGAAAGCCGCCGAGGTTCACGACGGCGACGGCGATGCCGGCCAGCTCGGGCGGGTTCACCTCGCGGCCGATCGGCCACGTCAGCACGAACACGCCGCCAAAGAGGCCGAGGCCGAAGAAGAGGGCGGCCACCGCCCAGAGCGGAGCGGCGCCGAGCGTGCCGAGGAAGAGCGCCCACACGCCGAGGAGCGCGACGCTCAGGGCGACGTAGGGCGACTTGCGCCGCCGCACGACGCTGTCGGAGACGAAGCCCGTGAGCGGCGCCGAGCCGAGCAGCGCGATGGAGGTGGCGGCGGCGATCGTCGCCGCCGGCGTCGTCGCCAGCCCGTAGACGTCGCGCAGGAACGGCACCGCCCAGAGGAAGAGGTTGCCCATCGCGGAGTAGAGACAGAAGAAGCTGAGAAAGACGGGCCACGTGTGGGCGTTGGCGAGCACGCGGCCGATGCCGCGCAGGAGCCCGCGCAGCGCGGGCGGCGGCGACGCCGCGGCGCCCGCGGGCACGTCGCGCACCACCGCGACGCACGCGAGCGAGCACGCCAGCGTGACCGCGCCCACCGTCCAGAAGGCGCCGCGCCAGCCGGCGACCGCCATCAGCGCCGCCAGCGGCGCGGAGGCGATGAGGGCGCCGAGGACGCCGACCGTCGCCGTCACCGCCGACAGCAAGCCGAAGCGCTCGGCGGGAAACCACGCCGCCGCGATCTTGAGGGTGCCGATGAAGGTGACGGTGGCGCCGAGGCCGACCGCGAAGCGGCCCGCGAAGAGCAGCGCGGGGCCGCCCGCCGCGCCCATCGCGAGCGTGCCGAGCCCCATCACCGCGCCGCCCGCCGCCACCACGCGCCGCGCGCCGAACGCGTCGATCAGCAGGCCGCCCGGGATCATGAAGCCCGCGTACGAGTAGAAATAGGTCGAGGACAGCAGGCCGATCACGGCGCCGGTGACACCGAAGGTCTCCATGAGATCGCGCGCCATGACGCCCGGCGCGTTGCGGTGGAAGAACGCGACGAGGAACAGCGCGGCCGGGATCGACCACATGAGCCAGGCCGTCCCCGCACGCATGGCTCATGATGGCACACTCCGTGCGGGCCGCCCGCGATTGCAAAGCCCTGATGCGTGGACTACGATGTGCGCCGCCATGGAATTCGGCTTCTCGCTGCCCGGCCGTGGTCCCCTCGCCGGCGCGGAGACGATCCTCAAGCTCGCGACCAGAGCGGAGTCGCTTCGCTTCTCGTCGCTGTTCGTCACCGATCACGTCGTGCTCCCGGCGTCGATGGCGCGCTCGACGTATCCGTACTCGACGACGGGGCAGCTGCCGGGCGGGGCCGCGCAGGATTACCTCGAGCCGCTGGTGACCATGGGCTGGCTCGCGCGGGTGACGAGCCGGATCCGGCTCGGCACCAGCGTGCTGGTGGTGCCGTACCGCAATCCGGTGCTCGTCGCCAAGATGCTCGCGACGATCGACCGGCTCTCGGGCGGTCGCGTCATCCTCGGCGCGGGTGTGGGCTGGCTGCGCGAGGAGTTCGAGGCGCTGGCGGCGCCCCCCTTCGAGGCGCGCGGCGCGGTGACCGACGAGTACCTGCGCCTCATGCGCGCGGCGTGGACGACCGATCCCGTCACCTTCGAGGGCCGTTACTACAGCGTGCGCGCCGTGCACGCGCTGCCCAAGCCCGCGCAGCGCCGCGGCATCCCGATCTGGATCGGAGGCCACACCGACGCCGCCGTGCGCCGCGCGGCCACGCTCGGCGACGCCTGGCATCCGATCGCGCTGCGCCCGCCGGGACTGCTGTTCCCCGACGAGTACGCGAAGCGCGCGACGGAGCTGCGCGGGTGGGCCCAGCAGGCCGGGCGCGATCCGAAGTCCGTCACCCTCACCGTGCGCGTGCCGATGGAGGTGCGCCCCAGGAACGCCAAGCCGCCCGCCGGCGAGCGGCCGCTCTTCCAGGGAACGGCGGCGCAGGTCATCGCCGACATCCGCGCCTATCAGGCGGCCGGCGTCACCCACTTCGTCTTCGACCCGACGGTGCCCGACCTCAAGGCCGCGCTCACGAACATGGACCGCTTCGCCCACGACGTGCGCGGCAAGGTCATGAAGGCGCCGCGCGCGTGATCTCCCACGACGAGGCCGTTCGTCTCATGGAGGGTCCGCCCGCGGGCCTCGACGACCTCCTCGCGCGCGCCGCCCAGGCGCGCGATACCCGCGGTCGCGTGGTGACGTTCTCCGCGAAGGTCTTCGTGCCGCTCACGACGCTCTGCCGCGACGACTGCGGGTACTGCACGTTCCGCCGCGATCCGGGTCAGCCGGGCGCCCACACCATGACGCCGGACGAAGTCATCGCGCTGTGTCAGGCGGGAGGGCGGCTCGGGGCCAAGGAGGCGCTGTTCTCGCTGGGCGACCGCCCGGAGGCGCGCTTCCCCGAGCACCGCGAGTTCTTGAAGGCGCGCGGCCACCGCACGACGCTGTCG
The DNA here is from genome assembly GCA_003220225.1 of Candidatus Rokuibacteriota bacterium. Classification (GTDB taxonomy): domain Bacteria; phylum Methylomirabilota; class Methylomirabilia; order Rokubacteriales; family CSP1-6; genus AR12. Next base: position 79,486 of record QHRU01000037.1, read on the forward strand.
TATCTGAAGGCGGTGTGCGCGGCGACGCTCGCCGAGTCCGGGCTCCTGCCGCACGTCAATCCCGGCCTCATGGCCGAGCGCGATCTCGCCGCCCTGCGCGAAGTGAGCGTCAGCATGGGGCTCATGCTCGAGACGACGTCCGAGCGGCTGCTGGCGCCGGGCGGCGCCCACCATCGCGCCCCCGACAAGGTGCCGAGGCGGCGCCTGAAGACGATCGAGCTCGCGGGCAAACTCTCGATCCCCTTCACCACCGGGATCCTGATCGGCATCGGCGAGACCCCGCGCGAGCGCGCCGACGCGCTGGTGGCGATCCGCGACCTGCACGAGCGCTACGGTCACGTGCAGGAAGTGATCGTGCAGAACTTCCGCGCCAAGTCGCTCATCCCGATGAAGGACGCGCCGGAGCCCACGCTCGACGAGCTGCTCCGCGCGCTCGCCGTGGCCCGCCTGGTGCTTCCGCCCGACGTGTCGCTGCAGGCGCCGCCGAACCTCAGCCCGCGCGTGTACCCGCGTCTGCTGGCGGCCGGCCTCAACGACTGGGGCGGCATCTCGCCGCTCACGCCGGACCACATCAACCCCGAGAAGCCCTGGCCCGGGCTCGCCGAGTTGCGGCGCGCCTCCGAGGCCGCGGGCTTCGTCTTCCGCGAGCGCCTCGCCGTCTATCCGGCGTTCGCCACGCGACCGGAGTTCGTCGACGAGACGCTCCGCGCGCGCGTGGCGGCGCTGATCGACGGCCACGGGCTCGTCAGGGAACCGCATGAACACTGGCGACGCTGGTAGCCCCGGGACGGCGCTCGACCGCGCCTCGCGCGACGTTCGGCGCATCCTCGACGGCGCGCTCGCGGGCGGCGAGGTCTCCGTGGCCGACGCGAGCCTCCTCGCGCGCGCGGCCGGCCGCGACCTGCTCGCGCTGAGCGTCACCGCCGACGAGCTGCGCCGCCGCCAGGCCGGCGACACGGTGACGTTCGTGGTGAACCGCAACGTCAACTTCACCAACGTCTGCATCAAGCACTGCGGCTTCTGCGCGTTCAGTCGCGACCATCGCGAGGAGGAAGGCTACCTGCTGCCGCTGGAGGAGATCGTGCGGCGCGCGCGCGAGGCGGCCGAGCTGGGCGCCAGCGAGGTGTGCATCCAGGCCGGGCTGCCGCCGAAGCTCGACGGGCGCTACTACATCGACCTCACGCGCGCCATCCACGCCGCCCTGCCCGCCCTGCACATCCACGCGTTCTCGCCGGAAGAAGTCCTCTACGGCTCGGTGAGATCGGGGCTGCCGATCAAAGAGTATCTGGTCGAGCTGAAGGACGCCGGGTTGGGGACGCTCCCGGGGACCTCGGCAGAAATACTCGACCAGGAGATCCGCGATACCATCTCGCGCGGCCGGATCACCGTGGACCAGTGGGTGGAGGTGATCACCACCGCCCACGCGCTGGGGATCCGCACGACCTCCACCATCATGTACGGCCACATCGAGACGCCGGAGCACTGGGTGCGGCACCTGGCCCTGCTGCGCGCCATCCAGAAGGACACCGGCGGCTTCACGGAGTTCGTGCCGCTCTCGCTCATCCACTCCGAGGCGCCGATGTACGCCAAGCAGCTCGTGCCGGGCGTGCGTCCGGGGGCCACCGGCGCCGAGGTGGTCCGCATGCACGCGCTCGCGCGCGTGATGCTGGGCGCCGTCATCCCGAACGTCCAGGCGTCGTGGGTCAAGGAGGGACCGAAGCTGGCGCAGCTCCTGCTCGACGCGGGCGCCAACGACCTCGGCGGCACGCTGATCAACGAATCGATCTCGACCTCCGCGGGCGCGGGCTACGGCCAGCTCGTCGGCCCCGGCGAGATCGTGCGACTCATCCGCGACGCCGGGCGCGCGCCCGCCCAGCGCGACACGCTCTATCGCATCGTGAAGCGATACACGGATGGTGAGACGGTCGACTCACCGCTCGACGCGGTCGAGGACGCGGAGGCGCGCTTCGGCTCGTACCGCCGTCTGATCGCGTCGGGCGAGTTCCGCTTCCGCGACCGGTAGCCGTGCAGGTCTGGCTGTGGTACTAATTCTCTCCACATTCCACTCCATCGAGGAGGACTTCCCGTGGCGAAGATGATGAGCAAGTCTGCAGTCATGGCGCACCTCGCTGGCAAGACCAATCTCCCGAAGCGGCAGATCGTCGAGATCTTCGACGAGACTCTGGCGCTCGCCTGCAAGGAAGCGAAGAACGGTTTCGTCCTTCCAGGCTTCGGGAAGCTGGTGCTGGCGAACCGCAAGGCGCGGATGGGCCGCAATCCGCAGACGGGCGAGCCGATCAAGATCCCCGCGAAGCGCGTGTGCAAGTTCCGTCTCGCGAAGAGCGTGAAGGACGCGGTGCTTGGGAAGAAGTAGGTCCCGCCGCCCGGCACCGGACCTCACCGCTTTTTCTCCCGAGACCGGGCGCCCCTCGGCGCCGTCTCTCGCCTCGGCCACGCTCCCGCGGGTCTGGCAGGGCATCGGTTATCGGCCCCTGCCCGACGCCGCGGCGGCCCGCCCGCTGTTCGACTTCGCCGCCGTGCCGTGGCCCGCGGCGCCGCCCGCGCTGGCGTGGGGCGCCTACGCGGCGGGCGCGCGCGGCGAGCGCCTCGTCGGCGCGCTCGCCGGCGAGCAGCACCGCGGCGACGTCCTGCTGCACGGGCCCGTCGTGAGCGCCCACGAGGGTCCCGACGATCCGCTCGAGGTCGCCGCGCAGCTGGTGGCGGCCACGCTCGACCACGCGGGCGCGCTCGGCGCCACCACCGTCTTCGCGCGGCCGCTGGGTCTCGACCGCGTCTGGGTGCGCTTCGGCTTCATCCCGGTGCCCGAGGTGACGCTCCCCGCTCCGCTCGCCGGCCGCGTCGGCGTCGGCCTCTACGCGTGGCGCGGCGGCAGCGCTCTCTGGACGCTGCGCGAAGCCGTAGAGAACTGAGGACGGCGTGCGCGTCGCGGCCCTCGCCGGCGGCACCGGCGCCGCCAAGCTCCTCCGCGGCCTCGCCGCCTCGCTCGATTCCTCCGCGCTGAGCGTCGTCGTCAACACCGGCGACGACGCCGAGGTGTGGGGCCTGCACGTGTCGCCCGATCTCGACTCCGTGATGTACGCGCTCGCCGGCGTGCTCGACGCCGGGCGCGGCTGGGGCCGCGCGGACGAGGCGTTCCGCTGCCTCTCCGCGATGGCGGTCTACGGCGCGCCGACGTGGTTCGGCCTCGGCGACCGCGACCTCGCCACGCACCTCGTGCGCACGCGCGCGTTGCACGAGGGGCGGACGCTCTCGGCCGTCACCGCGGATCTCGCCCACGCGCTCGGGGTGGCGTCGAGGATCCTGCCGATGAGCGACGAGGCCGTGCGCACGACGATCCGCACGCCGGACGGCCGGCTCGGCTTCCAGGAATACTTCGTGCGCGACAAGTGCCAGGTCGAGGTGGTCGGCGTCGACTACGACGGCGCCGAGCGCGCGCGGCCGGCGCCCGGCGTGCTCGAGGCGATCCGCGACGCCGACCTCGTCGTCGTCTGTCCCTCCAACCCGGTCACCTCCGTGGGCCCGATCCTCGCCGTCCCCGGCGTCGCCGAGGCCCTCGGCGCGACGCGCGCCTCCGTGGTCGGCGTCAGCCCCATCGTCGGGGGGGCCGCGGTCAGCGGCCCCGCCGGCGCCCTGCTGCGCGCGCGCGGGCTGCCCGTCTCCCCCCTCGGCGTCGCGCGCGCGTACGCGCCGTGGCTCCGCGCCCTGCTCATCGCGCCGGAGGACGCGGCGTGCGCGCCGGAGCTGGCCGCGCTCGGCGTGCGCGCCGTCGTCACCGACGTCATGATGCCGGACCGCGAGCGCGAGGCCGCCCTCGGCCGCGCCGTGCTCGCGGCGAGGTAGACTCACTCGCATGATCGTCGCGGCCGTCCCGGTCAAGGATCTGATCAACGCCAAGCAGCGGCTGGTGCCCGCGCTGGGCGCCGCCGAGCGCGCGGCCCTGGCCGCCGCGATGCTGCAGGACGTGCTCGCCGCGCTCGCCGCCGCGCGGCTCGATCGCGTGTGGGTGGTGACGCGCGAGCCCGCGGTCGTCGCGCTGGCCCGCGCGCGCGGCGCCGAGCCGCTGGCCGAGGACGCCAACCGTGGTCACACGGCGGCGGTGGCGCGCGCGCAGGCCGAGGCGACGCGCCTGGGCGCGCGCGTATTCCTCACCGTGCCCGGCGACGTACCGTGCGTGACCGCCGACGAGATCCGCCGTCTCGCGGAGGCCCCGACGCCGGGAGGGCCCGCGTTCGTCCCCTCGCGCTCCGGGCTCGGCACCAACGGCGCGGCCCTGACGCCGCCCGACGCGATGCCGCTCACCTTCGGCGAGCCGTCGTTCGACAACCATCTCGCGGCCGCCCGCGCGCGCGGGCTCGAGCCGCGGGTGCTGGCGCTGCCCGGCCTCGGTCTCGACGTCGACGCGCCGGACGATCTCGCCGCGCTCCTCGCCGCGCCGGGCGCCACCGTCAGCGCGCGGCTCGTCGCCTCGTGGCGGGCCGGCGGCCGCCTGCGCGCGGCCGGCGTGCCGCGGGCGTCGTGACCGTGCGCTACGAGGTCATCGGCGTCGAGGGCATCGGTGAGGTGCGGCCCGGCGACGACGTCGCCGCCCTCGTGATCGCCGCCGCCGCGCGCCAGTCGACGCCGCTGCGACCCGGCGATCTCGCCGTCATCAGCCAGAAGATCGTCTCCAAGGCCGAGGGCCGGCTGCTGCGGCTGGCCGACGTGACGCCGTCCGCGGTCGCGGTGGCGATGGCCGCGGGCCTCGGCCGCGACCCGCGGCTCGTCGAGGTGATCCTGCGCGAGTCGCGGCGCGTGGTGCGCATGGATCGCGGCGTGCTCGTGACGGAGACGCACCACGGCTGGGTGTGCGCGAACGCCGGCGTGGACCAGTCCAACGTCGACGCCGACACCGTCGCGCTCCTGCCCGAGGATCCGGACGGCGCGGCGCGCGCGCTGCGCGAGCGGTTTTCGGCGGCGGCCGGCGGCGACGTGGCCGTCGTCATCGCCGACACCTTCGGCCGGCCGTGGCGCGAGGGCCTCACGAACATCGCCATCGGCGTCGCCGGCTTCGCGCCGCTCAAGAGCTACCTCGGCGAGCGCGACCCCGCGGGGCGCCCGCTGCAGGCCACCATCCTGGCGCTCGCCGACGAGCTGGCCTCGGCCGCCGAGCCGGTGATGGGCAAGCTCGACCGCGTACCGGCCGCCATCGTGCGTGGCCTCGCCCTGCCGCCCGACGACGGCAGCGGCAGCAAGGCGCTGCTGCGCGACCCCGCGCGGGACCTGTTCCGGTGAACATCGCCATCCTCGGCGGCACCGGCAAGGAAGGCTCCGGCCTCGCCATGCGCTGGGCGCTGGCCGGCCACTCGATCATCATCGGCTCGCGCGACGCCACGCGCGCGCACGACAAAGCCGTCGAGATGCGCGAGCGCACGAAGAAGCTCGCCATCGTCGGCCACGAGAACGCGGAGGCGGCGGCGCTCGGCGAGGTCGTGGTGGTCGCGCTGCCCGCCCCGGGCCTGTTCGCGACGCTGCCGCCCGCGCGCGAGGCGTGCCGCGGCAAGGTGGTGATCAGCACGGTGGTGCCGCTCACGTTCGGCGGCCCGCGGCTGTTCACGCCGCCGCCGGCGGGCTCGTCGGCGGAAGAGGTGCAGGCGCTCCTGCCCGAGGCGAAGGTGGTCGCCGCGTTTCACCACATCGCGGCCCACGAGCTGGCCGAGGCCGAGCACGCCATCGAGTGCGACCTGCTCATGTGCGGGGCCGACCCCGGCGCCAAGGCGGTGGTGAGCGAGCTCGCCCGGTCGATGGACGTGCGCGCCATCGACGTGGGTCCGCTGTCGAACGCGGGCCCGGTCGAGGGCATCACGGCCCTCCTCGCCACCATCAACCGCCGCTACAAGCTGAAGAACTCCGGCATCAAGATCACGGGCCTGCCGTCCTGAAGGAGACGCCCGCCATGGCCGAGACCTCCGTCGTCGTCGATCACAAGCGCCTCACGGCGTTCATCGCGGACGCGCTCGGCGCGATGAAGATGCCGCGCGAGCGCGCGAGCGTCACCGCCGAGCTCATGGTGCGCACCGACCTGCGCGGCGTGGACTCGCACGGCATCGACATGCTGCCGCGCTACCACGAGCTGTGGCAGGACGGCTTCGTGGTGATGGACGCGGACGCCGTGCTGGAGAAGGACAGCATGGCCACCGCGCTCTACGACGGCGCCAAGGGCCTCGGCCACTGGGTGTCGTCGCTCGCGATGAAGCTGGCCATCGACAAGGCGCGGACGTACGGCATCGGCATCGTCACCGCGCGCAACTCCGGCCACTTCGGCGCCGCCGCCAACTACTCGATGATGGCCCTGGAGCACGACATGATCGGCGTGGCCACCACCAACTCGGCGTTCATCGCGATGGTGCCGACGTTCGGCCGCGCCCCCAAGCTGTCGACGAACCCGATCTCCTTCGCGGCGCCGGCCGGACGCCACGCGCCGTTCGTGCTCGACATGGCGACGACCACCGTCGCCTTCGGCAAGCTGCGCATCGCCAGCCGCTGGGGCAAGCCGATCCCATCGGGGTGGGCGCTCGACGACGACGGCGAGCCGACGACCGATCCCGACGTGGCCATGAAGCATCGCCTGCAGACGCCGCTCGGCGGCACGCGCGAGCTGGGCAGCCACAAGGGCTACGGGCTCGCGGTCATGGTGGACATCCTCTCCGGCATCCTGCCGGGCGCCGTCTACGGCGACCTCTACGTGCGCACCGATCGCGCCGAGCGCAAGCTGCAGGACACCGGCCATTGCTTCATCGCCATCGATCCCGCGCGCTTCCGGCCCCTCGCCGACTTCAAGCGCGACATGGACGACTTCTTCGACTCGCTCAAGTCGACGCCGACGGCCGAGGGCCACGACCGCGTCTACGTCGCGGGCGAGCCGGAGGCGGAGTGCGAGGCGCGCCGGCGGCGCGAGGGCATCCCGCTCTCACCAGGCTTGATCGCGCGCGTGGGCGAACTGGCGCGGACGCTAGGACTCACCCCGCTCGTGTAGCGCGAGCGCGTTTCGAGCGCCGGCCTTGCCGGCGCAATCCGAGACGAAGACCTCGGCCGCTCCCCGGTGGGGGGTGTCGGGGGGAGCGGCGGCTCGCTCCCCCCGACGTTCAATGGATCGCGCGCGTGGGCGAGCTGGCGCGGACGCTAGGACTCATGCCGCTCGTCTGAGGCCTGCTCACGCCTGCTCGCCGCCGCGCGCGATGTTGCGGACGGCAAACACGGCGGCGGCGGCGAAGAGGACGCTGAAGAAGGCGAGCGAGCCCACCCAGGGTCCCGCGCGCTCGGCGGCGCCGAAGAGCCCGATGCTGAGGGCGTAGAACGGGTTGGGCGCCATCGCGTAGGGCAGCCACGTCGGCTCGCGAGCCACGCGCCCCACCAGCGAGGCGAGCACCGCGTGGGCCACCAGCGGCACCACGGTCAGCGCCACGATGAAGGCGTACGTCACCGACGTGGCATGCACCGAGCGGCGGAAGAAGCACGAGAAGTAGAGCCCGGCCGCGCTGACGGCGGCCACGACGATCGCCGTGCTCGCCAGCGCGATGCCGAGCTCACGCGGACCGATGCCCCCGAACGCGAGGGTCAGCGCCAGCACCGGCAGCCCCGAGGCGAGCAGCAGGCCCTGGTAGAGCAGCGCGGCCGCGAGCTTGCCCCACCAGATGTCCGCCGGCCCCAGCAGGCTCGTCAGCAGGCCGGCGAGGGTGCGCTGCTCCTTCTCGATGGTCACCGCGCCCGCGCTGAAGACGGGGGCGACGAGCAGGAGCAGGCTCAGCTGCGCGTAGGCGACGGCGAGGAAGATCCCCTGACCGAGCGTGGCCCCCTGCACGGCGATCTCGAGCGATCCCGGCCGCGTGGTCACCGTCATGTAGAAGACGATGACGACGGCGCCCAGCACGAGCAGGTAGAGGCTGGGCAGGAGCCACGCGCGGCGCTCGCGCATCCGTTGCCGCAGCTCCTTGCGGATCATCGGATTCATGGCCGGGGGCTCATCGCGGCGCCTCCGAAGGCGCGGCGGTAGCGCTCCTCCAGGCCGCCGCGCGGATCGAAGCGCACGACGGCGCAGCCGGCCGCCACCAGGTCGCGCAGCAGCGCGGCCGCGGCCTCCGGGCCGCCGGTGACCTCGACGGCCACGCGCGCCCCCGCGCTCTCCACCATCCGCACGTCGGCCCGCTCGCGCAGCAGCGTGAGGGCGCGCGCCGAATCGCCGAGCAGCTCGATCTCGCAGGTGAGGCTCCGCGGCGTCGCCGCCGCCGACTCGCCGGCAAGACGGCCGGCTGCGATGAAGGTCACACGCGAGCAGATGTCCTCGAGGTCGGCCAGGATGTGCGACGAGATCAGCATCGTGATGCCTTCGCCGTTCAGCGCACGCAGCAACCGGCGCAGCTCGATGCGCGCCAGCGGGTCCAGGCCGGTGGCGGGCTCGTCGAGCAGCAGCAGCCGCGGCGCGTGCAGCAGGGTCTTGGCGATGAACAGGCGCTGCTTGAGGCCGAGCGAGAGCGCCTCGACGAACGTGTCGGCGCGATCGGCGAGCCCCGCGCGCGCGAGCGCGCCCTCCACGGCCGCGCGCCGGCGCGCTCCGCGCAGCCGGAACGCGTCCGCGAAGAACTCGAGGAGCTCGCGTACGCGCATGTCCTGGTAGAGGCCGGGCACGTCGGGCATGTAGCCGACGAGCGCGCGCACCCGGCCCGAGGCGCCGACCACGTCGAAGCCGTCGATGGCCGCCGCCCCCGCGTCAGGGTGCACGAGCGTCGCCAGGATCTTGATGAGCGTCGACTTGCCGGCGCCGTTCGGCCCCACCAGCCCCACCAGCTCGCCGCGCTCGACGGAGAGCGTGAGGCCGTCGAGGGCGCGGAGCGCGCCGTAGCGCTTGACGAGGTCGCGCGCGTCGATCACCGGCGCCCCAGGGAGACCACGGTGACGACGTGCGGCGCGCGCGTCGCGGGCGTGCCGGTGACGTCGCTGTTCAGCGTGCCGGCGGGCCCGTAGCCGAGGAACAGGGCGCGCCGGACCTCGAACGCGCGGCCGCCGTCGGTGGGCCAGCCGCGCATCAGCTCGTTCAGCGCGAACGCGCCCGCGGGCGGCGGCTCCGCGGCGCCGCGCGGGCCCGTCGTGTCCACGCTGAGCCCGTGCGGGAACGGCCATCCCCGCCCCGTGTACTGCGCCAGCGGCTCGCGCGGCGCGCGCGAGAGCTCGACGGCGGCGCCAGCCGGCAGGGCGCCGAGCGGGTAGACCCAGCCCGGCTCGACGACGAGCGCCTGCGTGAACGCCTCGCCGGTCTCGTTGCGCAGAACCCCCTCGTCGAGCCGCACCGTGCCCGGCAGCCGCCGCGTCGCGCGCACGGAGACGTCGCGGAACGACCACGGGGCGAGCCCGAGGTCGACGGCGAGCGGCGGCCCGAGGCGCACCGACCACGCGGCCGTCGGCGCCTGCACGCCGAGCGCCGCCACCTGCACGACCTCGGGCCGCGCGCGTGGGCCCGTCAGCACGGCCTCGCCCGGCACGCCGAGGCGAACGGCCGCGCGGCCGGCGGAGGACAGCCGCAGCGTCTCCTGGATGGCGGCGACGTCGCTGCGGTCGTCCATCCAGCGCAGCGCGATCTCGTCCAGGTGGAACGCGCGCGGCCGGTGGCGCGCGGCCCCGGCGTAGAACGCGGCCGCGAAGAGGATCGCGAGCGCGGGCACCGTGAGCCACGCCCACTCCGGCCGTCCGCGCCGGCGCAGCACGCCGAAGTTCACCACGCCCACCACGACCACGTACGCGACCAACGCCAGCCCCACCGTGGCGAGCGAGGGAAACACGGGCGCGCGCGCCAGGCGCCGCCCCACCCAGGTCGCCTCCGAGCGGTCGTACGGCCACGACGCCCAGCGCGCCTCGCCCTGCCCCGTCACCATGCGCGCCGCGAAGAGCCCGTCGAGCGCGGCGCTGCCGAGGCTGGGCACGCGCGCCACACGGCCCTGGCCGATCGGCTGCGGGCGGCCGGGCTCGCCCCCGCGATAGGCGGCGAGGAAGCCGGCGTCGGCGAGGCGGTCCTCGACGAGCACCACGCGCCCGCCGTGGCGCGCGAACCCCTCCAGGGCGCCGCGCGCCTCGACGTCGCGCAGCGCGCGCGCCACCACCACCGTCCAGGCCGGCTCCCAACGCCACCAGACGACCGGCGGCTCGCGCACGACGACGAAGGTCAGCGCCCGGCGCTTGGCCACGCGGTCCTCGTCCGTCCCCGCGAAGCTCACGCGGGACTGCGCCTCGCGGCACGCGGCGTCGTCGTCGCAGAGCAGCGCGACGAGCTGGCCGGACACGACCGCCTCGCGGGCGATCGTGTGCTGCGCCACGCCCACCACCGCGCCGCCGGCGCGCGCGGTGATCTCGACACGGTCGCCGGCGCCCGCGACGAGGATCGGCAGATCGAGCACGCGGCGCTCACCGGGGCCGAGCGCGACCCCGGCCACGAACGAGTCCGCGGTGTCGGCGCCGTCCTGGTCGGAGCGAAACGCGCGGAGCGTCAGCTCGAGGGTCTGCGGCTGCGCGGCGGGATTCGCCACGCTCACGCGCGCGGGCACGACACCCGGTCGCCCCGTCACGTGGCCCTCGAGCCCGACGGACTCGATGGTCACGGAGGCCCGCGCCGGCGCGAGGGCCGCCAGCGTCCCGAGGCACGCGCCGAGCAGGCCGAGCGCGGCGCGCCGCGCGCTCACTCGCCTGGCCCTCCCTGGGGGGACGCACGAGAGACCGCGAGGCCGAGATAGATGACGACGAGCGCCAGGAGCAGCACGACGCGGTCGAGGCGGCCGACCGCCCGCAGCGGGGCGGTCGCGTCGCCGCCGTGGCGGACGGCGGCGTCGAGGATCGGCACCTGGGCGAAGTCGCGCTGGGCGGCGATGGCGACGGCGACGATGACGAGGCCGAACTTCGCCGCCAGCATGAGGCCGGCGCCCGACTGCATGACGCGCTCGAGCGGGCCGAGCTGGGTCACGTTGTAAAAGCCGGAGAGGACGACGAGAGCCACCGCCGTCCAGGTCACGGGGCGCGCGCGACGAGCGGCCTCCGCGAACGGCCGTGGGTCGCCGCGGCGCGCCGCCGGCAGCAGGACGTGGGTCTGGTACGCGAGCCCGCCGATCCACACGACGGCACCGACGAGGTGCACCCAGAGCATCACCAGCCGCACGCTCACCGCGCCGGTCCCGTCAGCGCGGCCAGCGCCCGCGCCACGTCGGTGAAGTCGGCGAAGATGTGGTCCGGCTCGCACGCCGCCAGCTCCTCCTGGGGGTGCTGGCCCGTCGCCACCGCGACCGCCACGGCGCCGCAGGCGCGCGCGCAGTCCACGTCGAGCGGCGTGTCCCCGATGATCGTCACGCGCGCGAACGGGAAGTCGCGGCCGGCCACGAGACGCGCGCGCGCGCGCGCGATAGCTGGGAGCCGCCGCCGGTCCATGTCGTCCGAGCCGAAGGCGCCGACGCTGAAGAGCGGCCAGAGGCCGGTCGGCGCGAGCTTCAGTCGCGCGCCCGCCTCGATGTTGCCGGTGAGGAGCCCCACCAGCGCGTCGTCGCGCGCGGCCAGCGCGCTCACGACCGCCGCGACGCCCGGCATCACCTGCACGCGCGAGCCGTCGCCGATGGCCCGCCGCAACTCCTCCAGGTAGGCGGCGAAGAACGCGTCGAGCCCGCGCGTGATGGCGGCGTCGTCCAGGCCGGCGCCACGCATGAGATCCCACACGATGCGCGGGTCCGTCTTGCCGCGGAAGTCGTAGACGTCCACGGCCCCCGGGGTACCGTAGGTGGCCTGGAGCGCGCGTCCGAAGGCGGCGCGGCCGGCGCCGCGCGCGGTGACGAGCGTGCCGTCGACGTCGAAGAGGAAGAGCCGCACGTCAGGACGCGAGGCGGCGCAGGCGCTCGACCACGGCGGGCAGCGCCTCGAGCACCGCATCCACCTCCGCGGCCGTCGTCCAGCGGCCGAGCGTGAAGCAGAGCGAGCCTTCCAGCTCCTCGCGCGCGCAGCCGATGGCGCGCAGCACGTGCGACGGCTGGCCGCTCGCCATGTTGCACGCCGAGCCCGACGACGCGGCCACCCCGCGCAGATCCAGCTCCAGCAGGACGCCGTCCGCCTTCACGCCCTCGACGACGATGCTGGCGTGATGCGGCAGGCGCGCGGCGCCGCGGGCGCCGGTGAGCCGCGCGCGCGGCACCCGCTCGAGCACGCTCTCGAGGAACCGGTCACGCAGCGCCGACAGGCGCAGGCTCTCGGCGGCGCCCTCGGCGCGCGCGAGGTCGGCGGCCACGCCCATGCCGACGATCGCCGGCAGGTTTTCCGTCCCCGCGCGGTAGCCGCCCTCCTGCCCGCCGCCGACGACGACGGGGCTGAGCTTGACCGCCGCGCGCGTCCAGAGCGCCCCCGCGCCGGGCGGCCCGTAGAGATCGTTCGACGAGAGGGTCAGGAGATCGATGCCGAGGTCGTCCACGGCGAGCGGCACGCGGCCCGCGGCCCCGACGGCGTCCACGTGGAACGGCACGCGGCGCGCGCGCGCCGCGCGGCCGATCTCGCGCAACGGCTCGACGGTGCCGATCTCGCCGTTGGCCGCCATCACCGACACGAGCGCGGTGTCGTCGCGCAGCGCGCGCGCCACCGCGTCGGGATCGACGCGCCCCTCGCCGTCCACCGGCAGGTACGCGACCTCCCAGCCACGCTTGGCCAGGTAGCGGCAAGCGTTGAGGACGGAGATGTGCTCGATGGCCGTGGTCACCACGTGGCGCCCACGCGCGCGCGCGGCGAGGCCGCGGATGGCGAGGTTGTTCGCCTCCGTCGCACTCGCGGTGAAGATGACGCCGGCGGCGGTGGCGCCGACGAGCCGCGCCACCTTGGCGCGCGCGCCGTCGAGGGAGGCGCGCGCCTCGAGCCCGAGCGAGTGCGGGGCCCCGGGGTTGCCGACGCCGCCCTCGAGGAACGGGCGCATCAGCGCGACGACACGGGGGTCGACGGGCGAGAAGCTCGCGTAGTCGAGGTAGACGCGGGTGACGCCGGCGCCCACCCTACCGAGTCTTTCGGACGAGGAAGCGGTAAACCGCGCCATCCCTGTCGATCTCCAGGAGCTCGTGTCCCGTGCGGGCCGCCCAGCTGATCATGTCGGCTTCCGAGGCGGGGTCATCGGACGTCATTTCCAGCACCTGGCCCACCGTCATGTGCTTCATCGCGTCCCGGGTCTTGAGGATGGGCATGGGGCAAAACAGCCCCAGACAGTCCAATTTCTGATCAGCGACGATCCGCATAAGCCGTTGAAAATTCTGACATTGACAGTCAACGGGGGCAACAAGAATAATGGATCGCCATGCCGGGTGACGGCTCCCAGGATCTCGTCGTCGCGGGCCGACGCCTGCGCAAGAAGCTCGTCGTCGCGCTGACCCTCTCCTCGGCGGTCCCGCTGCTCGTCCTCGCCTACGTCGTGCGCGCCTTCGTGCTGCCGTCGCGGGCGGCCGGGGATTCGTTGGTGTTCGGCGGGGTGCAGGCGCTGGTGGCCTTCACCGTGATCGGCATGATCGCCGGCGCCTACATCATCTGGGACGTCGGCCGCACGGTCGCGCGGATCGCGGAGATGCTCGCCAGCGAGCGCGCCATCGCCGGGCTCGGGCGCCGCAAGGACGAGGTCGGTACGGTGATGACGTCCTTCAACCGCATGCTCGAGACGATCGAGCAGCAGGCGGGAGAGATCAACAGCTTCGCCACGCGGCTCGACGCCGCCTACAAGGAGCTCGAGTCGACCAACGCCCGGCTCAAGGAGACCTCGTTCAAGGATGAGGTGACCGGTCTCTACAACCGCCGCTTCTTCTCGCTCCGGCTCGAGGAGGAGCTCTCACGCTACCGCCGGTTCAACCACCCCGTATCGGTCGTCCTGCTCGACCTGGACGGCTTCAAGGCCGTCAACGACGATCTCGGACACGCCGTCGGCGACGACACGCTGCGCGACGTGGCCCAGATCCTCATGAAGCACTCCCGCGGCATCAACGTCGTCTCGCGGTACGGCGGCGACGAATTCGCGGTGCTTCTGGTCGAGACGTCGAAGGCGGGCGCCAGACTCTACGCCGACCGCATCCGCGAGGTCGTCGCGAAGTACCCCTTCTCGCACGGCAAGGTCATCACGGCCAGCTTCGGCGTGGCCAGCCTGCCGGACGACGAGGCGACGACGGCGGAGGATCTCTTCCGCGCGGCCGACGAAGCGCTGTACGCCGCCAAACGGGCGGGCAAGAACCAGGTGGCCGCCGCATCGGGGTCGCCAGCCAAGGTCTCATAGCGTGGACTCCCCGTCTCGGGACATCCTGATCGTCGACGACGATCGGCAGGTCCGAGAAGTCCTTCACCAGATCTTTCTCTCCGCGGGCTATGCCTGCCGCCTCGCGGAAGACGGCCGCGCGGGCGTGGCCGCCTTCACCGAGAAGCCGACGGAGCTGGTCGTCACCGATCTCAAGATGCCGGTGATGTCCGGCATCGAGCTGCTCCAGCAGATCCGGGCGCTGGACGGCGACGCCGCCGTCATCGTGCTCACCGGCGCCGCCGACGTGAAGACGGCCATCGACAGCCTCAAGCTCGGCGCCTACGACTTCATCATGAAGCCGGTGAACGTCGAGGAGCTGCTCATCGCCGCCGAGCGCGCCCTCGAACGCCGCCAGCTCCTCATCGAGCGCCGCGCCTACCAGGCCATGCTCGAGCGCCGGGTCGAGGAGGCCACGCAGCACCTCACGGCCGCCTACCAGGAGCTGGAGGCCACCTACGGCACGACGCTGGAGGCGCTCGGCTCCGCGCTCGACACGCGCGACATCGGCACCGAGTCGCACTCGCGCCGCGTGCACGGCTACGCGCTGGCCACCGCGAAGGAGTACGGCGTGCCCCAGGAGCTGGTGCGCGACCTCGCGCACGGCGTGCTGCTGCACGACATCGGCAAGATCGGCATCCCCGACGCCATCTTGCTGAAGCCGGGACCGCTCACGCCCGAGGAGTGGAAGGTGATGCGCACGCATCCGGAGATCGGCAAGCGCCTCATCGAGCGCATCCCGTTCTTGCGCGGCGCGGTGCCGATCGTGTTCTCGCACCACGAGAAGTGGGACGGCACCGGCTATCCGCGCGGCCTGAGCGGCGAGGACATCCCGCTCGGCGCGCGCATCTTCGCGGTGGTCGACGCCTTCGACGCGATGACGTTCAGCCGCCCCTACTCGAAGGCCATCACCTTCGATGCGGCCAGGGCCGAGATCAAGCGTTGCGCCGGCACCCACTTCGACCCGAACGTGGTCGAGGCCTTCCTGCGCGTGCCCGGCCAGCTGCTCGACGAGATCCGCCGCCGCTCGATCGCGCCCTGACCCCGGCCATCCGGCGCGCGCGGCCGTCCGACGCGGCGGCGCTCACCCGCATCGCTCACGCCTCCAAGCGCCACTGGCGTTACCCCGAGGAGTGGATCGCGCTCTGGCGCGAGGCGCTGACCGTCACGCCCTGGGTCGTCGAGCGCGCGCCCGTCTACTGCGCCGAGGAGGGCGGCGCCGTCGTCGGGTTCTACGCGCTGAGCGGCCGCGCGCCGGCGATGGAGCTCGAGCACTGCTGGGTGCTGCCCGCGCGCATCGGCCGTGGCATCGGTGCGCGGCTGCTCGAGCACGCGGCGGCGACGGGCCGCGCGGCGCGCGCGAGCACGCTGAGCATCGCGTCCGATCCGTTCGCGGTCGGCTTCTACCGGCGGATGGGCGCGCGGCCGGCGGGCACCGTACCCTCGACGCCGCGCGGGCGGACGCTGCCGCTGCTCCTGCTGCGCGTTTAGAGCCGCGCGAGTACGAGCACGCGGCCCTTGGCGCCGACGGCGGTCTCGCCCGCCGCGTTGCGGAGCCGGCCGCGTAGCTCGACGACGTCGCCGCCGAGCCGCGGCGTGGGTCGCACGGCGACGACCAGCCACTCCAGGCGCACGGTCTCGTCGGCGAACACGGGACGTCGGAAGCGGAACCAGAAATCCAGCCCCAGCATCGCCGAGTCCCGCGAAAAGTGCGTCGCCGTCAGTCCCATGAGGAGCCCGGTCGTCTGCGCGCCGCTGGCGATCGGCCGCCCGAAGCGCGTGCCGGCGGCGTACGCGGGATCGTGATGGATGGGGTTGCCGTCGCCGGCGCGCCGCGCGTACTCGGCGACGTCGTCGGGACGCAGCGTGATCTCGGCGCCGAAGCGATCGTGCGCGCGGACCGGCATCACGCCGGCTCCCGGCCGATCTCCTCGAACAGCCGGCGCACACGCGTGAAGGCGCCGGCGAGCTCGCGCTCCGAGAGCCCTTCCTCCAGCGCCGTGCGCAGCCGCGTCCACAGCTTGTCGCTCCGCACGATCGCCGCCTCACGGTCGCCGGCGTCGGCGACCTCGCGGATGGCGAGCGCGCTCGTCTCGGTCCAGCCCTCGAACGCCCGCACCAGCGCGGCGCGCGTCTCCGACTGGCGGTCGGGCGCGGTGCCGGCCAGGCGCAGCGCGCGGAGCAGCGGCTCGATGGCCTCCTCGAAGGCGCCGGCCTCGACGCGCCGCAGGCCGAGCTTGTTGTAGCCCCACCAGAGGCGACGGTCGACCTCCTCGCGGCGCTTGGGCGGCAGCGCCTCGTCGTGAACGCTCTCGAGCAGGCGCTCCGCGCGCTCGAGCGAGCCCAGCGCCTCCGTCTCGCGCGCCTCCTGCATCGCGCGGATCGCCTGCGCGGTGAGCTGGCCGATCTCGCCGCTGAACGTCCCGGAGAAGAGCTCGCGGAACGTCTCGGCGCGCGCGGCCGGCACGCGCGGATGCGCGAGCGCCTCGCGCAGGAGACGCCGCGCCGCCGGGAACTCCTGCCGCTGGACGAGCGCCATCACCACCTGCTCGTACGCCGGCCACAGCCGCGCCTCCGCCGTCACGGCCAGGTCGCGGAGGTCCGTGTCGCCCGGCGCCGCCGCGCGGCCGCGGTCGAGCCAGGCGAGCGCGTCGCGCAAGTCGCCCACGCGGCTCTCCGAGTCGGGCGCCACGTGCGCGCCAGAGGAGGCGATGAGGTCCCGGGCGACGCCGAGCGCGAGCGTCACCAGCTGGCGCCGGTACGTCGCGCGCTCGGCCTCGGGCGAGGCCTCGGTCGCGGCCTCGAGCGCGGCGCGCGCGCCGGCGTGGTCGCCCAGCGCCTGCTGCGCGAGCGCCAGGACCGACCACAGCGCGGCCGCCTCCCGGGCGCCGGCGGGCCGTCGCGCGGGCGGCGCGTCGTTGCCGAGGGCGGCGGCGGCGATGCTGACGACGTCGGCGTAGCGATGCTGCTGGTACAGCTCGAAGCAGCGGTCCACGATCGCGATGGGGCCCTCGACGCTGGACTCGACGGCCGGCGTGACGGCAACCTCGACGACGGGCGCGGCAGGCGCCGCGCGCGGAAACGGCGGCTGCGCGGGCGCGGGCGCGAGGGCCGACGCCGGAGGCATCTTCAGATAGGCCTCGCGGCGGCTCGCGGCGTGCCGGGGGATGCTCGAGCGCCAGCGCCGCGGGGCCGGCTCGGCCGGCGTCGACGCGCCGCGGGCGGGATGCTTCGGCCTCGACGGCCAGAGTAGCTCGAGCGTACCGAGCACCACGAGCCCGAGCGCGCCGAGCGCGGCGAGGACGATCAGCGCTTCTTCGGTCAGCACGCGGGCGTCACCGGGCGGCCCTCGGCGATCGAGCGGTAGGCGGCCAGGACCACCGCGAGGTCACGCCGCCCCTCGGTCCCGTCCGTCTCGGTCGCGCGGCCCGTGGTCATCGCGTCGTCGAAAGCTCGCAGCATCGCCTCGTGGCCCCGCGTGTCGCGCCGAAAGAGGCGCAATCGCAGGCCGCCCATGCCCCGCACGAGCGCCAACCGCCCGCGGTTGTCGACGAAGCACGTCGCGCGCGTCCCGGTCACCGAAGACCATTGAAACCGGGGAAGGCCGTGAGCGCCAAGAGAATTGGCGAGGAATCCTATCACGCCGCCCTCGCACTCGGCGAGCAGGTCGACGGCGTCCTCGCCCGCCATGTCCGCGATGGTCTGGGGCGGGCGGAGCGCGAACACGCGGCGGACCTCGCCGCCCCACCAGCGCAGGGCGTGCACGTAATGGATGCCGGTGTCGATCAGGGCGCCACCGCCCGCGCCGGGCGTGAGCCGCCATCCCGTGTGCCGGCGCCAGGCGCGCGCGACCAGGTGCACCTCGCGCGGATCGCCGAGCGTCCCGGCGTCGAGCGCGCGACGGACCCAGCGGAAGGCCGGCATGAAACGGAAGTTCTCGGCGGTCATGAGCACGCGGCCTGCGCGCGCGGCCGCCTCGATCATGCGGTCGGCCTCCTCGAGCGTGCGCGCGAGCGGTTTTTCGACGAGCACGTGGCGGCCGGCCGCGAGTGCCTGCAGCACGTCGTCGAGGTGGCGGTCGTGCGGCGTGCAGACGAGCGCGGCACGCGCGCGCGGGTCGCCCAGCGCCTCCGCGTACCCGCCGTAGGCGCCCACCCCGCCGAACTCGCGCGCGTACGCCCGCGCGCGGGCGACGTCGCGGCTCGCGAAGATCAGCGGCAGGCGCAGCCGGCGCGCAGCCGCCGCGTGGCGGCGTGCGATCCAGCCGCAGCCGAGGACCACCAACGCCATGGTCTTTATTCTATTGTTATGATGACAAGTGAGCGATCCGTCGAACGGAGGCCCGCATGCGTCGAGTGGCGGTGATCGGAGTCGGCGTCACGCAGTTCGGCCGGCACGAGCGCACGTCGGCCGAGCTGTTCGCGGAGGCGGCAGCCGACGCGCTCGCCGACGCGGAGATGCCCGCCGCGCGCGTGCAGGCGCTCTACTACGGCAACGTCGTGGGCGGCGAGACCGAGAAGCAGCTCCACACCGGTCCGCAGGCCGCCTCGGTGCTCGGCATTCCGACCGTGCCCACCACGCGCTTCGAGACGGCGTGCGCCTCGTCGCACGCGGCCTTCCGCCACGCCGTGATGGAGATCGCCTCGGGCGCCTCCGACGTCGTGCTCGTCGGCGGCGCCGAGCGCGTGCTGAACGTGCCAACCGCCGACTCGACCGAGTACTTCGCGTACGCCTCCGATGCCTCCTGGGAGCAAACGCTCGGGCTCACCTTCCCCGGCGTGTTCGCGCTGGTGGCCCGGGCGCACATGCACAAGTACGGCACCACCGAGGAGCAGATGGCGGCGGTGGCCGTGAAGAACCACAAGCACGGCGTGCTGAATCCCAAGGCGCAGTTCCGCAAGGAGATCACCCTCGACACCGTGCTGAAGTCGCCGATGGTCGCCGATCCTCTGAAGCTCTACGACTGCTGCCCGTTCACCGACGGCGGCGCCGCCCTCGTGCTCGTCTCCGAGGAGGTCGCGCGGAGATCGCGCCGGCCGATCTGGGTGCTCGCCTCCGCGGCCGCGTCGGACTGGATGCTCATCGGCGACAAGCGCGACCTCTCGCGCGTGCCGGCCACCGAGCGCGCGGCGGCGGCGGCATACCGGCAGGCGGGGATCGGGCCGCACGACGTCGACGTCGTCGAGCTGCACGACTGCTTCACCATCGCGGAGATCGTCGCCACCGAAGGGCTCGGCCTCTTCGAGCCGGGCGCGGGCGGCCTCGCCGCCGAGAAGGGCTGGACGAGCCTGGGCGGCCAGATCCCCGTGAACCCGTCGGGCGGGCTGAAGGCCAAGGGCCACCCGATCGGCGCCACCGGCGCGGCGCAGATCTGCGAGGTCGTCACGCAGCTGCGCGGCGAGGCGGGTCCGCGGCAGGTCGAGGGCGCGCGTCGCGGCCTCACCCACACTCTGGGCGGCAACACCGCCACCGTCCTCGTGAGCCTCTTCGGTCGTGAGTGAGTCTTCTCAGGGCAAGGACACCTCTGGCGTCACGCTGGGCCGCTTCTTCGCGCAGGCGCGCGAGGGCGCGCTGACGGGGATCCGCTGCGTCGGCTGCGGCGCCCTCGCGGTGCCGCCCAAGGAGCTCTGCCCCGAGTGCGGCGCGCGCCGCTGGGAGCCGGTGCCGCTCTCCGGCGAGGGCACCATCGCCAGTTACACGGTCATCCGCGTGGCGCCGCGCGGCCACGCCGGCGACGCGCCCTACGCGATCGCCGCCGTGCGGCTGCGCGAGGGCGTGTCGCTGCTCGGCCGCGTGGTCGACGTTCCGCTCGAGGCGCTCGCCGTCGGTCTGCCCGTCCGCTTCCGCCCGATCGTCGTGAAGGACCGTCCGGCCATCGCGTTCGGCCCCGCCTAGCCTGCTATAGTCTGGGCGGCGGCATGGGCCCGGACCTCCTCGACCTCGAGCTCGTCGTGCGCCGTCTCGCGGCCGACGCGAAGGCCCGGGTATCGGCCGACGCCGCCGCCATCTGGCTGCTCGGTCTCGACGGCAGCGAGCTGGACCTGCACACGGCGCTCGGCTTCGCGCGCGGCTCCACCGCGCGCACGCTCGCCCATCGTCCCTTCGGGCGCCTCGCGGAGTGGCTGACGACGCGCCGGCCGCCCGCGCTGGCCGCGGTCCCCGCCTCGCCCGCCGCCGGCCGCGCGTGGCTCGGCGAGGAGTCCATCCGCTCCGTGCTCGCGGTGCCGCTCGTCGCGGGCGGCATCCGGATCGGTCTCCTCGCCGCCTTCCGCCGGCGCCGCCCCTTCACGGCCAGCCATCTCGCCGCCATGCGCGAGGTGGCCGCCGCCGGCGGTCCGTCGATCCACGCGGCGCTGCGCTTCGCGGAGGAGCGCGAGCACGTCGAGCGCGCGGAGATGCTGCTCGCGGTGACCCAGACCCTCGCGTCGACCACCGATCTCCCGGCGGCGCTCGACGAGGTCGCGCACCGCACGGCGGCCGCGCTCGGGGCCGAGCGCTGCGAGATCGAGCTCGCGGACACCGGCCGGCCCGCGCGCGTGGCCTCGTTGAACGACGCGGTCGAGCTCGTCGTCCCGATCGGCCACGAGTACGACGCCATCGGCGCCTTGCGGCTCGTGCGCAGCGAGCGCGGAGAGTGGGCGCCGAACATCGTCGAGCTGGCCACGGCCATCGCCGGGCAGATCGCGCTCGCCGCCGAGAACGCGCGGCTCGTTCGCCAGGCCGAGGCGCACGCCGACGAGCTGGGGGCGCTGCACGACGTCACGGCCACGCTGACGTCGACGCTGGACCTGCCGACGGTGCTCGAGGCCGTCGCCGACTCCGCGCGCGCGCTCATCGGCGCCCAGCGCTGCGGCGTCTTCGAGCTGGACGCCTCGCAGCAGCTGGTGCCGCGCGTGAGCCGCGGCGTCCCCGTCGACGCGCTGCTCACGCTGCGGCCCGGCCAGGGCGCCATCGGCGCCGCCGCCCTCCGTCGCGCGCCGTTCTTCACGCCGGACTGGCGCGAGCACGAGCCGCCGGGTTACGCCACGGACCGGGTGGCCAACGGCGAGCTGATGCGGGACGCCGTGCGACGGCAGGGCGTGCGCGCGATCCTCGCCGTGCCCGTCGTGTTCAAGGACGCGCTCGTGGGCGTCATCGCGGCGGCGTGGGAGGAGCCGCACTCGTACGACGAGCGCGAGGTGCGGCTGCTGGCCGGGCTGGCGCGACAGGCGGCGGTCGCGCTCGACCGCGCCCGCGTGCACACGGCCGCCGTCCGCCGCGCCGACGAGCTGGGCGCGCTGCTCCGCGCTGCGCGCACCGTCATGGCCGGCCTCGATCCGCGGGCGACCCTCGAGCAGATCGTGCACGACGCGGCCGGCATCGCCGGCACGCCGCACGTCAAGGTGCTGGTGGTCGATCCCACGACGCGCACGCTGCGGGTGGGCGCGCTGACGGGCTGCCCGGTGCCGCCCGACTTCTCGCTCGCGCTCGGCACCGGCTATTCCGGGCGCGTGGCCGTCACCGGCGAGCCGCTCTTCGCGGCCGACGTCGCCGACGACCCGCGCAACACGCTCCGCGAGCGCGACCGCGACGCCGGCATGCTCACCTTCCTCGGCCTCCCGATCCGCAGCCGCGACCGCGTGTTCGGCGTGCTGAGCTTCAACACCACGACGCCGCGACGCTACTCGCCGGCGGAGCTGGAGTACCTCGGCTCGTTCGCCGACCTCGCGGGCATCGCGCTCGACAACGCGCGCCTCTACGACGAGGCGCAGCAGGCGCTCGCCGACCTCAAGGCCGTCCAGCAGAAGCTGGTGCAGGGCGAGACGCTGCGCGCGCTCGGCGAGCTGGCGGGCGGCGCCGCGCACCATCTCAACAATCTCCTGACGATCGTCGTCGGGCGCGTGCAGCTCCTGCTGCGCGGCGCGGAGGACGAGCGGCTGCGGCGGCCGCTCGCGATCATCGAGAAGGCGGCCAAGGACGGTGCGGAGGTGGTGCGGCGGCTGCAGCAGTTCTCGCGCACACACCAGCTCGGGCGCGCGCAGCCGCTGAGCCTCGACGACGTCGCGCGCGACGTGCTCGGTCTCACGCGCGGCCACTGGCAGGACGGCGCCCGCGCGCGGGGCGTGAGCATCGAGGTGGAGAACCGGCTCGCCGGCGCGACGACGGTCGACGGCAACGCCGCCGCGCTGCGCGAAGCCGTGACCAATCTCGTCCTGAATGCCATCGACGCGATGCCGAAGGGCGGCCGCCTCACGCTGGAGACGCGCATCGACGGTGACCACGCGGTCCTCGTCGTCGCCGACACCGGCATCGGCATGTCGGAGAGCGTTCGCCTCAAGGCGCACGAGCCGTTCTTCACCACCAAGGGCGTGAAGGCCACCGGACTCGGCCTCAGCGTGGCCTACGGCATCGTGCGCAGCCACGGTGGCGAGCTGGGCCTCGACAGCCGGGAAGGGCACGGCACGACCGTCACCCTGACCCTGCCGCGCGCCGCCGTGCCGCCCCCGACCGCACCCCCGGCGGCGCCACCGCGGACGGGTGCGCTACGGCTGCTCCTCGTCGACGACGAGCACGAGGTGCGCGAGGCGCTGGCGGAGATGCTCCAGAACCATGGCCACACCGTGCTGACGGCCACGGGCGCCGACGAAGCGCTCGCGCGGTTCGAGAGCGAGCCCGACCTCGACCTCGTCCTCACCGACCTCGTCATGCCCGGCCGCACCGGCTGGGACGTGGCGGCGGGCGTGAAAGCGCGGCGGCCGCACGTCGCCGTCGGCCTCATCACGGGCTGGGGCGATACGACCGACGTCGACGAGGCGCGGCGCGCGCTGGTGGACTTCGTCGTCGAGAAGCCGGTGACCGTCGAGGCGCTGCAGGAGGCGGTCGCGCGCGTGCGTGACCGCTGAGCGTCGCCGGTCGCGGCCCCTCACGTCTTTCTGGCGCGCACGAGCAGACAGAAGGGGCGCCGCCGCTCGTCGACCCAGTCCGGCCGCCGCCTCAGCTGCTCGGCGTCGGGGACGGGCTCAATCACCCGCTCGATCGAAAGTCCCGCGTCGATGAGCCCGTTGAGGAGACTCGCCAACGTGCGGTGATACTTCCGCACGCCGTCCTTGAACCAGTGCTCCTCGCGCAGCCCCTCCTCGGCGTAGGCGTCCACCGCCCAGTGCAATAGTCGTCCCGCCTCGTCCCGGATCCAGCCCTCGGTGCCGGCGCGAGTCAGATAGACCGGATGCTCGGTCGAGTAGACGAGGATGCCATCCGGGACGAGCCAGCCGGCGATGCGCCGGACGAGCCCGCGGTAGTCCGCGACGTAATGGATGGCGAGCGAGCTCACGACGAGGTCGAAGCGACCGGACCCGAACGTGGCCTGCTCGATCGCCTCGCGCACGTACGTCAGGCGCGGATGGCTCCGCTCGGCCCGGGCCAGCTCGAGCATCCGCTCGGAGAGGTCGACGCCGATCACCTCGGCGGCACCACGCTCGGCGAGATGGTGCGCGAGCTGGCCTACGCCGCACCCGAGGTCGAGCACGCGGCGTCCCGAGACGTCGGGAAGGAGCGCCATGAAGCTCGGATACTCGAACGCCTTCGTCCAGCCGGCGCCGAAGCGCTCCAGCCGCGAGTAGCCCGCGAAGAAGTCCGGGTCGTCGTAGGTGTTCTGCGGCGGCGGGTCCGCGCTCATCCCGGTTTCGGCGCGAGCGCGACGGCGGCCGCGCGCACCGCCTTCACGATCCCGTGGTAGCCGGTGCAGCGGCACAGGACGGCCGAGATTCCCTCGCGCACCTCGTCCTCGCTCGGCGCCGGATTCACGCGCAGCAGGTCGAGCGCGGTCAGCAGCATCCCCGGGGTGCAGAAGCCGCACTGCAGCCCGTGATGCTCCCGGAACGCCTCCTGGAGCGGGTGCAGCCTTCCGTCGCGCATCAGTCCCTCCACGGTCGTGATGTCGGCGCCGTCCGCCTGCACGGCGAGCATCAGGCAGGAGCGCGCGGCCTCGCCGTCGACGAGCACGGTGCAGGCGCCGCAGATGCCGTGCTCGCAACCGACGTGGGTGCCGGTGAGGCCGAGGTCCTCGCGCAGGAAGTCCACGAGCAGCTTGCGCGACTCGCAGCGGCCCTCGCGGGCCGCGCCGTTGACGGTGAGACGAACGTCAGCCACGCGCGGTCTCCCGCGCGCGCCTCAGCGCGCGCGCCGTGAGGACGCCGGCGAGGTGCCGCCGATAATCGGCGGAGGCGTGGAGGTCCGTGTCGGGCTCGACCAGCTCGCTCGCACGCCGCGCGGCGGCCTCGATGGCCGCGTCGCCGAGGCCGTCGCGCTCGAGGATCTGCTCGCACTCGCTCAGCCGCCGGGGGACTGGCCCCGCACCCGCCGTCGCCAACCTCGCCGTGACGCGCCCGCCGCCGCGCCACAGCGCGGCCGCCACGCCGACGATCGCGAAGTCGCCGTGGCGCCGCGCGAACTCCTCGAACGCCCAGCCCGCGCCCTCCGGCATCGCCGGCAAGCGCACCTCGGTGAGGACCTCGTCGGCGGCGAGCGTCGTCGTGAGGTAGGTCTCGAAGAGCGCGGCCGGCGCCAGCGTGCGCTCGCCCTTGGGTCCGCGCGCGACGACCTCGCCGTCGAGCGCCGTCAGCACGGCAGGGTACTCGGCGGAGGGATCGGCGTGGGCGATCGAGCCGCCGATGGTACCGCGCGAGCGGATGGGCAGGTGCCCGACCCAGCGCGTGGCCTCGCGCAGCAGGGGCAGCCGCCGCGCGACGACGGGCGAGAACTCGATCGTGCGCTGGCGCGTCATGGCGCCGAACCTCACCAGTCCATTCTCGTCGCGGATGTAGGCGAGCGCCCTGATGCGGTTGAGGTCTACCAGCGCCGCCGGCCGGGCCAGGCGGAAGTTGAGCAGCGGCACGAGGCTCTGGCCGCCCGCGAGCACCTTGGCGTCGCCCCCGTAGCGCACGAGAAGCGCGATGGCCTCGTCCAGCGTCGACGGCGCGTGGTACTCGAACTTCGCGGGCTTCACGT
Source organism: Candidatus Rokuibacteriota bacterium (assembly GCA_003220225.1). Taxonomy (GTDB): domain Bacteria; phylum Methylomirabilota; class Methylomirabilia; order Rokubacteriales; family CSP1-6; genus AR12. The sequence continues at coordinate 104,798 of QHRU01000037.1, forward strand.
CTTCTGCGCGTCCCGGATGAGGTGCCACAGACTGCTCGGCGTCATCGGAAGCTCGGTGATGCGCAGGCCGAGCGGGGCCAGCGCGTCGCTCACGGCGTTGGCGATGACGGCGGGCACGGTCATGGAGGACGACTCGCCGAGGCCCTTGGAGCCGAGCGGCGTCAGCGGCGAGGGCGACACGACGTGCGCGATCTCGATCTCGGCCGGCGCCTCGGAGGCCGTCGGCACGAGGTAGTCCATGAAGGTGCCGGTGAGGAACTGGCCGTCCTCGTCGTACTTCAGCTCCTCGTAGAGCGCGCCGCCGAGGCCGTGCAGCGCACCGCCGTAGATCTGCCCCTCGGCGATCATCGGATTGATGATCGTGCCCGCGTCGTGGACGGTGACGTACTTGAGGATCCTGATCGCCGCCGTCTGGCGGTCGACCTCGACGGCCATGACCTCGGCGATGAAGCCGTAGGTGTTCGACGAGTTCACGCGGTCCTCGGCGTCGACGGCCTTGCTGACCGTGAAGCCGAACACGGCGGTCGCCTGCAGCCCCGGCTCCATGCCCTCGGGCAGCGACTCGGTGTTCCAGTGCGCGCGCCCGGCCAGGTCCTTGACCGAGTACGACGGGCCCTTGCCGGCGCGCGGCCGCACGGCGCCGTCGCGGAACTCGACGTCGGCGACCGGCCGCTCCATCAGGTGGGCGGCGTAGTCGACGAGCTTGGCGCGCAGCTTCCGTGCGGCCAGGGCGACCGCGCTGGTGCCCACGGAGCCGAAGCGGCTCGAGTAGGTGCCCGACGAGATCGACCAGACGCGCGTGAACGTGTCCATCTCGTCGACGACGGTGACGTCGTCGGGCGTGAGCCCCAGCTCGTCGGCGACGATCTGCGCGACGATCGTCTGGTGCCCCTGCCCCTGCGGCGTGGTGCCGAGGATCGCGGTGACGCGGCCGAGCGGATCGACCTTGATCGTCGCCGAGTCCACCGCGCCGGACTTCGGCAGGTACTCGGGCTTGGCGCGGAACTGGGGGTCGAGCGCGGTGGCGACGTAGCCCATGTTGGAGACGGAGGGATCCACCGCCAGCGCCACGCCGATGCCGAACCAGCGCCCGGCCGCGCGCGCCTTGGCCTGCTCGCGCCGCAGCTCGTCGTAACGCGCGATGCCGATGGCCTTGTCCAGCGTCGCGGGATAATCGCCGCTGTCGTAGTAGCCACCCGTCGGCGTGCGATACGGGAATTGCTCCGGCCGGAGGAGATTGCGCCGGCGGAGCTCGACGGGGTCGAGGCCGAGCTTCTCCGCGAGGCGGTCCATCATGCCTTCGGTCTCGAAGTAGAGGTGGCCGCACGCGTAGCCGCGGTTGGGTCCGGTGAGGCTCTTGTTGGTCATCACCACAGAAGCATCGACTTCGAGATGCTGAAAACGGTAAGGACCAACGAAATTACCGGTCGGACGAAAACTGCAACCCGGCTCGGGACTGCGGATGTAGCCGCCGACGTTGTCCAGCCACTTGAAGCGCATGCCGAGCACGGTGCCGTCCGTCTTCGCCGCCACCTCGCGGTACGCGATGCGGTCGGTGCCGCTCGACGAGGCGAGGAGATGCTCGCGGCGGTCCTCGATCCACTTCACGGGCACGCCGGCGTGCTTCGACGCCAGCGCGATCAGCGCGATGTAGGGGTAGATGCTCGTCTTGATCCCGAACGAGCCGCCGATGTCGGGCGGCACGATGAAGCGCAGCTTGTTCTCGGCCAGCCCCAGCACGCGCGCGGTGAGCGGGTGCATGATGAACGGCCCCATGAAGTTGGACCAGACGGTGCAGACGCCGTCGAGCTCCCATCGCGCGATGATGCCGTACGTCTCGATGGGGGTGGAGCCGTACTTCGGGAAGCGGAAGCGCTCGCGCAGCACGACCTCGGCCTCGCGGAAGGCGCGGTCCGGATCGCCGTAGACGAGGCGGCGGTGACCGGCGAGATTCGTGCCGGCCTTCTCGTGGAGCACGGGGGCGTCGGGCTCGAGCGCCTTCTCGGGATCGATCACGGCGGGCAGCGGCTCGTACGCGACCTCCACCAGCTCCGCCGCGTCCTCCGCCAGATAGCGGTCGCGCGCGACGACGACGGCCACAGGCTCGCCGACGAAGCGAGCCTTGTCGGTGGCGGCGCAGTAATAGTGGACGGGCGTGGTCACGCCGACCGCGAACGGCTTCGTCTCCTTCGCCACGTCCTCGCCGGTGATCACGGCCACCACGCCGTCGGCCGCGAGCGCCTTCGACACGTCGTAGCCGAGGATGCGCGCGTGGGCGTGGCGCGAGCGCACGATGGCCGCGTGGTGGACGTTGCCGACGGGCGGGTGGTCGTCGATGAACGTCCCGCGTCCGGTGAGGAGGCGGAAATCTTCCACGCGCTTGACGGATTTGCCGATCCAGCGCTCGCTCATGGCAGGCGTCGCACTCTAGGCAGGCGGGAATTGTCCTGTCAAGCCGCGCGCGCAGTGCCTTGACATCGCTCGCTCGCGGGCCGATGCTCCCGCGGCGTCGGCAACCACGTGAAGTCGTCCCACCGCCGAGCCCGAAAGGGGGCACCCATGAGGCTCCGCACACTTCCGCTCCTGCTCACGCTCGCGCTCCTTCTCGGCCCTCTGATCGTCGGCATCGCGTCGTCCGAGACGAAGGTCGGCTCCAACATCGACGTGCGGACGATCGTCGCGGTGAAGATCGCCGAGGTGGAAGCACAGAAGCTGCTGCCGCCAGGGTGGCAGGTCAATCCGATCGCGTCGGGACCGAATCAGGGCGCCACTCTGACGATGACGTTCATCGACCAGCTCCTGAACCAGGATCCGGAGGGCAAGCCCGCGGCGGCGGCGAGCACCCGCACGCTCGCCTTCGGCGTGCCGGCGAAGAACGCGACGACCGGCGCCGCCGGCAACAACGTCGTCCGCACGTTCACGACGAATCCCGCCGGGCCGCCAGGCGCCTACAAGGTCGGCAAGCTCGGCTCGATGCGGCTGGAGCAGTCCATCAAGGCGACAGACAACGAACCGGCGACGGTCTCCGAGCGCTGGGAAGTGCGCGACCAGTCGGGCGGGACCGTCACGCTCGCTCTGGAGTACACGCGCGCGCTACCGGCGCGGAACAAGGGCGAGTCGAAGGTGTATGGCGGGCCGGATCCGAACTTTTTTAGAATCTATCGGACGGACGCCGGCGCCGACGTACTCCGCAGCACGGCCACGGGCGTCGACCGGGTGAAGAAGGTCTCGCTGCGCGTGACGATCGCCGACCTCAAGAAGGCATTCGACGGCAGCGAGCAGATCGTGAGCATCACGGCGATCCCCTGGTACGTCCGCGAGGTGGCGCTGCCGTAACGCAGTCCCGAGGAGCGCCCCGGGTTCCCCGGGCGCGACGAGCGTTGGGGGGTGTGGGGGGCCATCTCGGGGCCCCCCACGCCAACAGGTGGCGCTACCGTAACGCCCGCTGGCCGGCGCCGCTCACCACGGCGCCGGTGATCGTCGCCAGGCGCTTGGCGAGCGGCGTGTTGCGGCTCCGGCCCACCCGTACCTCGCCGTCGATGACCACGGCCGAGATGCCGGGGATGTCGCCGCGCGCGATCGCGGTCAGCGCGTCGGGCGCGAGCGACGCCGCCGGCGCGTCGCAGACGACGAGGTCGGCCGGCTGACCGACCTCGAGCGTGGCCGCGCCGGCGAGGCGAAAGGCGCGGGCGTTGTTGCCGGTGGCGAGCGCCAGCACGATCTCCGGCGCGAGGTCGCCGAGTGACGCCAGCTCGCACACGCTCTTGAGCACGCCCATCGGCATCACCCCCGTGCCCGTCGGCGTATCGCTGGCCACGCACACGCGCGCCAGCGCGTCGGCCTCGCGGGCAAGGCGCAGGATGAACAGCGCCGATTTCAGGTTGCCCGCCTGCACGATCTGCAGCGCCATGTCGGTCTGGCGGACGATCGTTCGCAGCCCGTCCTCGTCGAGCGACGTCGTCCCGCCGTTGACGTGGCCGCAGACGTCGGGCCGCAGGTGCAGGAGCACGTCGTGGCTGATCGGGCTGGAGCCGGGGATCGAGTTGCCGCCGCTGTGGGACATGACGCAGAGGCCGTGCTTCTGCGCGCGGCGCACCTCCGGCTCGCCGTCGCGCGGGTGGGCGTAGCCACCGAAGCCGTACTTGGCGTGCCGCACGCCGTGCCTGGCCATCTCGGCGAAGTCCTCGTCGGTGAGGCCCGGCTCCAGCACGACCGAGCCCGCGTTGACCTTCATGCCGTTGGGATGGAAGTGCTCGAAGCACTTCGCGGCGGCGATGGCGAGCGCCTTCGATGCGGCGGGATCGTGCGGGCGCCCGGGCGCGTGCACGCCCTCCCCCGCCGAGACCACCGACGTGATCCCGCCGTGGACGTAGGAATCCAGGAAGTCCACGGTCTTCTGGCGCGGCGTGTAGTCGCCGAGCACGACGTGGCAGTGGGAATCGACGAGGCCGGGAATGACCGTGGTGCCGCGACAGTCGATGACGACGTCGGCACGAGCGGCATGGGTCCGGGCGGCGGCGCCCAGCGCGGTGATCCGTCCGTTCTCTGCGAGCACCGACTCGGCATCGCCGCGCGGGGCCGCGAGCACACCCGTCGCCAACGCGCCGATGTTGACCAATCCGAGCGTGGGCAACGCTAGTACTCGCCGAGGCAACGGTCGACGGTCGCCTTCGCGCGTTGCCAATCGTAGGAGCGGAACATGCGGGTGTTCACGATCGGCTGCGCGGCGGAGTAGAACATCTCGTACTGCAGCTGGCGCCCGCCGAACTCGGTCCCCACGAAGTCCCAGACGAGCTTCAGCAGCTTCACGCGCTCGCGGGCGCTCGCGGTCGCCCCGCGCATGAACTTCTCGAGATCCGCGCGCGTCTCCGGGCTGCTGAACGACGCCTCCGACGACGGCAATTGCTGGAAGGCGCCGCCGGCCAGCTCGCGGATCGCGCGGAGCATGTCCACGATCAGCCGACGCTGCAGGCTCATGCCCGCGTAGACGTACTGCGGATGCGGCCGCGCGACCCCCTGGAGGATCAGCGGGTTGCGCTCGGCCGCCTGCACGAGCGCGTCGAAGGTCGCGCAGAGCGCGGCGATGTCGCCGCCGAGCGAGGCCTGGGCCTCCGGCTTGCTCGAAGCCGCGTGCACCTCCAGCAGCTTCAGGGCCAGCCCGGCCATGAACTCGAGCTTCACCGTGAAGCGCACCAGCGACTGGAAGTTGGCGAGCGTGTGCGACGGAGACTCGTGGAACTGCGCGTTCACGAGGTCGACGCTGCGATAGACGAAGACCTGCTCCCACGGCACGAAGACGTCGTCGAACACGATCGTCGCGTCGACCTCGTCGAAGCGCGAGGAGAGCGGATAGTCGAAGACGCTCGTGGTCCCCTGCGCGTAGGGCCGGCGCGGGTAGACGCGGAGGCCGGGGGCGTTGACCGGGGTCACGAAGGACAGCGCGTAGTCCTCGTCGCCGGGAACGAGCGGGGTGATGTACGAGATGAAGAGCCAGTCGGCCAGCACGGCGGAGGTCGTGATGCCCTGGGCGCCGCGCACGACGATGCCGCCGTCGCGCTCGGCGGCCACGCCCGGATAGAGGAACGGCGCCGGCTGCCGGTGCGCGGGCTGCGAGCGGTCGATCTGGAGCGGCACGATCCCGTAGGCGACGTACAGGTCCTCGTCGCGCGCGCGCTCGTAGAAGCGCACGACGTTGTCGCCGAAGCGCGTGCCGCCGCGGTCGAAGAGCTGGCGCCAGCCCGCGAACGCGCTCAGCACGCACGCGACGTGGTCGGGGGTGCGCCCCATGAGGCCGTAGGACGGCTCCGCCCACAGGCGGTGCGCCCGCCGCCGCGCGCCGAGGTCCTCCGCCGAGCGCGGCACGAGCCACATCGTGCTGTGACGGCGGCCGGTGGCCGGATCGACGTAGGTGGTGGCCGACTGCGCCTCGGGCGCGCGCGCCAGGTCCCACGTGTGGGCGACGCGCCGGATCGGCTCGGCGAAGGCGGGATGCTTGGTGACGTCGCCGACGCGCTCGCCGTCGAGGAACACCGCGCGTCCGTCGTCGAGGCTCGCGAGATAGTGGTCGCCGCTCCGCATCGCGGCAAACCTTGCCACACCCACCGCGTAATGACAAACCGTTCCGCCGATGATAGGGTCTCGCCCGTCGTGGGCCGGCCGCCGCTCGTCGTCGTCTTCGTCGCCATTCTCGTCATCGCGCTCGGCGAGCTGGGCGGCGCCGTTCTCTCGCAGCTCCGACCGGCGACCGCGCGCTGGGCCGCCGCCCGCGTCGCCGCCAATCCGCAGGCGCACGGGCTCACCGGCGCCGCCGAATACGACGAGACGGTGCGCGCGCAGGCCGTCTTCGCCACCGAGGCGGGGCTGTCGTTCTTCCACACGCACGCCGAGGGCACCGGCCTCGTCCTCTTCTTCGCCGCGACGCTCGTCGCGAGCCTCGTCCGACGCCGGGCGACGCGCGCGGCGCTCTACGCGCTGCTGACGATGGGCGCCCTGTTCCCGCTCGGCTATCTCGTCTACGCCTTCGCGGTGCTGCGGCTCGGCCGCGACGCCGGCGTCGAGTTCGCGGAGGCGTGGGTGCTCACGCCGCTCGGCTCGTCCGCGATCCTCGGCCTCATCGGCCTCGCCGTCGTCCTCGCGAGCCCACGCGGCGCACCGGAGGTTCCAGCGGGGCGTTAGCCCCGTTGGCGCCGATGGAGTCGTGGAGGCTGCCGCCGCGCGCCGTCCTCCTGGCCGCCGTCCTGCTGCTCGTCACCGCCGAGATCGGCGGCGCCTCGATGTCGCGCTACAAGCTCGAGCTGGCGCGATGGGCCCGGACGGGAATGCTCGCCCACCCCGCCGTCCACGGCCTCGTGGGCGTGCGCGACGTGGACGAGCAGGCTCTGGACGAGGCGCTCTTCCGCTTCGACACCGGCCTGCGGCTCTTCCACATGCACGCGGAGGGCATGGCCCTCGTGGTCCTCGCCACCACGACGGTGGCCGCGACGCTGGCCCGGACGACCGTCACCCGGCGGGCGCTCATCGTCCTTCTCACCGTCGGCGGCGTCGGCTATCCTCTCGGCTACCTGATCTGGAGCGCGCTGATCCCGTCCTACGGCGTGGAGAGGGGCAAGGCCATCGCCGAGTGGCTGGTATGGATTCCGTTCGGCGGCGCGACGATCGTCGCGCTGCTGTGGCTGGCCGCGCTGACCGCCGCGCGCATGCTGCGGCGATGACCCCGCTCCGCGCCGTCGCCCTCGCCGTGCTCGCGGTCGTCGCCGGCGTCGCGCCCGCGGCCGCCCACCACACGGGCGTCTACGCGCCGAAAGACAACGCGATCAGCGCCAACTTCAAGCAGCTCAAGTTCTCGCTGCAGGCGGGCAGGTTCGACGTCGCGCTGCGCCTCTACGACGAGGGGGCGCTGCGCGCCGAGATGCGCGCCCGTGCCGCCGCGCTGCCCGCCGGGCTGGAAGCGCGCACGCGCGCGGCGCTGGCCGCACACGACGCCGGCGAGGCCGAGCGCGGCCTGATGCTCTTCTTCGTCGCGCTCGCGCGGGACCTGGCGCGGGAGGCCGACCGGCGGCTCGCCGCCGGCGCCGCGGCGGCCGCCGTGGGTCCGCGCTTCCTCGAGGCGATCTGGCGCTACTACAACCTCGTGGACTTCGCCGTCGGCCAGCGCGACCCGCGCGCGTCGGTGGCGATGCGTCTCGCGTACGACGACGCGGAGACCCTGACACGTCCGGCCGCGGCAGCGCCCGATCCCGCCCGGCTGCGCGCGTCGTTCGGTCGCATCGCGCAGATCCTGTCCGGCCTCATCGACACGACAACAACTCCCCAAAGGAGGGACTCATGAGACGAATGACCTGGCTCGTGGTGCTGGTGACGCTGGCCGTCGCCGGCACGTGGATGGCCGCGCCCGCGCTCTCGCAGTCGAAGGTCGTCAAGATCGGCGACCTCGGCAGCAAGGTCGGCGTCTTCGAGGGCTACGGCAAGTACCAGACGATGGGCATGCAGCTGGCCGTCGACGAGCTGAACGCCAGGGGCGGCGTGCTCGGCCACAAGGTCGAGATCGTCTCCGAGGACGACGAGACGAAGCCCGCGCCGGCCGTGCGCAAGGCGGAGAAGCTGATCCTCCAGGACGACGTCAAGCTGCTGGTGGGCGCGGTGTCGAGCGGCGCCACCATGGCCGTCATGGACGTCACCAAGAAGCACAAGACGATCCACTGGAACTCGGTGTCGTGCGCCGAGTTCATGCGGACGACGAAGTTCCACAAGTACTACTTCAGCAACCAGCCCGACTCCCGCATGCAGGCGAACGGGCTCGCCAGGTACATCGTCGACAGGATGGGCAAGAAGGTCTACATCTTCTACACCGACTACGCGATGGGGCAGTCGGACGGCCGCCAGTTCAAGACCGCGCTCGAGAAGCTCGGCGGCGAGGTGGTCGGTGTGGCCGGCGCGCCGCTCGACACCAAGGACTTCAGCCCCTGGTTCGGCGCCATCAACCAGTCGAACCCCGACGTGCTCTTCGTGGCCTTCGCCGGCACCGACTCCCTGCGGCTGATGACCCAGCTCCACTCCTTCGGCATGACGAAGAAGTACAAGCTGGCGGGGATCGACTGCTTCCTGCTGCAACAGGATCTGCCGGCCATCGCCGAGCCGATGGAGGGGTTCGTGCAGCTGAACCACTTCTCCCCGCACAACCCCGACAAGAACATGCAGGCGTACAACGAGCGGTTCAAGAAGAAGTTCGGCACCGACGCCAACATCGCGGCCGGCTCCTACGACGCCGTCCTCTTCTGGGCGGCCGCGGTCGAGAAGGCCAAGTCCTTCGATCCCGACAAGGTCGCCGACGCGCACGAGGGCATGTGCCGGGACAATACGCACATCGGCCGCCAGTGCATCCGCAAGGAGGACCACCAGGTCGTCATGGACATGCACCTCTACCAGGTGAAGGGCGGCAAGAATCTCCCGATCGCCCGCATCGCCGGCAACGACTCGATCGGCGAGGCGATGGTCGGCAAGGACCCGGTGGAAGGCTTCACGTGGGAGATCAAGAAGAAGAACTGATGCTCGCGGCCCGGGCAGCGTCGTGCCGGCTGGCCCGGCGCTGCCCGGGCACGCCCATGCGCCCAGCCCTGCCCGCGGCGATCATGCGTCGTCGCGTCCTCTGAACATGATGAGCGACGAAAGCGCGCCGCTCGAGTGTGTAGCGTTCATGCTGATCGAGGACAATCGCGTGCTGGCGGAAAAGAGAAAGCTGACCAAGACGCTGGTCCCCGGCGCGGTCGCCCTCCCCGGTGGCCATATGGAAGGCGACGAAGACCCCGAAGAGGCCCTCGCGCGTGAGCTCCTCGAAGAATTAGGGATTGTCGCCCGCGGAGTCGCGTACGTGTGTACCCTCCTGCACCGAGCCGAAGCGGTCCGGAAGATCCACTACTTCGCGGTGGAGCGTTGGGAGGGCGAGATTCTCAACCGCGAGGCCGAAGCCTTGCTCTGGGTTCCTCTCGACGACGCGCACACCCTCGATCTGGCCATCGATCGGGTCGCCGTTCGTGAGTACGTTCGCGTCTACCGACCAACCTCGTGGACTACGTCCTGACGATCCTGCTGCCGCAGCTCCTGCACGGCCTCGTGTTCGGGGCCGCGCTGGGGCTGCTGGCGCTGGGCCTCACGGTGATCTTCGGGCTCCTCGGCGTGATGAACTTCGCGCACGGGGAGCTGTACATGCTCGGGGCGTACGCGGGCATCGCGGTGATCGGGGTCACCCACTCGTTCTGGGTGGCCCTGATCGCGGCGCCGATCCTGGTCGGCGTGGTCGGCGCCGTGACGGAGATGACCACGCTGCGCCCCCTCTACAACCGCGAGCCGCTCTACGGGCTGATCCTCACCTTCGGGCTGGCCCTGGTCTTTCGCGAGGGCGCGCGCCAGATCTGGGGCGGCGACATGCGGCGGATCCTGCCGCCGTTCACGGGCTCCACACCGCTGCTCGGCATGACCTACCCGAACTACCGGCTGTTCCTGCTCGCCGCCTCGTCGGCGATCCTCCTGGCCCTCTGGCTCTTCTTCACGCGCACGCGCGCGGGAATCGTCGTGCGCGCGGCCGTGCAGGACGCCGAGATGCTCGACGGCCTCGGCGTTGACGTGCGCCGCGTGTTCACCCTCACCTTCGCCGCCTCGGGCGGCTTGGCCGCGCTGGCCGGGCTGCTGCTGGCGCCCGTCTTCACCGTCTATCCGCAGATGGGCGTGGAGATGATCCTGCTCGCCTTCATCGTGGTCATCCTCGGCGGCATGGGCAGCCTGGGCGGCTCCGTCGTCGCCGCCTTCGTCATCGGGATCACCCAGAGCCTGTTCTCGCTCTGGATGAACCCGCAGCGCGTGGCCATCGCCATCTTCGGCATCATGATCGTCGTCCTCATCGTGCGGCCGCGCGGCTTCGCCGGTCGCGAGGGCGTGCTCGAGTGAGGGCCTTCGGCTGGCGCGCGGTCGTCGTGTTCGCGCTGCTGGCGGCGCTGCCGCTCGTCCCCGGCGTGTCCCGCTACTACCTGCTGCTCGCCTTCGACGCCCTGCTCTTCGGCGCCATCGCCATGAGCCTGGATCTCCTCATGGGCTACACGGGCCTCGTCTCGTTCGGCCACGCCGCCTTCTACGGCCTCGGCGCCTACGCGACGGCGATCCTCATGGAGCGCGGCGTCCAGTCCGTCTGGGCGTGCGTCGGCTTCGCGCTCCTCGTGGTCGGGCTCTACGCGCTCGTGGTCAGCTACTTCGCCACCGCGCGCCGCGGGATCTACTTCGCGCTGCTCACGCTGATCTTCGCCGAGGTCGTCTACACGTTCTTCCGCTACACGCAGACGTTCGGCGGCTCCGACGGCATCCAGGGGCTGCCCGACGCGACGCTCTTCCCCGGGCTCGTCATCGATACGCCCACGCGCAAGTACTACCTCGTGCTCGCGTACCTCGCCGTCGCGTACGCGATCTGCCGCGTGCTGGTCGCCTCGCACTTCGGCCGCGTGCTCGTGGCGATTCGCGAGAACGAGGACCGCGCGCGCTTCCTCGGCTACAACGTCCAGCGCTACAAGATGGGCGCGTGCATGATCTCCGCGCTCCTCACCGGCGTGGCCGGTGCCATCTATCCGATGCGCTCGGCCTTCGCCACGCCCGATCTGATGCTGTGGACGGAGTCGGGCGAGTTCATCATCTCGGTCATGATCGGCGGCCTCGGCACCCTCGTGGGGCCGATCATCGGCGGCGTCTTCTTCACGATCCTGCGCGACAAGGTCTCGTCCATCGTGGACTGGTACTTCATCGTCATCGGCGTCGTCCTCATCGTCATCGTCCTGTTCATGCCGCGAGGCCTGCTCGGGCTGCGGCGGATCTTCTCGCGGGAGCGGGCGACGGCGTGATCCTCGAGGTCGACGACGTCTCCAAGCGGTTCGGGGCGCTGGCCGCGCTGACGCGCGTGAGCTTCGGCGTCGAGGCCGGCCAGGTCTTCTCGGTGATCGGGCCGAACGGCGCCGGCAAGTCCACCCTCTTCAACGTCGTCTCGGGGCTCTTCGCGCCGAACACGGGGCGCGTCCGCTTCCGGGGCGAGGACATCGCGGGGCTGCCGCCCGAGCGCGTGAACCGCCTCGGCCTGGCCAAGACGTTCCAGATCACCAACGTCTTCCCGGAGATCTCCGTGCTCGACAACGTGCGCGTGGCCGCGCAGTCGCGCGCGCCCGAGTCCGGCCGGCCCTCGTCGCTCTGGCGGCGGCCCGACGTGGACGGCACGGTGGTGGCGCTGCTCGAGGCCTTCGGCCTCGCCGCGCGCGGCGAGGCGCACGCGAAGAACCTGTCGCACGGCGAGCAGCGCTACCTCGAGATCTGCGTGGCCCTCGCCACCAGCCCCACCTTGCTGCTGCTCGACGAGCCCACCGCCGGCATGACGCCGGGCGAGACGCGCGACGCCACCGCCCTCATCCGCAAGGTCGTCCTCGAGCGCGGGCTCACCCTGCTGCTGATCGAGCACGACATGTCGGTGGTGATGGGAATCTCCGACCGCGTGGCCGTGCTGCACTTCGGCGAGAAGATCGCCGAGGGCACGCCCGACGCGATCCGCCACGATCCGCGGGTCATCGAGGCCTACCTCGGCGGCGGGGACGACTGACGTGTTCCGCATGCGCGAGGTGCACGCGGGCTACGGCGCCACGCCGATCCTCTTCGGCGTCTCGCTCGAGGTGCGCGAGGGCGAGGCGGTGGCGCTGCTCGGCAAGAACGGCATGGGCAAGACCACCCTCATGAAGACGGCCATCGGCTTCCTCAAGCCGTGGCGCGGCACGATCGAGTTCGAGGACCGCGACCTCACCCGGCTGGCCCCCCACGACATCGCGCGCCTCGGCGTCGGGCTGGTGCCGGAGAACCGGCGCATCTTCCCCGGCCTCACCGTGCGCGAGAACCTCGAGCTGGGCCTGTCGGCGGCGCCGCGGCGCTCGGCAGCGCTGCGCGAAAAGCGCCTGGCCGACGTGTTCCACCATTTTCCGCGGCTGCGCGAGCGGATCGAGCAGCCGGGCAAGACGCTCTCCGGCGGGGAGCAGCAGATGCTGGCGATCGCCCGCGTCATGATGGCCGGCGCGCGACTGATCCTCATGGACGAGCCCACGCAGGGGCTCGCCCCCGCGTTCATCCGTCACATCCGCGACATGATCGGCGAGCTCAAGCGGCTGGGCGTGACCGTACTGCTGATCGAGCAGAACGCGCGCGTCGCGCTGAGCGTGTGCGACCGCGGCTACATCATGGAGAAGGGCGTGATCGTCTTCGAGGCCTCGTCGCGCGAGCTACGCGACAGCCCGGTGACCCGTGAAAAGCTCGGCGTGTAGTAACTCGGAGGGGGGCTTTGCCCCCCTTCCGACAGTCGTCGCGCGCTTGACGGCGCGCTCCTCCTTGCCTCCCCCCAGAACAGGATTGCGCCGGCGAAGCCGGCGCTCGAAGCGCGATACCATCGCGCGCAACGATGAAAAGCTGGGCGTCTAACACGCTGCTCGGCGTCGGGCGGCGCCAGCAGGTGCTGCGCGCGGTGCTCGCGGTGGCGCTCGTGAGCGGTCTCCTGTGGGCGCTGCCCGTCCGGCGTCCCGGTCAGGACGGCGGCCACCACGCCGCGCACGGGCCCGACCTCGATCCGTTCGAGCGCGCCGGCGTCAGCGAGCTGCGCGAGGGGCACCGCACGCCGGCGCTGCGGCTGCGGCGGCTCGACGGCGGCGTGACCGCGCTTGCCGAGCATCGCGAGCGCCTCGTCGTCGTCAACTTCTGGGCGACGTGGTGCGAGCCCTGCACCGCCGAGATGCCGACGCTCGAGGCGCTCTGGCGCCGGTACCGCGCGCGCGGGCTCGTCGTGCTCGGCGTCTCGGTGGACCGCGGCGCGCCGCGGGCCCTGCTCGAGCCCTATGTGGCGCGGCTCGGGCTCTCCTTCCCGATCCTCCTCGACGCCGACCTGAGCGCCTCGCGCGCGTGGCGGGTCACGGGCCTGCCCGCGACGTTCGTGGTGCGACCGGGCGGTGAGGCCGTCGGCATGGCGCTCGGCGCGCGCGAGTGGCACAGCGCCGAGATGCGCGCGCTCCTCGAGCGCTATCTGCCGGTCCCGAGGGGCGCCACGGGTTCCCCGGGGCGCCCCGAGCGCTGGGGGGTGTGGGGGGCCATATCGGGGCCCCCCACGTAACTAGAACATCAGCTTGTCGCCCGGCTGCATGACGTGGACCTTGACCGACGTCGGGCCGAGCGCCTGGATGTATTCCTCCGGCGTGCCCTTGAGCTGCGGGATCGTGCCGTAGTGGATGGGGATCGCGACCTTCGGCTTGATGAAGTCGCGCGTGGCGACGGCGGCGTCCTGCGGGCTCATCACGAAGTGGCCACCGATCGGGATCAGCAGGAGGTCGGGCTTGTAGTACTCGCCGATGAGCCGCATGTCGCCGAAGAGCCCGGTGTCGCCCATGTGGTAGACCTTGAACCCGTTCTCGAGCTGGACGATGAAGCCGACGGCCTCGCCGCCGACGTGGGTCTCGTCCTTGCCGGTGGCCGGGTTCTTCCACACCATCTCGCTCGAGTGCTCGGCGCGGGTCATCGTGATCTTGATGTCGGGCCCGAGCGGGGTGATGACGCCGCCCTTGTTCATGCGCGGCGCGAGATTCGTGGGCAGGATGCCGAGCGTGACCAGAGAGTTCTGCAGGCCCGCCGGCGCCCACATCGGCACGTTGTGCTTCTTCGCGAGCTCGGGGGCGTCGCCGAGATGGTCGCCGTGGGCGTGGGTGACGAGGACGAGGTCGACCTTGCCGAGCGCGTCGAGGTTCTTGTACTGCGCGGGCGTCTTGGGATTCGTCGTCAGCCACGGATCGATCACGATGACCTTGCCGCCGGGCGTCGTGATCTTCGTCGCCGCCTGCCCGAGCCACTGGATCTCCGCCTTGCCCGTCTGCGCGCGCGCCGGGACCAGCGCGAGCATCGCCATCACCACGAGGCCGCCGAGTCCCGTCACGAGTCGTGTCGTCCGCATGTCCTGCCCCTCCACGAGGTGCTCGCTGGCACCGGGTTTGCGACCACTCTACTCCCCGACTCAAACGCGTTAAGCTCGCCCTTCGGGAGGAACCTCATGGCGAAGGGCGAGGTCGGCTTCATCGGACTCGGGCGGATGGGCTTCCCCATGGCGCGCAACCTGGCGGCGGCCGGGTGGACCGTGCACGCGCATGATGTCTCGCCCGACGCCGCCAAGCGCGCCGGCGCCGTCGCCGGCATCACCGTGCTCGGCGCACCCCGCGACGTCGCGGCGCACGCGAGCGTGCTCTTCAGCGCGCTGCCCAACGACGAGATCGTGCTCGACACCTACCTGGGCGGCGCCGGCGTGCTGGCGGGCGCGCGCCCAGGGCTCGTGACCTGCGACTGCTCGACGGTGACGCCGGAGACCTCGCAGAAGATCCACGCGGCGGCGCGCGGGCGCGGGGTCGCCCATCTCGACACCCCGATGCTCGGCTCCTCGCCGCAGGCGGAGAGCGGCGAGGTCTTCTTCATGGTCGGCGGCGATCGGGACCAGCTCGCCACCGTGCAGCCGCTCCTCGACGTCATCGGCCGTCTGACCATGTACGTGGGCCCCTCGGGCACCGGCAACCGCATCAAGCTCCTTCACAACGCGCTCGGCGCCGTGAACGCGGTGGCCGTGGCGGAGTCCCTGGCGCTCGCCGAGCGGCTCGGCGTCGATCCGCAGACCTACTACGACGTCGTCCGCCAGGGCGGCGGCATGGCCTACTCGACGTACTTCGATCGCCGCGTGATGCGCGTGGTCGAGGGCAACTTCGACGCCACGTTCACCGTGGAGCTGATGCACAAGGACGTCTCGCTCGCCGCGCGCATGGCCGGCGCGGACCTCGACCGCATGCCCATTCTGAAAGAGGCGCTGGCGGCGTACACTGCAGCCAGGGCGAGGTGGCCCGGCCAGGACTTCTCGGGCGTCACGCACGTGGTGGAGGAGCGATTCGGGCTGAAGATCTCGAAGTAGAACGCCAGCGAGGGCAGACATGGCTCACGACCTGATCGTCAAGAACGGGATGGTGGTCGACGGCAGCGGGTTTTCGCGCTATCGCGCCGACGTCGCGGTGAAGGACGGCGTGATCGTGGAGCTCGGCCGCGTGACCGCGGCGGCGGCGCGAACCATCGACGCCGACGGCCTCTTCGTGGCGCCCGGGATCATCGACCTCCACACGCACTACGACGCGCAGCCCTTCTGGGACCGGCTCTGCACGTCCTCCGTCTGGCACGGTGTGACGACGGCGCTCATGGGCAACTGCGGGCTGACGCTGGCGCCGCTGCGCCCGGAGCATCGCGAGCCGATGCTGGCCACGTTCTGCTGCGTCGAGGACCTGCCCGTACGCTCGCTGAGCGCCGTGCTGCCGTGGACGTGGCAGACCTTCGACGAATACCTGAAGGCGATCGACATCGGCCTCGGCATGAACCTCATGCCGCTCGTGGGCCACAATCCGCTGCGCCTGTCCGCCATGGACAAGGCCGCGTGGGACCGCGCCGCCACGCCCGACGAGATCGCCGTGATGCAGAATCTCCTGCGCGCGGCCATGGACGCCGGCGCCTGGGGCTGGAGCACGACCGACTCGCCCACTCACGCGGGCCCGCACGGCGAGCCCGTGCCGACGCGGCTGGCCGCGGACGACGAGCGCGTCGCGCTCGGCCGAGCCCTCGGCGAGCTCAACCGCGGCGTGATCGAGATCCTGCCCAAGGGCGCCGGGGCGCCGACCGAGGCGGATCACGCCCATCTCACCGACGTCGCGCGGGCGAGCGGCCGGCCCGTCTTCTTCCTGACCTTCGACGCCGCGCCGCGCGCGCGTGTGGAGGCCTCCACGCGCGAGGGCGCGCAGATGTACGCCCTGCTACGCGCGATCCCGTTCAACCCGCGGTTCACGCTCAAGAAGACGACGTTCTTCAGCAACCTCGACGTGTGGGACATCGTGATGGCCAAGCCGCTCGAGGAGCGGATGGCGGCCTTCGCCGATCCCGCGAAGCGCGCGGAGCTGCGCGAGTGGGCCGACAAGCGCCAGCGCCGCCGGCCCGGCGTGCCGGGGCGATTCATCAAGTGGCAATCGATCGTCGTGAAGAAGGCCGCGCTGGCGAAGAACCGGGCGCTCGAGGGGCGTTCGCTGACGGAGCTGGCGGCGGAGCAGGGCAAGCACGTGGCCGACCTCATGCTCGATCTCGCCCTGGAAGAGAAGCTCGACACCGAGTTCCAGCTGCAGTCGCGGCCACCCGCGGAGGACGTCGAGCTGGCGGAGTTCGTGAAGACGGGCCACGCGATCCCGTCGCAGTCGGACGCCGGCGCGCACCTCAACACGAACTTCTGCACGGCCGGCGAGTCGAGCTACGTCCTCGCCGAGTGGGTGCGCGAGCGGCAGCTCCTCACGCTCGAGGACGCCATTCGCCGGTACACGTTCCAGCCGGCGCGGATCATGGGCCTCCGCGATCGTGGGCTGATCCGCGAGGGCATGGCGGCGGACCTCATGGTCTTCGACGCCGCCACGATCGGCGTCAAGGAGGACGAGGTCTCGCGCGACGGCCCGTCGGGCACGCCGCGGCGCGTGCAGGGCGCCGACGGCGTGCACCACGTGATCGTGGGCGGCCAGGTCGTCCTGGACCACGGCCGGCACACCGGCGCGTTCCCCGGCCGCGTGCTGCGCGCGGGGCGCGGGCTGCACGCAGCGCGATGAGCGATTTCCCGAAGGCCGAGGATCCCTGGTCGCGTGAGCAGGCCGACCGACTCTTGCGCGTGGTCGAGGATATGTTTCATCGCGTGGATGTCGAGGCCCTGGTTCACGGCTTCACCGAGGACTGCGTCTTCCGATTCGCCGAACAGCCGGAACGCCGGGGCCGCGCCGCACTCCGGGAATTCTTCACCGCGCGGCTGGCCCGTCAAAAGGGTTACCGGCTGAAGAAGACCTTGCTCGCGCTCGATCGCAACGTCCTGACCAACCTCTGGGAAGGCACCTGGCAAGATCGTGACACCGGCAAGGCGATGGCGGGGCGGGGGCTCGAGACCTGGCGGATGCGCGACGGCATGATCGCGGTCTGGGACGCCGCCTTCAACGTCTGGCAGCAGGGCGGCCCGCGGACGTCGCCGGTCATGTGAGACGGAGTATCGCGCAGCGCGCTCGAGCGGCCTGAGCCCCTGTCAGTGCGCGTTCAACGCAGTGTGGATGACCCAGGCGAAGTCTGCGATGAGCGCGGCCACGAGGATGGCGCCGAGGATCTTGTACATGGTGTCGTGTCCTCTTCCCACGGCCGATGGAAGTGGCTCGGGGCCCTGCGCCGCGCGCAGGGCCCCGAAAAATTGGAGCGGCCGACCGGATTCGAACCGGCGACGTCCAGCTTGGGAAGCTGGCATTCTGCCACTGAATTACGGCCGCTCGCCGCTTCCCACGCTACTTGATCGTCATCTCCGTGGCCTTGATCCGCTCGTCGCTGCGCGCCTTCCAGGTGATGCGCTTGCTCGCGCCGTAGAGATCGAGCTGCTGGTAGAGCGGCGCGGCGGCGGCGTCATCGATCCAGAGCTTGTTGATCTGGTGGAAGAGCGCCAGCCGCTTCTTCTCGTCCATCTCCTTCTGCGCGGCCTCCACCAGCCCGTCGAGGTCCGGGTTCGAGTACGTCCCGAGCTGGCTGCCGGTGCGGAAGAGCGGGTTG